>JASJCC010000078.1 GCA_030066175.1 Paracoccaceae bacterium | reverse complement strand
CGTCCCCCTCACCCTCATCGCGCAGAATAGCGAGAGGCGAAGCGACGTAAAGCCACGCCACACCTGTCAAACGTCATCCAAAAACCGGCGTCTACCGCCCGTGCAGCTCGGCCGCGCGCCGCTCAAACGCCCGGACAATTCGCTGCATCGCCTCGTAAAAAAACATCCCCGCCGCCCCTTGCAGGATGCGGTTGCGGAACTCAAAATCTACGAAGAACGACACGTCGACCCCACCCTCGACATCCTCGAAATGCCATTTCGACACCATGTATTTGAACGGCCCGTCCAGGTATTCGGTGTCGATCCGCATCTCTTCCGGCCACAAAGTCACCTTCGATCCGAACCGTTCACGAAAGACTTTAAAGCTGATCACTAGATCGGCCAGCATCACCTCGTGATCACCCTCCTCCTCGCGCGACCGGATCCGCGCCGCGGCCGTCCAGGGCAGGAACTCCGGATAGCGGCTCACATCGGCAACAAGGTCGTACATCTGCTGCGCGGTGTAGGGCAGGCGCTTGGTTTCGGAGTGTTTCGGCATTGCGGGCCTTTTGGTGATGACAGTGGCGGCCCATGTCGTATGCTGCGCGCGGAATTTCAAGGGAAGAGACATGGCGCAGCGTCCTTATGTCGTAGACGAGATGATCTCGGCCAAAGCCATCGCCGCGCGGATCGAGACGCTGTGTCGGGAAATTCGCGCAGAATTCGCCGATACCGACAAGCTGGTTGTGGTGGGGCTGTTGCGCGGATCGTTTGTGTTCATCGCCGATCTGGTGCGCGAGTTGGACCTGCCGGTCGAGGTCGATTTCCTCGAGGCGTCGTCTTATGGCGACAGCATGGAGAGCAGCCGCGAGGTGCGCATCCTCAAAGACCTGCGCAGCGGCATCGAAGGCCGCGATGTATTGGTGGTCGAGGATATCATCGACACTGGTTTCACCATGAAACACGTGGTGGGACTGTTGCGGGCGCGCAAGCCGCACAAATTGCGGGTGATCGCCCTGCTCGACAAACCCACGCGGCGTGAGGTCGACGTCAAGGCCGACTGGACCGGCTTTGAAATCCCCGATGAATTTGTCGTCGGCTACGGCATCGATTACGCTCAGCGCAACCGCAACCTGCCCTATATCGGCAAGGTGCGGTTCGCCGAGGAGTAAACCCATGAACCCGCTCTGGTTCCTGCGCATGTCAAAATGGGCGCGCAACCCGCCCTCGGCCAAACGCGTCAAGCTGGTCTTTGCCATCGTGGCGCTGTGTTTCGTGCTCTTTGCCATCGAACGCTGGATCGGCTGGCCCGACGCGCTCAGCGTCGAACGCGCGCCGCGCTTTCCACGCTTTTGAACCTGATACCTGCCCGCGCTGAACTGCGATTTTCGAACGATCACTGTGCGAAAATGCAAATGAAGTTGCTGCGACGTTCTGGCACACTACACTCATGGTTGTCATTCTTCAGGGAGCATCAGGATGAAAAAGACTTTCGCAACGTTGGCCGCGCTGGCCATGCTGTCGGGCACCGCGGCTTATGCGCAGGATTTCTCGGCGCAGCTAAAGGCCCGCCAGGGGCAGTTCCGCATCATGGCGATCAATCTTGGCATCCTTGGCGGCATGGCCAAGGGTGAGGTGGAATACACCGCCGAAGCCGCCCAGGCGGCCGCCGACACACTGGTTGCGGTGTCGATGATCCAGCAAGGCCCGCACTGGCCCGCCGGGTCGAGCGAGATGGATATCGACGGCACCCGCGCCAAGGCCGAGATCTGGGACAACCTGCCCGACGTGCTCGACAAATGGGCCAAGTTTGGCGAGGCCGCCAAGGTGATGCAGACCGCCGCTGGCGAAGGCCCGGCCTCGATCGGCCCGGCGCTGGGACAGATGGGCGGCACTTGCAAGGCCTGCCACGACGCCTATCGCGCGCCGGCCAGCTGACGCGGTCCGGTGTCCCGGATCCTGACAGGGTTGGTCGCGGCGGTCTGTTTGGCCGTCGCGGCGGGCCTGTGGCTGACTCGGCCGCAACCGGTGTCCGAGGCCCGGTTCGCGGGTCTCGCCGGCGACGCTATGAAAGGCGAGGCGGTGTTCACCGCTGCCGGCTGCGCCTCTTGCCACACGGCACCGAAGGCCGAGGGCGACGCCAAGCTGATCCTGACCGGCGGGCAAAGGTTCCCGTCGGACTTCGGCACCTTCCTCGCCCCCAATATCTCGTCCGACCCCGACACGGGCCTCGGCGCATGGACCCTGCCGCAATTTGCCAATGCGGTGACCCGCGGCCTGTCCCCCGAAGGCCGGCATTATTACCCCGCCTTCCCCTACACCGCTTATGCGCTAATGGAGGATCAGGACGTCGCCGATCTCTGGGCCTATATGCAGACCCTGCCCGCCTCTGACGTCGCCAGCCTGCCGCATGAGTTAGGTTTTCCCTTCAACATCCGCCGCGGCTTGGGGCTGTGGAAACAGCTTTACCTAAG
This sequence comes from Paracoccaceae bacterium, assembly GCA_030066175.1. Classification (GTDB taxonomy): domain Bacteria; phylum Pseudomonadota; class Alphaproteobacteria; order Rhodobacterales; family Rhodobacteraceae; genus JASJCC01. The sequence goes on along the minus strand of JASJCC010000078.1, from coordinate 13,557 downwards.
CGGCGACTGGGTGATGACGGGTGACCTCTCACCCGAACTGGCACGTGGCCGCTATCTGGTGGAGGCGCTCGCCCACTGCGCCGAATGCCACACACCCCGCGGGGCCCTGGGCGGGCTCGACCGCGCCGCCTGGATGACCGGCGCGCCAAACCCCTCGGGCACCGGCAAGATCCCCCCGCTCACACCAGATGCCTTCACTTGGTCCGCCACCGACATCGCCTATTACCTTGAAACCGGCTTCACCCCGGATTTCGACAGCGCCGGCGGCCACATGGTCGCCGTGATCGAAAACTTCGCCAAGCTGCCCCCCGAAGACCGCGCCGCCGTAGCCGCCTACGTCAAAGCCCTGCCCGTGCCCTGAGCACCCAAGCCCGAGTCAAAGCGTCACCTCACCACTGCCTGAATAAAAGCGCGCGGAAGCGCTCCTTTGGATCACGCCAGGCTCGGAAAAATCAGGCCTTCGCCAGCTTGGCCTCGCGCGCCGCCCGCAGGCGGGCAAAGTCGTCGCCCGCGTGATAAGACGACCGCGTCAAAGGCGTGGCCGACACCATCAGGAACCCCTTGCCATAAGCCGCCTTTTCGTAGCCTTCGAATTCCTCGGGTGTGACGAACCGGTCGACGCGGTGATGCTTGGGCGTCGGCTGCAGATACTGGCCGATGGTCAGGAAATCCACATCCGCGGCGCGCATGTCGTCCATCACCTGTAGCACGCCCTGACGGTCCTCACCCAGACCCACCATGATGCCAGACTTGGTGAAGATCGACGGATCCAGTTCCTTCACCCGCTGCAAAAGCCGCAGCGAATGGAAATAGCGCGCCCCGTGCCGCACGCTGGGATAGAGTCCCGGCACAGTTTCGAGGTTGTGGTTGAACACATCCGGTTTGGCCTCGACCACCACCTCCAGCACCGCCGGATCGCAGCGCAGGAAATCCGGTGTCAGGATCTCGATCGTGGTCCCCGGGGACCGATGCCGGATCGCGCGGATGGTCTGGGCAAAATGCTCGGCCCCGCCATCCTCGATATCGTCGCGGTCGACGCTGGTGATCACCACGTGGTTCAGCCCCAGCTTTTCCACCGCATGCGCCACGCGCCCCGGCTCAAACGGGTCGAGGTCTTCGGGCGGCTTGCCGGTGGCGATATTGCAGAAACTGCAGGCGCGGGTGCAGACCTCACCCATGATCATCATGGTGGCGTGCCCCTGGCTCCAGCATTCACCGGCATTGGGGCAGCCCGCCTCTTCGCAAACCGTGGTCAGGTTATGCTCACGCATGATCTTGCGAGTGCTGTTATAGCCCTCGCCCCCCGGCGCCTTGACGCGGATCCAGGCCGGTTTCTTCGGCTGGGCATTGTCGGGCTTATGCGCCTTCTCGGGGTGGCGCTGCTCGGGAATCTTGAGGTCTCGCACTGGTTTTTCCCCGCGAAGTCGATGTCACGTCTCTTTACCATAAGTCACAGCAGGGGGCAGTACCAGTAGAGCAAGGCTGTCATGCAGCCGACGCATCCCCAAAGGGTTCACGAGTTCCCCCTGCGCCTTTTCCCTTGGGAGCCGAAGTGGTCGCGGATTACATCACATTTCTCGCTCAATTTATTGATTTAAATATGTTTTTCTGTTTATCGGAAGAGACCAGCGCGCGCCACATATCAAGACCACGCCGCCTCATGCGGCAAACTGGCTCAACGGACAGTCAAACCGCCAAAACGACAACGGGGCCGCGTTAACGCAGCCCCGTTCCGCACTCACCAACCTGACACTAACCAATCAGATCGCCACCCTTGGCGCCCAGCTCCTCGTAGTGGCGCTTGAGCCGTTGCAGCGCGATGCGCAGGACAATCTTGCCCGACCGCGCCGACCAGTTGAGCCGTTTTTCCGTGGTCTCCAACCCCTCGAGGTAACAGCAGCAGCGCAGCGCCACGTCCCCCAGCCCGGGTCCCAGATCGCGCAACGCCGCCTCCAGCCGCATCCGCGCACCATCAGCGCCGCGCATGGCGCCCGGCGTGACGCCGCTTTGCACCCCCGCGGTCAGGAACTGATCCCAGTTCTGCGTGGTGCGCGGGCCGATCTGGCTCAGCTCAAAATCCTCGCGCAGCCGTTCGCCGGCGGCAACAAGGTCTTCGGACAAAAACGGCGACCCGTCCTTGTCGCGACGCCGCGCCAAAGCAGTGAGCGGGCTGTCGGCCAGCGCAAAGCGGCCCTTGCGCGCCCGCGGATCGCTTTCGACCTGCGCCAGCGCTGCCTCGGCCGCGCGTCCGGTCTCGAACCCCGCCTGCGCCTCGGCAAAGCCGCGCAGCCGGCTCTCCTGTTCGGCCATCATCTTGTTCAGCGCCGCCCGCCCCGCCGGCGTGATCCGGTAGCGCGAGATGCGCGCAGGCTTGTCGCAGGTGATCCATTCCTTCAGCGCCATCGCCTGGGCAATCGGCGCGTCGACCACGGCGGTGCGCGCGCTGCCGCCTTCGGGGGTGTCCCGCACCACAACCGCCTTGTCCATTTCCGCGGCCACCGCCAGGACCGCCCCGCTTTCGCATAGGCGGCTCAGCACCCGGCGCGCTTCGCGCGCCAGCGTGGCCTCGTCAGGTTCGGTCGGAAATTCGCCAGCAGCGGTCATCGGTGTCCTATCCTTGTCGATCCGTGCAGAGTCAAAACCCAAACCTCGGCCCCCCAGGCGACGCAGCGCGGCATCCACAAGCGGATCGTCGCGCTGGTTCTCGATCTTGCGGACCTGGCGCAACACCGTCGACGCATGGCAGCCTTCGTCCCGCGCGATCGCCCGGATTGGCACACCAAGCTCGGTATGCGCCAGATACACCCTTGCGGGTTCCGGTACCCAGGTCGGCAAGACGATCGCTCCGCCAGTCCGATTTAATGCCGCCATGACGCCAGTCCCCTCGATCAACAGGCTATCCACAGAGTTATCCCCACAGATATCTGCAACCTAGGCGTGAGTTTATTACCTCTGAGTTAACAAACGTCCATGTTTGCTAAGATTAGCATCAAATCATAAACAGTTGTGAAAGGACCGCGCGCCACTTTGGCCGGTCACGCAACACCCGCTTGGGTTGTGCAACTGTGCGCCCCGTTGCTTGAGAACTGGGGAACATGCCATGAAAAACGTATTGGGAATCCTGCAGGATCTGCGCCGTCCACGGCTGCTGATCCGGGCGGCTCGGATCGGGTCGCAGGACTATCGCCGCGATCCGCATCTGCACCGTGTGCTGGGCTACGGCACCTTGCCGCGCTCAGGTGCCGCGTTGATGCGGCTGGTGGAGCTGGAGGCCGAACAGGACGACCGCCGCCGCCGCGAGGATGCGGGCTATTCGGTGGCGCGCCATGTTGAGATTCTGGTCGCCATGATGGGTGAGGCGCGGCTGCTGCGCAACGCGGCGGGGTAATCCCGCCGCCACACCTACCCGAACGCGTCAGGCACCGAGGCCTTTTTCTGCGCCACATACCCAGCCAGCGCCTCGGCGATGCCGGGGTCGAGCTGGGGCTGCTGATACGCCTCCAAAAGCTTGGCCACGCGCGCATTGGCCAACGCCACCGTGTCGCGCGCGCCCTCTTCGGACCAGGTTTCATAGGGTTTGTAGTCAAAGAGATCCGAGCGCCAGAAGGCGGATTTGAAATTGGCCTGGGTATGCGCGCAACCCAGGTAGTGCCCGCCGGGCCCGACCTCGCGCATGGCATCCATCGCCTGGGCATTTTCATCCACCGCCACGCCTTGGGCCAGGTGATGCAACGTGCCCAGTTGATCGGCATCCATCACGAATTTTTCGAACGACGCAACCAGCCCGCCTTCGAGCCAGCCACAGGCGTGCAGCATGAAATTCACCCCCGACATCAACCCGACATTGAGGCTGTTCGCGGTCTCATAGGCCGCCTGCGCGTCGGGCAGTTTTGACCCGCAGAACGACCCGGCCGAGCGGTAGGGCAAGCCTAGACGCCGCGCCAACTGACCGGCGCCATAGGTGATATGCGCGGCCTCGGGTGTGCCAAAGGTCGGCGCGCCCGAATTCATGTCGATAGACGTCACAAAGGCGCCCATGATCACCGGCGCGCCGGGGCGGATCAGCTGGGAATAAGCGATGCCGGCCAGCACCTCGGCCAGCACCTGGGTCAGCGTGCCGGCCACCGACACCGGCGCCATCGCGCCGCCCACGATAAAGGGTGACACGATGCAGGCCTGGTTGTTTTGCGCGTAAACCTCAAGCGCGCCCATCATCACATCGTCAAACGTCATCGGGGAGTTGATGTTGATCAGCGAGGTCATCACCGTGTTCTCTTGGACATAGTCTTTGCCAAAGAGAATCTCGCACATCTCAACGCTGTCCTGCGCCCGGCTGGGTTCGGTGACCGAGCCCATGAAGGGCTTGTCCGACAGGGTCATATGCGCCAGCAACATGTCCAGATGGCGTTTGTTCACCGCCACATCCGTGGGCTCACATACCGTGCCGCCGGAATGGTGCAGCCACTTCGACATGTAGCCGAGCTTCACGAATTTGCGGAAATCCTCCATCGTGGCATAGCGCCGACCACCTTCCAGATCGCGCACAAAAGGCGGGCCATAGACCGGCGCCAGCACCAGGTTTTTCCCGCCGATTTCGACATTGCGCGCCGGGTTGCGGGCGTGCTGGGTGAAACTCTTGGGCGCCGTCGCACATAGCTGCCGCGCCAGCCCCTTCGGCAGCCGCACCCGTTCGCCATCCACATCCGCGCCGGCTGCGCGCCAGCGATCAAGCGCTGCCGGGTTGTTGACGAAGTTCACCCCGATTTCTTCGAGGATCTGTTCGGCATTGGCCTCGATGATCTCCAGCGCCTCTTCGGTCAGCACCTCGAAATTCGGGATGTTGCGTTCGATGTATTTCGCGGTCTCGACGCTGACGCTTGTCCGCTCGGCCCGCCGCGCGGCTCCGCCACCACCACGAGACCGTCTGCGTGCTGCTGCTTCTGCCATCCTTTGCCCTCGCGTTCCGGGCGGGCACCCCCTCGGGCCCGCAGATGCTCGCGGTTGTACCGCGTGCCCGGTCTGCCCTTTGTGTCTTTTCCGGCGCATCGCGCGCGAAAACGACATGCCGGTTGCGGCAGATCAAAGCTCACCCAGCATGAAACGTCGAAAACCGCGGCAAAGGGGTGGAATCGTGAATCTGAGACAACGCAAGAAAGACATGATGGGCCTCGTTGGCGGCTTGGGTGTGGTGATCGCCCTCGGCGGATTCGTCGGCGGCTGGTACAGCCCCGGCACGACCATCACGCTCACTTTCGGTGTCTGGATTCTGGGCGCGCTGCTGGTGAACCTCTTTTGTGAGTGAGCTTCGGGCTACGCCAAGCCGCTCAGGGCAGATGGCAAAAAACCCGCCGACACAGCACGTTCCGCGCGCCGACCCACACAACCAGGCGTTGAAGGCTACCTCTGCCACAAGCCACAAAACCCGAGACTCCGGACACCACAAATGTTAAACCGGACGCATAAAGAAAAGCCCATTGATCTGCACGAACCTAGGGGAACACATCACATGAAATCCGTATTCAAAGCCTCCATCGCCGCCACCGCGCTGAGCCTCTTTTCCACAACTTCCGTCCTCGCCGATGGCCCGCAAGCGCCCATCGTGCTGCCGCCCGTCGCGCCCCCGATCACCGATTGGACCGGCCCCTATGCCGGCTTGCTGCTGTCCTACAACGATGGCGACTTTGGCAATGGCAACTTCTTTCCCGGCGACGGCGAAGGTGAGCTGAGCGGGTATGGCTATGGCCTTGTGCTTGGCTACAATTTCCAAAGCGGCAACATCGTCTATGGTGGCGAGGTCACCTGGTCGGGCCTCAACGTCGACGGCGCCGAAGACTGCGCCAACCCGATCTTTGAATGCGGCGTCGAGGTCGAAAACGTCGCCACCATCCGCGGCCGCATCGGCATAGCCGCGGGCGCAAAATCTCTGGTCTACGCCACCGCCGGCTGGGCCGCCGCCGATGTCCATGCCTATACCGATGATGACGGGTTCTTCGGCGTCGGAAGAAACGGCGAGACCAAACGCCTGAACGGCTATGTCTTTGGCGTCGGCTTTGAACACGCCTTCAACGAACGTTTCAGCGTGCGCGCAGCCATCTTGCGGCACAACTTCAACGAAGACGACTTTCAGACCGACATCCGCTACAACGACATCGACGTTGATTTCACCACCATCGAAATCGGTGGCATCTATCGGTTCTGACGTCCCTTACACGCATCTTCCAAGGCGAGGGGCCCCCTCGCGCCTTTTTTGCGGACCGCGTCTTGCAACCGGGCAAGGGCAATTCTATCAGGGCGCATGACCCAGCATTCCCATGACCGCCTTCTCATCATCGATTTCGGCAGCCAGGTCACGCAGTTGATCGCCCGCCGCCTGCGCGAGCTCAACGTATACTGCGAAATCCACCCCTACCAGAACGTTACCGCCGCTTTTCTGGCCGAGTTTGCGCCCAAGGCGGTGATCTTTTCGGGTGGGCCGGATTCGGTCATGCGCGAAGGCTCGCCCCGCCCGCCGCGCGAGGTCTACGAGATCGGTGTGCCGATCCTGGGCATCTGCTATGGCCAGCAAGTGATGATGCAGGATCTGGGCGGCAAGGTCGAAGCGGGCGAACACGCCACCGCCGAATTTGGCCGCGCCTATGTCACCCCGGCCTCCGACAGCCGGCCGGACTTCGTCAATGGCTGGTTCATGGACGGCTCGGGCCGAGAACAGGTCTGGATGAGCCATGGCGATCATGTCTCTGAAATCGCTTCGGGATTCGAGGTTCTGGGCACCTCCCCCGGCGCGCCGTTTGCGATCACGGCAGATCTGAAGCGGCGCTTCTTCGCCGTACAATTTCACCCCGAGGTGCACCACACGCCCAACGGCAAGACGCTCTACGAAAACTTCGTCCGCGACGCCGGTTTCACGGGCGACTGGACCATGGGCGCCTATCGCGAGGACGCCATCGAGCGCATCCGCGACCAGGTGGGTGACAAAAAAGTGGTCTGCGCGCTCTCCGGCGGTGTCGACAGCTCGGTCGCCGCGGTCCTGCTGCACGAGGCCATCGGCGAGCAGCTCACCTGCGTCTTTGTCGACCACGGTCTCTTGCGCCAGAACGAGGCCGAAGAGGTCGTCGGCATGTTCCGCGAACATTATAACCTGCCGCTGATCCACGCTGATGAGTCCGAGCTGTTCCTAGGCGAACTCGACGGCGTCAGCGACCCGGAAACCAAACGCAAGATCATCGGCAAGCTCTTCATCGACGTCTTCCAGAAACACGCCGACAGCATCGGCGGGGTCGAGTTCCTGGCCCAGGGCACGCTCTATCCCGATGTGATCGAATCGGTCAGCTTTTCCGGCGGCCCGTCGGTCACCATCAAATCGCACCACAATGTCGGTGGCCTGCCGGAAAAGATGGGGCTGAAACTGGTCGAACCCCTGCGCGAGCTTTTCAAGGATGAGGTCCGCGCCTTGGGGCACGAGTTGGGCCTGCCCGCCAGCTTCATCGGACGCCACCCCTTCCCCGGCCCAGGCCTTGCCATCCGCTGCCCGGGGGAGATCACCCGTGCAAAGCTCGAGATCCTGCGCAAAGCCGACGCGGTCTATATCGACCAGATCCGCAAGCACGGGCTATATGATGAGATCTGGCAGGCCTTCGTGGCGATCCTGCCGGTGCGCACGGTCGGCGTCATGGGCGACGGCCGCACCTATGATTACGCCTGCGCCCTGCGCGCGGTAACAAGCGTCGACGGCATGACCGCCGATTACTACCCGTTCACCCACGAATTCCTCGGCGAAACCGCCACCCGGATCATCAACGAGGTCAAAGGCATCAACCGCGTGACCTATGACATCACGTCGAAACCCCCCGGCACCATCGAATGGGAATGACCCCGCGCTGACGGGATGGTGGGCGGGGCGATGCGTCCAACGGACGCGAGCGGCGCTCCACCATCACCCAGCTCATAAAAATCATGCAGATTATGAATTTGCCTCACGCTGCCGGATGTGAAACACCCGCAAAAAAGCGCCGAGGCACAATCCATGACAAACGCCCTAGCCACCCTGCTCGCAACGCGTGACTGGCTTCTGGCCGATGGCGCCACGGGCACCAACCTCTTCAACATGGGTCTGCAATCCGGCGACGCACCGGAATTCTGGAACGAAGACCACCCCGACCGCATCCGCGCACTCTACAAAGGCGCCGTCGATGCCGGTTCCGACATCTTCCTCACCAATTCCTTTGGCGCCAATGCCTCGCGCCTCAAGCTGCACGACGCGGGCCACCGCGCGCATGAACTCTCCCGCATAAGCGCCGAGCTAGGGCGCGAGATCGCAGATCGGGCCGGCCGAGAGGTCGTGGTGGCCGGCTCGGTCGGCCCCACCGGCGAAATCATGGGCGCCGTCGGCACGCTCAGCCACGAAGGCGCGGTCGAGATGTTCCAAGAAACCGCCGAAGGCCTGCGCGATGGCGGTGCCGACGTGCTTTGGGTCGAAACCATCAGCGCGCCCGAGGAATTCCGCGCCGCCGCCGAGGCCTTTGACCGGGCAAACATGCCCTGGTGCGGCACCATGAGCTTCGACACCGCCGGCCGCACCATGATGGGGGTGACCTCCGCCGATCTCTCCGCTTTGGTTGAAACCCTGCCCAATCCACCGCTGGCCTTTGGCGCCAATTGCGGTGTCGGCGCGTCTGACCTGATGCGCACGGTGCTGGGTTTCGCCGCCCAAGGCACAGACCGTCCGATCATCGCCAAGGGCAATGCGGGCATCCCGAAATACCATGACGGCCACATCCACTATGACGGCACACCCGATCTGATGGCCGACTACGCCGTACTGGCCCGCGACGCCGGCGCGCGCATCATCGGCGGCTGCTGCGGCACCACCCCCGATCACTTGCGCGCAATGCGGTCAGCGCTCGAGACGCGACCAAAGGGAGCCCGTCCGACACTGGAACAGATCGCCACCGCGCTTGGCGGCTTTTCCTCCGAGAGCGATGGCACGGGCGCCGACGCGGGCCCCGCACGGCAACGCCGCGGCCGCCGTCGCGCCTGAGCCATTAAGGCGGGATTAACCATGGCGATGGCACAAAACCACCATGACCAGTGTTGTCCCGCATATCCACCAGGAGGCTTGGCTCGAGACGATTTTTTCGTCACGCAACGCCATCCGCGGTGGCGTCATCCGACGCCAGACCAGCGATATCCATCGCATTGTCGGCCGCGACCGGTTTCTTGCAGAACTTGAGCGCCGTGGCTATCGCGCAGTCGAAAATGCCGGGCAGACAATCATCTTCTGCAACGCCGAACCGATCCGCGTTCTGCGCTGACGCGAAATTCCATTCATGGAATTTCCCAAATTTCGTGAACGAAATTTCCCCGCGCTCAGAACAGCCGAAGTTGATCGCCGGCCCGTGGCGGTACGGTGAACAAATCGCAACGCAGGGCAGGCACTTTTCGATCCAGTCCAAGCGCGCGCGCAGAGCGCTGGAAGCGTGCCGCGATTATCTCGGCATATGGCCCCTCGCCGCGCATCCGACGAAACCAGCGCGCATCATACGACTTGCCGCCATGCATGTCGCGCACATGCCCCATGATCCGCTGGGCGCGCTCCGGGTAATGCTCTTCCAACCAAGCCTGCCAAAGCTCGGCCACTTCCAGCGGCAACCGCAACATGATCCAGCTGGCCGCGTCGACCCCTGCCTCGGCAACCGCCGTCAGAATCCGCTCCAATTCGCAATCGGTCAGCGCCGGGATCACCGGCGACACCATGGCGCGCACTGGGATGCCGGCCGCAGTCAAGCGCCGAATGGTCGTCAGTCGTCGTTGCGGCGCCGGCGCCCTCGGCTCCATCCGGCGCGACAGGTCGGGATCGAGCGTTGTCACGGAAATCCCCACCCGCACCAGCCCCTCAGCCGCCATCGGCGCCAGGATATCCATGTCCCGTTCGATCAGCGTGCCTTTGGTCACAATCGCCACCGGGTGCCGAAAGTCGCGCAGCACCTCCAGACAGGCCCGGACAATGCCGCGATCCCGCTCGGCCGGCTGATACGGATCGGTGTTCGTGCCCAAAGCCAAGGGCGCCACGCGATAACCGGGTTTGCGCAGCTCACGTGCCAGCACCTCGGGCGCCGAAGGCCGCGCAATCAGCCGCGTTTCGAAATCGAGCCCCGGCGACAGCCCGAGATAGGCATGCGTCGGACGGGCAAAACAGTAGATGCAGCCATGTTCGCAGCCGCGATAGGCATTCAACGTCCGGTCAAACGGCAAATCCGGCGACCGCACGTAGTTGATGACGCTGCGCGGATGTTCGTCAGTCACCACCGTGCGCAGCACCCCGTGCTCTTCGGGGATGTCCCAGCCGTCCTCCACACTTTCGCGCACATGCCGTTCGAACCGGCCCGTCCGGCTTGTGTTGGCCGCGCGTCCGGGTCGGCGCGCCGGGTCAACGATCTGATCAGTGTCTCGCATACCCGCAATCTAGAACGAAAAGAGAACATTTACAATTGTCGTGCCAGACTGACCCGCAAAGTCGGATTGATCGCGCCGATTGTCGCAATCTGCCAACAGAAACCCGGGCAAAAACCCGAATAGTCAGGAAAATCAGGCATGCCGTTGCATGCCCGAACAAAGGAACGCGCGCATGTCCGAAGAAGAAGACGACATCATCCTGGCGGATCTGGATGATGAGGAACTTGTCCAGCAGATGTTCGACGACCTTTACGACGGTCTCAAGGAAGAGATCGAGGAAGGCGTCAATATCCTCTTGGAACGCAAGTGGGAACCCTATCGCATCCTGACCGAGGCGCTGGTCGGCGGCATGACCATCGTCGGGCAGGATTTCCGCGACGGGATCCTCTTTGTGCCCGAAGTGCTGCTCGCGGCCAACGCGATGAAAGGTGGCATGGCCATCCTCAAACCGCTTTTGGCCGAAACCGGCGCGCCGCGCATGGGCAAGATGGTGATCGGCACCGTCAAAGGTGACATTCACGACATCGGCAAGAACCTCGTCAGCATGATGATGGAGGGCGCGGGTTTCGAGGTGGTCGATCTCGGCATCAACAACCCGGTGGAAAATTACCTGGCCGCACTGGAAAGCGAAGACCCCGACATCCTCGGCATGTCGGCGCTGCTGACCACGACGATGCCTTACATGAAGGTCGTGATCGACACGCTGGTCGAAAAGGGTATCCGCGACGATTACACCGTCCTCGTGGGCGGCGCGCCGCTGAACGAGGAGTTTGGCAAAGCGATCGGCGCTGACGCATATTGCCGGGACGCGGCTGTCGCGGTAGAGACCGCCAAGGAGTTCATGTCCCGCAAACACAACCAATTGGCGGCCGGGTAATAGGCAATGCCCTGCATGCAAGCGCTGAAAAGGTCTCTTCTGCGTGAAGAGGCCTTTTTCTTTACCCGAATCTGGCCCATATTGAGATCAAAGGGAGAATTGGATGCCTGTCACCTCATTCGCCATGCTGATCATCGTTGTTCTGGCCGCCGCCGCCTTGACGGTCTGGGCCATCAGCGCGTGGGGGATGATGACGGTGGTGCCGATCCTTCTGGTTCTGGCCTTGCTGGCCCGCTGGGCGCTTGCGCATGTGCCGCATGACGACCGCCACCCCTGACGACCAAACACTGACAGATCACGGCTTTGCCGAAACCCAAGACGGGCGCATCCTGCTGATCGCCTGCGGGGCTTTGGCGCGTGAGATTCTCGACATCAAGGCGCGCAACGGCTGGGGCCATATGGATCTGGTCTGCCTGCCCGCCATTCTGCACAACCACCCCGAACGGATCACCGACGCGGTGCGCGACGCGGTGGAAAAGCACCGCGCCAACTACGACGCCATTCACGTGGTCTATGCCGATTGCGGCACCGGTGGGCTTTTGCAGAGCGCTTGCGCGGACATGGGGGTTGAGATGGTGGCCGGTCCGCATTGTTATGCGTTCTTTGATGGCGTGCAACGCTTTGCTGCGCGGGACGAGATGACGGCGTTTTACCTCACGGATTTCCTGGTCCGGCAGTTCGATGCCTTTGTCTGGAAACCGCTGGGTCTCGACCGGCATCCTCAGCTGCGGGACATGTATTTCGGCCATTATCAGACGCTGGTTTATCTCGCGCAAAAAGACGATCCCGCGCTCGACGTTTTGGCGCAGGAACAGGCGGCGCGCCTTGGGCTGGCGTACGAAAAGCGCGCGACCGGTTATGGCGATCTGGAAACCACGCTCAGCGGTTGGGCCAAGCCTCAGCCCTGATCCGCCTCGCGCAGCACCACCGATACCGGCACCAGCGACAGGGTTTCGCCGCGATCCTGCAGCCCCCAGAGCACGAGCGCCGAGATCGTGTCGGCGCGCAAACGGCCCAGCAGGATCACCGCCCCCTCTTGCCGCGCCCGAAACGCCGCGGTGTCGAGCGTGCGGCGGATCACGTTGGCGTTCTGGCCTTCCGCATCAAAGTCGCGAAACAGCGTGGCCGAGGGCACGCCCGCCCGCGCCGCCAGTTGCTGCGCGGTGTTGAGGCCCTTGGGCATCATCACCAGCCCGTGGCCCGAGTCGGCCAGATAGGCGGCGGCCTGGTCGGAAATGGCGCGGCTGCTCTGTAACCCGCCACCGGGGGCCTCGAGCACCGCAACCGCTTCGGGCACGGTGTCCAGAAGGCCCGCAAGCGCGACTTCCACATCCGTCGGCTGCGCCCCTTCGGGCACGTCGGCCAGTGCCATCACCTCGAACCCCAGCGCGCGATAGTCGCGGGCGACCTTGGCGGCATTGGGGTGGCCCGGGTCGATGGCGAAGCTGACCGGGAATGGAAACGCCTCAAGCGCCTGCGGCCCAAGCGGGCCACTGCCATCGTCGATCAAGACAATCGACATGCGTGGCGTGTCTGCCGGGATCTCAAGCTGAGCGGCAAAGAGGTCGAGCGGCCGGTCGGCGGCGGGTTGGGCCTCAGCTTGGGGCGCTTCGGCCTCAGCCTCGGCATCATCCCCGACCGACACCAACCGCCCGGTCGGCACCGCAGGCTGCCGGTCAATCAACGACCCGGCGGGCTGACCGATGCGCGGGGCCCCTGCGTCAGGCTCGGGGGCTAGCTCTTCGGCGCTATCGACCGTGGGCAATGCCGGCGCTGCGGCGGCGGGCGCATCGGGGGCGTCTTCCGGTTTATCCTCCGCGGTCTCGTCAACCAGCGGCGCCTCTTCGGCGGGCAATGCCGGCTGCGGTGGCTGCGCGGGCTGGGTGGTGACCGCGGGCTCGGCATCTGGCGCCGGGGCATCCGGCGCCTGGGCCTGCGCCCCGGGCAAGACCGGTGCATCGGTGGCCACCGCCACCTGCGCGCCGCCCTGCGGCTCTGACGTATCCGGCAAGGCGCTTGGCATTGCACCGACAGTGGGGGCCGGCGGCGGTGTTGTGTCCGCCCCGGCTCCGCTCGGCACATCCGGCGACGGCGGCGCATCCGTGGGCGCGGTTGCAATCTCGACCTGGCTTTCCCCAACGGGGCGCCGCCCGGGCTGGGCGGGCGGTGGTGTTTCGGCCTCCGTTGTGGCGGGCGCCTCTACGGCAGGGGCATCGGCGGCAGGTGCC
>JASJCC010000014.1 GCA_030066175.1 Paracoccaceae bacterium | reverse complement strand
GGGCTCTTTGTCATTGCCGCCGGCAACGACAAAGAGCCCGTCCGAGGCGTGAAAGGTCTCAAACGGCGTGATCGACGGGTGGCGCGCACCCGAGGGGCCGGGGGCTTGGCCTGTCACCGTGGTCAGCGCGATGGCGTGTTCGAGGATCGCGAGCTGGCTGTCGAGCATCGACACATCGACCTTGCGGCCCTTGCCCGAGCTTTCGCGATCAAAGAGCGCGGCCAGAATGCCCTGGGTCAGGTACATGCCGGCGACGATATCGCCGATCGAGGCCCCGACGCGCACCGGTTCACGGTCTTTCTCTCCGGTGATCGACATGACGCCCCCACGCGCCTGCACAACCATGTCATAGGCCGGCCGCTTGGCATCCGGGCCGGTATGGCCAAAGCCCGACACGGCGCCATAAACCAGCTGCGGATAGCGCGCGTGCAGATCCTCCCAGCCATAGCCCAGCCGTTCCATCACACCGGGACGGAAGTTTTCCAGCACCACGTCCGACCGCTCCAGCAGGCGTTCGAACACCGCCCGGTCCTCGGCGCTGTCCTTGAGATCCAGCGCGATGGAATGCTTGCCGTGGTTGAGCGCGGCGAAATAGGCCGATTTGCCGTCCTTGAAGGGCGGAAAGGCGCGGGTGTCGTCGCCGGTATCGGGCCGCTCGACCTTGATCACCTCGGCGCCCAGATCGACAAGCGTCATGGAACAGAAGGGCCCGGCAAGAACATGGGTGAGGTCGAGGATCAAGAGACCTTCTAGGGGTGCTGACATGGTGTATTCCAATCGTTGGCCGCGCCTGGGGTGGGGCGCGCAACGAGAGCGTACACCGGGCATTTACCGCGCGTACAGGACCGAATGCCGCGGCGCCGCATTTGCCGGCACCGCAGCGGGTTTAGTGTGGGATCAGTAGCTCATGACACGGGCGTTGGGGGCCACGATGGCGCTGGCCATGGCACCCGGTTTGGCGACGCCAACACCGTCCAGCAGGACAGATGGATCGGCGCCCTTGCCGGGCAGGTAGATGGCGCAAACCTCAACCCGCGCACCATCCTGCAACATGATCTTCTGCATCAGGCCCTGCGGGCTCATGTCACGCGGCGGCTGGCCGGCGGTGGCCGTGGCGGGCGCGTCTTTCAGTGCCAGATCCCCGGCCGGCCCGCAGAGCAGGACATGCGGCGCAACCCCTTGCTGCGCGGCCTGCATGGTCAGCACCATGGCCATCAGCTGGGTCTGCGGTTCGGGTGCGGTCAGGACGGTGACAAGGGTCTCGGGTGTCTCCGCCTGGGCGGCGGGGGCGACCAGCGCTGCGGTGGCGAGAAGGGCGGCGGTGAGGGTGCGTTGCATAGTGGCTCCTAGGGTTAGAGATAAGCTGAAACTGAGACTCAGCTTTAACCGCGAGATAGCGCAGCGCCGGATTCGGGGATTTGATCTGGGTCAAATATATTCTGATTGTGTGATGTGTTTGTTTGTCGGCCGCTCAGCCTTGCGCG
Source organism: Paracoccaceae bacterium (assembly GCA_030066175.1). Lineage (GTDB taxonomy): Bacteria > Pseudomonadota > Alphaproteobacteria > Rhodobacterales > Rhodobacteraceae > JASJCC01. The sequence continues at coordinate 32,330 of JASJCC010000014.1, read as the reverse complement.
CGGGCGTGGAACACAAAGCCCAAAAGGTTCATCAACAGCTGCGCAGCGAGGATCGAGGTCGAGCCCGTCGGGTCATAATCCGGCGCCACCTCGACCAGGTCGATGCCAACAATCGGGTGGGCGCGTGTCACCTGCTGCAGCATCTCCAGCACGTCGTAATAGAGAAACCCGCCATGCGACGGCGTGCCTGTGCCGGGCGCAATCGAGGGGCAGAACGCGTCGATGTCGATGGTGATATAGACCGGCACGCCACTGGGAATGCGCGCGGCGACGCCGTCTGGCCCCAAGGCGCGCGCTTGGCGTACCGACAGGATGTCCGACCCGCGGTCCCGTGCATCCTCATAGCCTTCGCGCGCGGTCGAGCTGACATTGCGAATCCCCACCTGCGTCATCCCGCTGACCCAAGGCTTTTCGATGGCGCGGCGCATCGGGTTGCCGTGGCCGCGGGTGACGCCGTGGCGTTCGTCGACAAAATCCAGATGCGCATCGATCTGCAGCACGTGGAACGGCGCCTGGCCCTCATAGGCCTCGATACAGGGGATGTTGATCGAATGGTCGCCGCCGATCACCACGGGCAGGGCGTTTGCGGCCAGGGCAGCCTCCACCCCGGCGCGGATATTGGCGTGGCTTTGCAGCGTGTCGGTATGCACGATGTCAGCGTCACCCATATCGACAATCCGCACGTCATCACTCAGGTACGTCGCGTCGTCCTCGTGGTCATACGCGCCGGCATGGCCAAAGGAAAAGAGCGTCGAGGCCTCACGCACCCCCCGCGGTCCAAACCGCGCGCCGGCCCGCCACTGCGTGCCGGCATCAAACGGCGCGCCGAGGATCGCGGCATCGGCGTCGATGGCGGACCAATCGGCGACATGAGGTTTCTTGGCAAAGGTGCAGATGCCGGTGAAGGGCAGGTTCAGACGTCCCGATGTGTATCCGTGCATCGCTTTTGCTCCTGTGTCATGTTGGGAAAGGCTAGGCGAGGCGCCGGGGAATGTCTTGCGCGTTTTTGCCGCCAACACAGCGAACACCCCGGCGTCGCCGCTTGCACGTCGCGGCTTTTGTCCCCTAGGCTCGGCGCACCGAACAAAAGCGGAGGCAGGTATGCGTCGGATCCTGTTGGCCATTGTCACTCACACGGCCGCGCTCGCCGTTGGATTTGCGCTGGGTATCTACCTCTTGCCCATCCTCACCGCCCCCGCCTCACCAGATGCCGAGATGCTGCAATCCTCCGCACAGAACGCCCAGTTTTCGGCCACCCTGACACGCGACCTGCGCGGCAGTGACCTGCTGCATTGGGGGGAGGGCACGATCAGCCTGACCGATGGCCAGATCGTGCACGAAGGCCGCTTGGCCCCGGGCCCGGATTACAAGCTCTACCTGGTGGAAAGCTTTGTCGAACACGAAGACGAGTTTCTTCCGATCAAGGATCAGGCGCAGCTGGTCGGCGACGTCAAAACGTTCGGAGGCTTCCTGCTCGACATCCCCGACGGCATCGATGTGACCAACTACACCACAGTCCTGATCTGGTGTGAGGCATTCTCGGAATTCATCACCGCCGCGCAATACCGCTGACGCCCAGCGCAACGCCCCGATAGTGCGCCCATCCCCCGCTTCTCTGGTTCAAAAATACCTCGGGGGGGCTGCGGCCACGCCGCAGCGGGGGCAGCGCCCCCAAAAATCGCCCCTTTCCCCCAGCGCCTGCCCGTGCGATAGGGACGCGCCAACCGTTGCCCTCCAAAGGAGACGCTTATGGAGATTCGCGAGGCTCTGACTTTCGACGACGTTCTGCTGGTGCCCGGCGCCTCCAGCGTGCTGCCCAGCACGGCGGATACCCGCACAAGGGTGACCAAGTCGATTGCGCTCAATATCCCGCTTTTGTCGAGCGCCATGGACACGGTGACGGAATCGCGGATGGCGATCACCATGGCGCAGGCGGGCGGCATGGGGGTGATCCACAAGAACCTCGACGTCGAAGAGCAGGCGCGCGAAGTGCGGCGTGTGAAACGCTTTGAATCGGGTATCGTCTACAACCCGGTCACCCTGACCGCCAACCAGACGCTGGCCGATGCCAAGGCGCTGACCGAACGCTACGGCTTTACCGGCTTTCCGGTGACCGACGCGGCCGGGCGCGTGCTGGGGATCGTGACCAACCGCGACATGCGCTTTGCTCAGCATGACGACACGCCGGTGCACGCGATGATGACGCAGGAAAACCTCGCCGTTTTGACCGAACCCGCCGACCGGGCCGAGGCAATTGACCTGATGCGCGCCCGGCGGATCGAAAAGCTGCTGGTGACCGACGCAGAGGGCAAGCTGACCGGGCTTTTGACGCTGAAAGACACCGAGCAGGCGGTGCTGAACCCCACTGCCTGCAAGGACGCTCTGGGCCGTCTGCGGGTGGCCGCGGCGACGTCGGTAGGTGATAGCGGCTTTGAGCGGACCGAAGCTTTGGTCGATGCCGGCGTCGACATCGTGGTGATCGACACCGCGCATGGCCATTCCCAGGGTGTGATCGACGCGGTTGGCCGGGCCAAGCGGCTGTCGAACGAGGTGCAGGTGATCGCCGGCAACGTGGCGACAGGCGAGGCGACCAAGGCGCTGATCGATGCCGGGGCGGATGCGGTCAAGGTGGGCATTGGGCCAGGCTCGATCTGCACCACGCGGATGGTGGCAGGCGTCGGCGTACCGCAGCTGACGGCGATCCTGGAATGCGCCCAGGCGGCGGGTGACGTGCCCGTCATCGCCGATGGCGGCATCAAGTTTTCCGGTGATTTTGCCAAGGCGATTGCGGCGGGCGCGTCCTGCGCCATGGTGGGCAGCATGATCGCCGGCACGGATGAAAGCCCGGGCGAGGTGATCCTCTACCAGGGCCGCAGCTTTAAGGCCTATCGCGGTATGGGTAGCCTTGGCGCAATGGCGCGCGGCTCGGCTGACCGGTATTTCCAGAAGGACGCCGCCAGTGACAAGCTGGTGCCCGAAGGGATCGAGGGCCAGGTGCCCTACAAAGGCCCCGCTGGCACGGTCATTCACCAGCTGGTGGGCGGCTTGCGGGCGGCGATGGGCTATACCGGCTGCGCCACGGTCGAAGAGATGCGGGCCAATTGCACGTTTGTGAAGATCACCGGCGCGGGGCTGAAAGAAAGCCACGTGCATGACGTGCAGATCACCCGCGAGTCGCCCAACTATCGCATCGGATGACCCCCGGCGCACGGGTTCAGGCCGCGATAGAGGTGCTCGATCAGATCGGCGCTGGCCGCGCGGCCGAACAGGCGCTGACCAACTGGGCGCGCGGCGCGCGCTATGCCGGATCGAAAGACCGCGCCGCCGTGCGCGATCTGGTTTTCGACACTTTGCGCAAATGGCGAAGCTGTGCCGCGTTGGGCGGCGGTGAGTCCGGGCGCGCGCTGATCCTTGGTCTCTTGCGCCAGCAAGGCGGAGACGTCGAGGCGCTATTTACCGGCGCTGGTTACGCGCCCGCTCGGCTTAGCAGCGACGAACGCGCCGCGGGCCGGCCGCCGAACCGGGCCGAGGCTTGCGATCTGCCCGATTGGCTGGCCGACGCCTTTGCCGACAGCCTGGGTGACATGGCGCGACCCACCGCCATGGCCTTGCGCGACCGCGCTCCGGTGTTCCTGCGGGTCAACACCCTGCGCACCACGCGCGACGCGGCGCGGCAGGCGCTGGCGGCCGAAGGGATCACCGGTCAGCCTCACGCGTTGTCACCCACGGCGCTGGAAGTCACCGAAGGTGCCCGGCGCATCCAGCAATCCGACGCCTTTACCCATGGCTTGGTCGAGCTGCAGGACGCCGCAAGCCAGGCGGTGGTCGATCTCTTGCCATTGAAGCCTGGACAAAGGGTGCTGGACTATTGCGCCGGGGGCGGCGGCAAGACGCTGGCCATGGCGGCGCGTCTGCGCGGCGCGGTCATGGCCCATGACGCCGATCCCGCGCGGATGGCAGACCTGCCCGCCAGGGCCAAACGCGCGGGCGCGCAGGTGCGGATCGACACCGCACCGTCGGGTCCGTTCGATCTGGTGCTCTGCGATGTGCCCTGTTCGGGCAGCGGCGCCTGGCGCCGGGCGCCGGCGGGCAAATGGGCGCTCACACCCGCGCGTCTGGCCGAGCTGGAGCAGACCCAAGCGGCCATTCTCGGTCGCGCCTCAAACCTTGTCCGGCCCGGCGGATGGCTCGGCTATTGCACCTGTTCCCTGCTGCAGAGCGAAAACCAGCAGCAGGTCGATGCCTTCCTGCAAAACCGGCCCGATTGGCAGCTGACCCAGACCCGCCGCTTTCTGCCCGAAGAGGGCGGCGACGGGTTTTTTATCGCCGTTCTGCAACGCGGCTAGGCCCGCGCGCCGCGTCATAGGCGCAAAAAAGCGCAGGTTTGCCGACCCGGCGGCGCTCTATGTGGTATCGTTAACCACTGGTTAATGGGTGTCGTATCGAATGCGACTTGGGCGATTCCTCGTCTTTGGGAGATTACAGCTTGTCCGCGACTGAACACGCGCCGGCGCGAAGTTCCTTGGTGCTGCAACTACCGGTTGTAGCGTTTTTGCTGCTGGCGCTCGGCGCTGTTTGCGCTGTGGGCTGGTATGTCAGCGCCTCGGCCACAATCGGCCTCAGCTTTCTGGCCGCGGCCAGCGGGTTTGCCGCCATCGCCCTGGTGGCCGGCGTTTCGCATGTCGTGCGCACGTGGCGCCGGGGGCAGCGGCTGAAACTGGCCGAGTTCCTCATCGAAAACGACCCCGGCCTGTGTTTTATCTGCAGCCCGGAGGGCCAGGTGCTTCGCGCCAACAAAGCCGCACGCGACCAGTTCGCAGATGCCATGGGCGACACGCTCGCGCATCTTTTGCGCAACGAATTTGCCAGCTCCGAAGGGCTTTTGTTCCGGCTTTTGACCCGCGCGCAACGCGACGGCACTGCACTTGAGGATGTGACCAGCCACGCCGACCGTTACCGGATCTTTGTCCGCCTGGTGGAACCGGGTCTGGTGATCTGGCGGATGGACAGCCGGGTCGACACCAGCCCCAATGCGCCGGGCCAGCAGCCCTTGATGACGCTGGGGCGCAACGGCGCGATCCTCTTTATGAATGGCGAGGCGCGCAAGCTGATCGGGCAACGTGCCAAGCGGCTCGATGACATCATCTCGGACCTGCCTTTGCGGCCCGGCGGGGTGCACCGCTTGGCCGGCACGCTGGCGCCGCAACAGGTGCTGGTGCAGGTCAACGACTCAGGCGCCGGCCGGCAGGAAATCACGCTCTCACCACTGGCCGATCCCGAGCTTGAGGCCTCGGTCTCGGGTGGGTTCGACAATCTGCCGGTGCCGCTCTTGCGTCTGGCGGCGGATGGCACCGTGCTGCGCGCCAATCCCGAGGCACGCAAGCTCTTGGACATGGGCAGCGAATCGCAAGGCAACCTTGTGGACTACATGGAGGGGCTCGGCCGGGCAATCCGCGACTGGCTGGAAGAGGCTGCCGATGGGCGCATGCTGCACCATTCCGAATTCCTGCGTCTGACCCGGTCGGATCGTGAGATGTTTGTCCAGGTCACACTCAGCCGGGTGGTCGAAGACGGGCAGGCCACGCTGGTGGCGGTGCTGAACGACGCCACCGAACTAAAATCGCTCGAGGCGCAATTTGTACAAAGCCAGAAGATGCAGGCAATTGGCCAGCTTGCCGGCGGTGTGGCGCATGACTTCAACAACCTTTTGACAGCGATTTCAGGGCATTGCGACCTGATGCTCTTGCGCCATGACCAGGGCGATCCGGACTATGGCGACCTCGTCCAGATCAACCAGAATGCCAACCGGGCGGCCGCTCTGGTAGGCCAGTTGCTGGCGTTCTCGCGCAAGCAGACGATGCGGCCCGAGGTGCTCGACCTGCGCGACACCCTGTCGGACCTGACGCATCTTTTGAACCGTCTGGTGGGCGAAAAGGTGCGGCTGTCGCTGCAGCACGATCCGGTCCTGCCGCCCATTCGCGGCGACCGGCGGCAGCTGGAACAGGTGATGATGAACCTTGTCGTCAACGCGCGCGACGCCATGCCCGAGGGCGGCGAGATCATCATCGAGACCGAGCGCCGCGTTCTGAAAGAGCCGTTGACCCGCGACCGCGCGATGGTCCCGCCGGGCACGTACGTGACGGTGTCGGTGTCGGATGAAGGCATCGGCATCCCGAAAAGCAAGCTGCAAAAGGTGTTTGAGCCGTTCTTTACCACCAAACGCACGGGGGAGGGCACCGGGCTTGGCCTGTCGACAGTCTATGGCATCGTCAAACAAACTGGCGGCTTCATCTTTGTCGATAGCGTGCCGGGCAACGGCACCTGCTTTACCCTGATGTTCCCGGCACATGAGGCGCGCGTCGAAGCGGCCCAGGTGGCCGAGAAAGCCCAGCCGCGGCAATTGCCGGAAAAGGGCTCGGGCGTGGTGCTGCTGGTCGAGGACGAGGCGCCGGTCCGCGCCTTCGCCGCCCGCGCCTTACGCCTGCGCGGCTATACCGTGGTCGAGGCGGAAACCGCTGAGGAGGCGTTGGCGATCCTCGAAGACAAGGACTTAAAGGTGGATGTTTTCGTCACGGACGTGGTGATGCCGGGCATGGACGGGCCGACCTGGGTGCGCAAGGCGCTCGAGGAACGGCCCGATGTGCGGGTGATCTTTGTCTCGGGCTATACCGAAGACGCGTTTGGCAATGGGCGCGGGGCGATTCCGAACTCGGAATTCCTACCGAAACCGTTCTCGCTGACCGATCTGACTGAGACCGTGCATCGGCAGTTTGACTGACTCGGACCTCGGATTCGCGTTTGGCCGCGATCCCCGTCGGCGACACGGTGTGCGCTAGCCTTCCGCGCGTTCCCACACAGCGAAATCGTCGGCGCATTTGCGGCGCAGCTTGGCCTCGGTCTCGGGTGACAGCGTCAGGTCACGCTTGGGGGACACGTTGCTGCGCGGTAGGTCAATGGCGACGCCCAACCGCTCTTCCAAAAAGTCGATCAGCCCGGCCTGGTTTTCGTACTTGAAGAGATGCGTGACTTGCGTGCCGTTGGGGCGCGGCTCGATGAACTTGGCCTGGCTGCCCACATTGGCGAATGGCGGCTTGTCGCCCTTGGCATAGGCGTCGCAGAACGCGTCAAAGCTGATGCCACGGGTCGAGGTCGGCTTACCCTCCAGAAACCCGCGTTGGCGGTAACTGTACCAGCTGCCCAACCAACTGATCGGCTCGCGGATCACCGCCAATACATCCATATGCTCGGCGCCCATCTTCTCATACATCGGCCGAAAAAACCGGTTGTAGCGATAGACCGGCGCGTGTTTCAGCTCGGGCGGATCGCGCACCACCATCGACGCATGCGGCCCCAGCGCCTCTTCAAACGCCGAGGTGCCGGTCTTGGGGACCGCCAAAAACACCAGACGCGCCTTCCAGAACACCAGCATTTTCAATCCTTTCGCGGATTTTTCATTGCCATCAACACTCCTTTAACCATCCCACGCCAGTCTGAAAACGGAAAATTTGTCTTGAAATGTTCTCTTTTTGATCTCATACCCATGAGAACAAGAGGCGAACGAAAGCAGCAATTGCCGCCCAGTAAAGGGTGTGGAATAAGGACGGGAAAACATGGCAACGGCAGATCTTTTGACAATGGACAACAAGCGGTCGGCAGACAAGCAAAAGGCGCTCGACAGCGCTCTGGCCCAGATCGAACGGCAGTTCGGCAAAGGCTCGATCATGAAGCTGGGGGGCGAGAACGCCGTCAAGGATATCGAGGCGACCTCGACGGGCTCGCTGGGGCTCGATATTGCGCTGGGGATCGGCGGCTTGCCCAAGGGTAGGATCGTTGAGATTTACGGACCGGAAAGCTCGGGCAAGACAACGTTGACCCTGCATTGCGTGGCCGAAGAGCAGAAGAAAGGCGGCGTTTGTGCCTTTGTCGACGCCGAACACGCGCTCGACCCGCAATATGCCAAAAAGTTGGGTGTCGATCTGGATGAGCTGCTGATTTCGCAGCCCGATACCGGCGAACAGGCGCTTGAGATCACCGATACGCTGGTGCGATCGGGGGCCGTGAACATGGTGGTGGTGGACTCGGTGGCCGCCCTGACGCCGAAATCCGAGCTAGAAGGCGACATGGGCGACAGCAATGTCGGCGTCCAGGCCCGCCTGATGAGCCAGGCGATGCGCAAGCTGACCGGCTCGATCGCGCGCAGCAACTGCATGGTAATCTTCATCAACCAGATCCGGATGAAGATCGGCGTGATGTTCGGCTCGCCCGAAACCACCACCGGCGGCAACGCGCTGAAATTCTACAGCTCGGTCCGGCTGGACATCCGCCGCATCGGCGCCATCAAGGACCGTGACGAGGTGGTCGGCAACGCGACCCGCGTCAAGGTCGTCAAGAACAAGGTGGCGCCGCCCTTCAAGCAGGTGGAATTCGACATCATGTATGGTGAAGGCATCTCGAAGATGGGCGAACTGCTCGATCTCGGCGTCAAAGCCGGTGTGGTCGACAAATCCGGCGCCTGGTTCAGCTATGGTGATGAACGCATCGGGCAGGGGCGCGAGAACGCCAAGACCTTCCTGCGTGAAAACAGCCGCATCGCGCTGGAAATCGAAGACAAGATCCGCGCCGCGCACGGGCTCGATTTCGACATGCCGCCGGGAGCGATCGAAGAGGATGATGACGACGTGATGGAGGGCTGAGGCCCGGGTCCACGCCGGTGCTGACGGAGACAGCAGAAACTCCCCGGTCTCATCCAAGAGGCTGAGAATACCTGGATCGGGGTGCCGCTTTGGCACCCCGTTTCCGTTTCGGCCCGCTAGACGCGCCCAGACCATGGACAGCGCCGGGGCAGGCGGCTACATCTTCGCGCAAACTCGCCGCAACAAGGCCACGCCACATGCCCACGCTGAACGATATCCGGTCGACCTTTCTGAACTACTTTGAAAAGCAGGGCCACGAGGTTGTCGCCTCGAGCCCCTTGGTGCCGCGCAACGACCCGACGTTGATGTTTGCCAATTCCGGCATGGTGCAGTTCAAGAACCTGTTCACCGGTGTGGAACATCGTGATTATCAGCGCGCGACGACGGCGCAGAAATGTGTGCGCGCGGGCGGCAAGCACAACGATCTCGACAATGTGGGCTACACCGCGCGGCATCACACGTTTTTCGAGATGCTCGGCAATTTCAGCTTTGGCGATTATTTTAAGGCCGACGCAATCCCTTTCGCGTGGGAGCTGATTACGCGTGAGCTCGACATCCCCAAAGACCGGCTGCTGGTCACGATCTACCACACCGATGATGAAGCGGCCGAGATCTGGTCCAAGATCGGCGTGCCCGACGATAGGATCATCCGCATCGCCACGGATGACAATTTCTGGATGATGGGGCCGACGGGCCCGTGTGGGCCGTGCACCGAGATTTTCTTTGATCATGGCGAGAAATACTGGGGTGGTCCGCCGGGAACGCCCGAGGAGGATGGCGACCGCTTTGTCGAGATCTGGAACCTCGTCTTTATGCAATACGAACAGTTCGAGGATGGCAGCCGCAAGGAGCTCGCCGCGCAAAGCATCGATACCGGGATGGGGATCGAGCGGGTCGCAGCGCTGCTGCAGGGCACCAACGATAACTACTCCACCGACCTCATCCGCAGCCTGATCGAGGCCAGTGCCGATGCCACCAGCACCGACCCGGATGGGCCGGGCAAGACCCATCACCGGGTGATCGCGGATCACCTGCGTTCGACCTCGTTCCTGATTGCCGATGGGGTGATGCCGTCGAATGATGGCCGTGGCTACGTGCTGCGCCGGATCATGCGCCGGGCGATGCGGCACGCGCATATGCTGGGCGCGCAGGACCCGGTCATGCACCGCCTGGTGCCCGCCTTGGTGCGGCAGATGGGGGCGGCGTACCCTGAGCTGCCGCGGGCGCAGGCGTTGATCGAAGAGACTTTGCGGCTGGAAGAAACCCGGTTCCGGCAGACTCTGGACCGCGGGCTAAAGCTACTCGATGAAGAGGTGGCGCAACTGCCCGACGGGGCGGCTTTACCCGGTGAGGCGGCGTTCAAGCTTTATGACACCTATGGATTTCCGCTGGACCTCACGCAGGACGCTTTGCGTGAGCGTGACCTGACGGTCGACCAGGCTGGGTTTGACAGTGCGATGGCTGAGCAAAAGGCCAAGGCGCGCGCGGCTTGGGCCGGGTCCGGCGAATCCGCGGATCTGGCGATCTGGTTCGACATCGCCGAGGCGCAGGGCGCCACGGATTTCCTCGGCTATGATACAGAGCAGGCCGAGGGCCAGATGCTGACCTTTGTGCGCGATGGCGCCGAGGTGGACACTTTGAACGAAGGTGACTGTGGTTGGGTGATCCTCAACCAGACGCCGTTTTACGGCGAAGCGGGCGGTCAGGTCGGTGACACCGGCTGGCTGCGTCGGCTCGAGGACGAGGATGATTACGCGCGCGTCACCGACACGCAAAAGATGGGGGATGGCAAGCTGATTGCGCATCAGGTGACGGTCGAACGCGGCACCTTTGCCAAAGGGGAGGCGGTGCAGCTTGAGGTCGATCACACGCGGCGCACGGCAATCCGGGCCAACCACTCGGCGACGCACCTGATGCACGAGGCGCTGCGGCGCGCGCTTGGCGATCATGTGGCACAGCGCGGGTCGCTGAACGCGCCCGACCGGCTGCGCTTTGACTTCAGCCACAGCAAGGCGCTGACAGGTGATCAGCTGCGGCAGGTCGAGGAAGAGGTCAACGCCTATATCCGCCAGAACAGCCCGGTTGAGACGCGGATCATGACACCCGATGACGCGCGGGCCATCGGTGCGCAAGCGCTCTTTGGGGAGAAATACGGTGACGAAGTGCGCGTGGTGTCGATGGGCACGCAGCCGGGATCGGGCAAGGGCAGCGACGGCCAGACCTATTCGCTTGAGCTTTGCGGCGGGACCCATGTACGCCAGACCGGCGATATCGGGGTGTTTGTGACCCTGGGCGACAGTGCCTCCAGCGCCGGGGTTCGGCGGATCGAGGCGCTAACCGGGGCCGGGGCCTTGGCATACCTCACCGAACAGGATCAGCGCGTGTCCGACATCGCGGTCGAATTGAAGACCAGCGCGGCTGATGTGCCAGCGCGGGTGCGCAGCCTGATGGATGAGCGCAAGGCGCTGGCCAATGAGGTGGCGCAGTTGCGGCGTGAGCTGGCGATGGCCGGCGGGGCCGGGCAGGGCGGTGGCGCAGCCCCGCGCGAGGTCAATGGCGTGCCGCTGCTGACGCAAGTGCTGCAGGGCGTGTCGGGCAAAGACCTGCCGCCGTTGATTGACGAGCATAAGGCCCGTCTTGGCACCGGTGCGATTGTGCTGATCGCGGATGCCGGCGGTAAGGCGGCCGTGGCGGCCGGTGTGACCGAAGACCTGACGGGCCGGGTGTCCGCGGTCGATCTGGTCAAGGCGGCGGTGGCCGAGCTGGGCGGCAAGGGCGGCGGCGGCAGGCCCGACATGGCGCAGGGCGGCGGCAAATCGGCCGACAATGCAGAGGCCGCGATTGGCGCGGTCGAGACAGTATTGGAGAACACGTGATGACCGGCGCGCTTTGGATTGCCCATGTCACCGTCACCGATGCCGAGGCTTATGGCCGTTACGCCGAACTGGCCGGCCCGGCGATTGCCGCGCATGGCGGCACGTTCCTCGCCCGCGGCGGGCGTTACGTGCAACTGGAAGGCCAAGAGCGCCCGCGCAACGTGGTTGCGCGCTTTCCCAGCGTCGAGGCAGCGGTGGAGTGTTACAACTCCGACGCCTATCAACAGGCCCTCAGCCACGCGCGGGATGCATCCGAGCGTGAGTTGATGGTGGTTGAAATCACCGAGTAACGCCGCCGGTCCCCCCTGGCACCGGCGGCGCGGCGCGTCAGTGGCGGTAGCCGCAGAGCACCCGAATGGTCACCATGACTTCCATTGCGCCGGTGGGACGACCGCTCTTGTTGGTCAGCTCCACGGCCCAGGTGCGCGTCGACTTGGGATAGCTTCCGGTCACAACCAGCGGGCCGTAGGTCGTCACCTGCTTGTCGATCGTCAGGCCACCGCTGAGGGCATAGCCGTGATGCGTGCAGGTATGCTCGACCACGTACTTGGCGCCGGAGGCGATGGGCGACAGTTGCATGGTTCCAGATTCAACCACGTGTGCAGCGGCTTGCGAGGCGAGACCGAGGCCGGTGGCAAGGGCCGCTGCGGTGAGGGTTTGTTTCAAAATCTTCATGGGTTTAATTCCTTCCCAGGTTTTCGAATGCGTGGATGCTAGAGAAGAAGCAGCAAGAATCCACACAAACAGCCTACGCACGAAATAGTGACTTGTCCAATGCCAGAAACGGGCGTCCGTCCTCGAGAATTCTTCCCGATTCAGCGCCAAAAACAGGGGTTTTTGTGCCTTTCTGGGCCAATTGGTTAACGCCGGATTGGGCGCTAAGCAGCAGCGCTTGGGAACACGACGCGGGCCCGGCGGGGCGCGTGGTCAACTCGCCCGCGCGCGGGGTGCCCGTCAGCTTGCCTTCGCCGCGCGCTTGCGTTCATGCGGATCGAGATACCGCTTGCGCAACCGGATCGCGTTGGGGGTGACCTCGACCAGCTCGTCGTCGTTGATATAGGCGATGGCCTCTTCCAGGCTCATGGTCACCGGGGTGGTCAGCCGCACCGCCTCGTCCGAGCCTGAGGCGCGCACATTGGTCAGCTTCTTACCCTTCAGCGGGTTCACTTCCAGATCGTTGTCGCGGCTGTGCTCGCCGATGATCATGCCGGTATAGACCGGCGCCTGCGCGCCCAGGAACATCCGGCCACGATCCTCGAGGTTCCAGAGCGCATAGGCCACGGCCTCGCCGTTTTCCATCGAGATCAGCACCCCGGCGCGGCGGCCCGGGATCGGGCCCTTATGCGGGGTCCAGCCGTGAAAGACGCGGTTGAGCACACCGGTGCCGCGGGTGTCGGTCAGAAACTCGCCGTGATAGCCAATGAGCCCGCGCGACGGCACATGCGCGATGATCCGGGTCTTGCCCGCGCCTGCGGGGCGCATCTCCACGAGCTCGCCTTTGCGCGCGCCGGTCAGCTTTTCGATCACGGCACCGGAATAGTCGTCATCAACGTCGATGGTGGCCTCTTCGACCGGCTCCATCAGCGCACCGTTTTCTTCGCGCATGATGACCTGCGGGCGCGAGATGCTGAGCTCAAAGCCTTCGCGGCGCATGTTTTCGATCAACACGCCCATCTGCAATTCGCCCCGGCCCGAGACCTCAAAGGCTTCGCCACCCGGGGTGTCAGCGACCTTGATGGCGACGTTGGATTCGGCCTCTTTCATCAGCCGTTCGCGGATCACGCGGGACTGCACCTTTTTACCGTCACGCCCGGCAAGGGGCGAGTCGTTGATGCCGAAGGTGACGGTGATCGTGGGCGGATCGATCGGCTGGGCGTCAAGCGGTTCATCCACCGCCAAAGCGCAGATTGTGTCGGCCACGGTGGCCTTGGACATGCCCGCAATGCTGACGATGTCACCAGCCTGCGCCTCGTCGATGTCCTGCTGGGCCAGACCGCGGAAGGCCTGGATCTTGGTCACGCGGAACTGCTCGATCTTTTGCCCAATCCGGCTCAGCGCCTGCACGGTCGCACCCACACGCAGTGTGCCCGATTCTACCCGGCCGGTCAGCACCCGACCGACAAAGGGATCGGCGCCCAGCGTGGTGGCCAGCATGCGGAAATCGTCATCCTGCCGGGTGATCTGGCGCGGGGCAGGGACGTGGTTGACGATCAGGTTGAAGAGCGCCGACAGGTCCTTGCGCGGCCCGTCCAGCTCGGGATCAGCCCAGCCAGAGCGGCCCGAAGCGTAAAGATGCGGGAAATCCAGCTGGTCCTCGTCGGCATCGAGATTGGCAAACAAATCAAAACATTCGTCCAGCGCCCGGTCGGGTTCAGCATCGGGTTTGTCGACCTTGTTCAGCACCACAATCGGCCGCAGGCCCAACGCCAGCGCCTTGGAGGTCACGAACTTGGTCTGCGGCATCGGCCCTTCGGCGGCATCGACCAGCAGCACCACCCCGTCGACCATCGACAGTATGCGCTCGACCTCACCGCCGAAATCGGCGTGGCCGGGGGTGTCGACGATATTGATCCGCGTGCCTTTCCACTCGACTGAGGTGGGCTTGGCAAAGATGGTGATGCCGCGCTCACGCTCCAGCTCATTGCTGTCCATCGCGCGTTCGGCCACGGCCTGGTTCTCGCGAAAGGCGCCGGATTGTTTCAAAAGCTCATCCACCAGCGTCGTCTTGCCGTGGTCCACGTGAGCGATGATTGCGACGTTGCGCAGGTCCATGTCGTTCTGCCTTTTGGGGGTGTCTTGCGCGCGACCTAGCCCCCTTCACGGCAAAAGGCCAGTCCCTAGTGTGTGGCGGAACCGGAAAAGAGGTGAATGACCAGGATTCCGGCAAGGATCAGCCCCATGCCGAGGATCGCCGCCATATCGAGCTTTTGGCCAAAGACGGCAAAGCCGATGATCGCGATCAGCACGATGCCAAGGCCCGACCAGATCGCATAGGCGATACCGACGGGAATGAATTTCAGCGCAAGGCCCAGCAGGTAGAACGCGCAGCCATAGGCCAGCACGACGATCACCGTCGGCAGGGGCTTGGTGAATTGCTGGCTCGCCTGCAGCGCCGTGGTGCCGATGGTTTCGGCCAGCACGGCCAGGGCAAGGGTGATATAGGGCATCGGTCATTCGCCTTTCTCAAAGCTCTTGTCGCAGGCTTAGCCGGCAAGCAGGTCAACGTCCAACCGTCCCCTGCTTCTCTGGTTCAAAAATACCTCGGGGGTTCGGGGGCAGAGCCCCCGATCCGCGCTTCATACCCGCGCCTAGGCCGGCAAGAGGATCTCGAACGCGTCGCGGATGGCCTGGTCGGTCGCGGGATCAAACCGCGCCGCGGCACGCTGTGACAAGATCTCCTCCTTGCGCGCGGTCGCCTTGGCCAGAAGGTCGGGTTTGCCCAGCTCTTCCCATTCCTTGGGGGAGGTCCTGTCGCCCAAAGCCGGATAGACGTAATCCGTCTGCATCCGCGCCAGCGTCTGGTCCGAGCCCAGGTAATGCCCCGGGCCGCCGATGCAGGTGGCGCGCATCGCCTCGAGGCTCAGCGCGTCTTCGCTGACCTCGATCCCGCGCACGCAGCGCAGCGCCTGGCCCAGAAGATCGTCGCCGAGGATCAGGCTTTCATGGCAGAACCCCAGCAGCGAGGCATGCATGCCCGCCGCCTCATAAACCATGTTGAGCCCCGAAAGCCCGGCCATGACGTTGGAACACATCTGCTCCCACCCGGCCTGCATGTCGGGGCGTTTGGAGTCTGCGATCCCGGCCGCAGCCCCACCTGGAAGGCCATAAAACCGGTGCATCTGCGCGCAGCCGGCGGTCAGCAGCGCCTGCTCCCCCGACCCACCCGACATCGCCCCGGTGCGCAGGTCGGACACAAAGGGCCAGGTGCCAAACACCGCCGGATGCCCCGGCGCCATCGCGTTGACATAGACCAGCCCAGCCAGGCATTCCGCCACCGCCTGCACAATCGCCCCGGCGATCGTCACCGGCGCGGTCGCCCCCGCCTGACCGGCGCTCAGCAGCAGCACCGGCATGCCGCCGCGAATGCAGGCCTCCATCACCTCGCAGCTTTCGGTGGCGAATTTCATCGGCGGCACAACAAAACAGTTCGAATTTGACACAAATGGCCGCGCGCGCCAGGCGTCTTCACCGCCGGCAATCATGTGCAAAAGCGTCAAAGCCTCCGGTACAAAGGCCGGTTCGACAAAAGATGTACCGATATGTTTCGTGGTGCCTGCACAGCAGGCGTAGATCGTGTTGAGATCAAGCAGCCGATTGTCCGTCACATCCCGCGCCACCATGGGCCGCTGCACAAAATGGATGTTGTTGAGCTGATCGGCGATCCGCGCGGCGTCGTGCAGATCCTGCAAGGTGCTGTCGCGATAGCTGTCGCTTGCCAGATCGACCATATGCACGGCGGCTCCGGCGGTGCCGAAATGCACCTGCGTCCCGGAAAGGTCCAGATCATGCGCCGGGTCACGCCCGTGCAGTGTGATGTCACGTGCCGCGATGGCCAGCATGTCCTCGACCAGCGCCGGGGGAAAGCGCAGCCGGCCATCCGCGCCTTGGATGGCGCCGGCTTTTGTCATGATTTCAACGCCCGAGGGCGGCGCATCAGCCAGACCGATCTCTTCCAATGCCAGCAAGGCCGCGCGGTGAATGCGCTGGGTTTCGGCATCGCTCAGCGGCGAATAAAGCCCGCCGGACATGCCCGGCTGAACCGGGCGGGCATCTGCGTCGGGGGCGGCGGCGCGGGCCGCAACGCGGGCCTTGCGGCCACCGCTGCGGCGAGGGGAAGGAGCGTTCATCTTGGTATCCTGGCGGTGAAAGAAACGGGTGGCAGAGGCCGGTTAAGGCCGCCCGCGCGCCGCCCGTCCACGCCGCGCCCCGATCTTGCGCTGGATCACCGCGATGCTGGAACGTTCTTGGTCCATAACGCGCAGTTCAGTCCCTGCGCCCGCGCCTGTCTGTACCGAATGCGACGATCTGTCGTTTTTCGACCTTTAAACCTGTCGCGAAATGCGCGGGACGTCATTAACGGAACATAAGGTCATCGTTCCTAGGGTGCCGCGCATGACACCCACCAACAGGAGATTCTGATGATCCGTACCGCCCTCGTTGCTGCCACCCTTGCCGCCGCAGCCCCCGCCTTTGCCGCCGAACCGACCCCGGCAATGAACGCCTTCCTGCAGGACCAGATCATGCCTTGGGCGCATGACGCCGTCCTGATGGACGCCATTGCCGCACAAAACGCCATGACCGCCGGTTACGATGCCGCAACGATCAACGACCTGGATCAGACCTGGCGCGCCGAAGTGGGCGCTGCCAGCACGCCGACGATCGATCCGGTGCTCGGCAACGCGGCCGCGGATTTCCTGCGCGCGCAGACCGAAGCCTCGGGTGGCATGATCACCGAGGTGTTTGTCATGGACGCCGTGGGCCTGAACGTGGCGGCCTCTGCCGTGACCTCGGATTACTGGCAGGGTGATGAGGCGAAGTTCTCCGAAACCTTTGGCGTCGGTGCCGGCGCCGTGCATTTCGGTGAGATCGAATTCGACGAATCGAGCCAGTCCTACCAGGTGCAGATCTCGATGGCGCTGACCGATCCGGCCACCGGCGAAGTTGTCGGTGCGATGACGGTCGGGGTGATCGCCGACGCCTTTATGTAAGCGCCTGCCGCCCCTTCCTGACCTCTTCTGCAACCGGAGACACGCGATGCCCGCTCTCGATCTTGTCCGAACCTCGGCCCTGCGGTCGGTTTTTGTAAAGTGCGCCGCCATCATGACGGTTACGACCTTGATCGTGGCGGGTGTGCTGGTCACCGGGTCGACCCGGGTGGTCGACAGCCTCGTCCGCGAGGCGGTGGCCGACCGGGCGACCGCGACGGTCTCGTTCCAGTCGGACGCGCTGGTACAGCCGATCCGGTTCAAGGCGCAGCCCAAGATCGAAGAAACCGCCGACGAAGCGGTGCGGGTCGCCGGCGAAGATGGCGAAGGGGTGATGATATTCGGTGGCGACGGTGCGGTCCTTGCAGAACGCGCCGTCGCCCCATCCTTGAGTACAACACTGAGCGCGCTGGCCGCGCGCGCTATCGAAACGGGCGAGTCTGCTGCCAGCCCGGATGGATTGCATCTGGCCGCGCCGGTTTTGCTGCCAGACGGCACGGCGACCGGGGCCATCGCGATGGCCTTTACCGATGCCAACGCCTTGCGCGCCGTATCCGGCAAGAAGATCACCATCCTGCTTGTGGGCTTTGCGGTGATGCTGGGCATGTCCGTGCTGACCCTGCTGGCGCTGCGACGGATGATCGGCAAGCCGCTGCGCGATCTTGGCATGACCATGACCGCGATTGCCGGCGGAGATTACGATCAGGACGTGCAAATGCGCACGCGCGGCGATGAACTGGGCGATATCGCGCGTGACCTCGATCTCCTGGCCGAAAAACTGCGGGAAAGCAGTGAGCTTGAGGCTGCGCGACAGGAAGAACACCGCGCGCAAGCCGACGTTGTGGCGCATCTCAGCCGCGGGTTGCGGACGCTCTCCGAAGGGGTTCTGACCGAAACCATCACGGCCGATTTCCCGGATCAGTATCTGGCCCTGCGGAGCGACTACAACACCGCCGTCGAAGCCTTGCGCGACGCCTTGGGATCGGTGCAGGGCACAGCCGAATCCATTGGCCACGGCGCCACCGAGATTTCCAGCGCTTCCGACGATCTGTCGCGCCGCACGGAAAACCAGGCGGCGACGCTGGAGCAAACCGCTGCCGCATTGGATCAATTGCTCAGCATCGTCAGCAAAGCCGCAACCTCGGCCCGTGAGGTCGAAACCTCGGTACAAAGCGCTTCGACCATGGCGGCACAGAATGGCGCGGTGATGCAATCGGCGGTCGATGCCATGTCCGAGATTGAAAAATCCTCGGGCCAGATCGGCGAGATTATCACCGTGATCGACGACATCGCTTTCCAGACCAACCTCTTGGCGCTGAATGCCGGTGTCGAAGCCGCCCGTGCGGGCGCCTCAGGCAAAGGCTTTGCGGTGGTCGCCTCGGAAGTGCGCGCGCTGGCGCAACGCAGCTCGGACGCAGCGCAGCAGATCAAGCAGCTTGTCGGCAATTCGACCAACCAGGTCAAAGATGGTGTGGGGCTGGTCGAACGAGCCGGGCAAGCGCTGAACGAAGTGGTGCGCGAGGTCGATCACATCTCCGAACTAATGAGCGGCATTGCCAATGGCGCTTCGGAACAGGCCGAGGGCCTGAAGGAAATCAACGTTGGGGTGACCAACCTCGACCGCGTGACCCAGCAAAACGCTGCCATGGTCGAACAATCCACTGCCGCCGCACATATGCTGACCCAAAGCGTCAACGACCTGACCCAGCAGATGTCGCGCTTTTCCATCTCGGGTCATGCGTCCGCAGTGGTGGCGACACCGATGGCAGAGATGCGCGCACTGAAAACCGGTACCTAATTCAGCGGAAACAAGACCAATCGAGCAAATCAAGTGAACGGCGCCGCAGTTCCCTGTGGCGCCGTTCTTGGGTCTGGGTCGTTAAAAGTGTGCTTCGGGTGAGTCGCAAGATTACCGGTCGCGCAGAAGCGGATCCTTGCTAGACCCGCACCACGAGCGTCGAGACTGGCGACAAGCGGGCGATCCGGGCGGAGTTGGGGCCGAGGAGCCGGTCGGCGATGTCGGGTTTGTGCGCGCCGACGATGACGAGGTCGGCTTGTGCTTGGGAAATAGCCCGAAGGACCTCTTCGTAGACCACGCCGATCTCGACGATGTGCTGCACCCCTTCGCGGTCGGGCAGGGTCTGTCGCACCAGGTCGTGCAGGGCGTCGTTGGCAGCCTCCGCGGCGTCATGCATCGTGCCCGGCTTGAAAAACGTGCCGACCCAGGAGGATCCGAAATCCGGCAGCACGGTCACCACGCTCAGCGTGGCGCCGTAGAACCCGGCCAACTTGTCGGCCTCGCGCAACAGCGCCTTGGCGTCGTCTTCGTGGGTCAGGTCGATGGCGCAAAGGACATGTTCCGTCATGCTGGGGCCTCCTGGCTTTCTTCTTTCCGTTTGCGGCCCATCTGTAGGCCGAACACCATGGCGACGAGCAGTAGGGCCGGGATGTAGAAGATCTCTTTCGGCAGTCGGTCGGCAGCGACCTCAAGCTCGACCACTTCCCAGTCGAAATCGATCCCCAACTGCTCGGCTGGTCCGCCAAAGCTCAGATTATCGACAAAGATACTGCCGCCTTCATCGCGGAACTCGATCCCGGCGCCATCCATCAGCCGGGTTTCGCCGTCGGCCCCGGAATCGCCCACCGGCAAAAGGTAGCGCGCATCGACCAGATCGCCGTTGAGGTTCTCACCCACCAGCCGCACCCGGAGCGAGGCGCCATCCGCGGCCGCTTCGGCCATTTCAAACAACGCGCTGCCGGGGCGGGATTCAAACTCGGGCGCCATCTGGTTCAGAAAGAAGCCGGGCTGGAAAAGCACGAAGGCCGAGAAGAGCAGCACCGCGCTTTCCCACAATCGCGACTTGACCATGAAGTAATTCATCGTCCCGGCGGCAAAGAGCAGCATGGCGATAAGCGCGATGATAAAGACAAAGACCGCTTGCACGGGTCCGACATCGATCAACAGAAGATCGGTGTTGAAGATGAAGAGGAATGGCAGAAGGGCGGTGCGGATCGAGTAGAAGAAGGCCTGGAACCCGGTGCGCAATGGATCCCCTTTGGAGATCGCGGCGGCGGCGAAGCTTGCGAGCCCCACCGGGGGTGTCACATCGGCCATGATCCCGAAATAGAAGACGAACATGTGCACCGCGACCAGCGGCACGATCAGCCCGGCTTGCGCGCCCAGCTCGACGACCACCCCGGCCATCAGCGAGCTGACGACGATGTAGTTGGCGGTCGTCGGCAGGCCCATCCCGAGGATGATCGAGATGACGGCGACGAAGAACAGCATCGCCAAGAGGTTGCCGCCCGACAGGAACTCGACAAACTCCGCCATCACCTGGCCAATCCCGGTGAGCGTCACGGCGCCGACGATGATGCCCGCAACGCCCATGGCGGCGGCGAGGCCGATCATGTTGCGGGCGCCGGCGATCATGCCCTCGGCAATGTCCGATAGGCCCTCTTGGATGTGGCGGACGGTTTCACCTTCGCCGCGGAAGAAGGCCTTTAACGGGTTCTGGGTGAGCAGGATGAACAACATGAAAATCGTCGACCAAAAGGCTGAAAGGCCTGGAGATTTGCGTTCGATCATCAAGAGATACATCAGCAAGAGGATCGGCATCAGGTAGTGGATGCCGGTCTTGAAGATATCGCGCGTCGGCGGCAGGTGCTGCATCGACTCGAGGCTCATATCCAGATCGGGCGCCTGCGCGGCGTAGCGCACGGCGGCGATATACGCGGCCAGCATGATGGCGAGGATGACATAGAGCGACGCGCCACCAAAGACGCTGCCGAGGGTGTCGACGATGACACCGGTCAGGAACAGCGTGCCGCCCGCGATGACGATCGAGATGGCGATGATGAAGATCGCGCCGAGGATGAACTTGATCGGGTTCATGCGGCTGGTGCCGGTCATGCCCATCTTGAGCGCTTCGAGATGCACGATATAGACCAGCGCGACATAGGAAATCGCCGCCGGAACAATCGCGGTTTTCACCACCTCGACATAGGAAATGCCGACATATTCGGTCATCAGGAAGGCCACGGCGCCCATCACCGGCGGCGTCAGAACGCCGTTGATCGAGGATGAGACCTCAACCGCGCCGGCCTTGGTGGCCGGGAAGCCCACCTTTTTCATCAAGGGGATGGTGAAGGTGCCGGTGGTGACCACGTTGGCGATCGAGGACCCCGAGATCAGGCCGGTGGCGGCTGAGGCGATGACGGCCGCTTTGGCCGGGCCACCGCGCAGGTGGCCCAATGCGGCGAAGGCGAGTTTCAGGAAGTAGTTGCCCGCGCCTGCTTGGTTCAACAAAGCGCCGAAGAGCACGAAGAGAAAGACAAAGCCCGAAGACACACCCAACGCCACGCCAAAAACGCCCTCGGTGGTCAGCCACATATGGCTCATGGCTTTCTCGAAGGACGCCCCTTTCCACTGCACCACCTCCGGCAGGCCGGACCAGGAGCCGAAAAAGACATAAGACAGGAAGAAGAGCGCCACACCCATCAGCGGGAAGCCGAGCGACCGGCGCGCGGCCTCCAAAAGCAGCACGATACCGATACCCGCCATGATCAGGTCGGTGGTGTTCGGGGCACCGGTGCGTTGCGCCACACCGCGGTAGTCCCACCAGAGATAAGACGCGGTAACGGCGGCGGCGATGGCGATGACCCAGGTGAGGGCCGGGATGTGGTGACGCGGGCTGTTTTTCAGGCCCGGGAAGGCGATGAAGGCCAAGAGCACCGCAAACCCAAGGTGGATTGCGCGCGTCTGGGTGTCGTTCATCACGCCGATGCCCAGCATGAAGGGCAGGGGGGAGGCGATCCAGAGCTGGTAGATCGACCAGACCAGCGGGATATACCAGAGGGCCGCGCGGCCAAACGCGTCATGCGGGTTGCGCCCGCCGGTATCGGCGTCGGCGACGATATCCTCGAGCGCGGGCTCGGGCCCCTTGGTCTGTGCGTCCGACATTCTGTCCCCCTGCGGTTAACCCGCTGAATTTATGTAACGAATAGAGGTTCCCCCGGCGCGCAAAGCGCCGGGGGACGTGGTGTCAAACGGGTCGGATCACATCCAGCCGCGCTCGCCATAGTATTGTGCGGCACCGGGGTGCAGCGGCGCGCTGAGACCGTCCTTGATCATCTGCTCTTCGGTCAGAGCGTTGAAGGCCGGGTGCAGTTTCTTGAAGTCGTCGAAGTTTTCAAAGATCGACTTCACCAGCGTGTAAACCACCTCATCCGGGGTGCTGGCATCGGTAACAAAGGTCGCCTTGGGGCCCCAAGAGGCGATGTCGCCATCGTTGCCCGGGTAAAGACCGCCGGGGATGCCCGCCGCCGCATAAGCCGCGTTTTCCGCCAGCACCTTGTCCATGCCCGACGAGGTCAGATCGAGGACCTTGATATCGCAGGTCGAGGTTGCCTCCATGGTCGAACCGTTGGGCAGACCGGCAGCCCAGATCGCGGCGTCGATCTTGCCATCGCAAAGCGCGGCGGCCTGTTCGGAGGATTTCAGCTCGGCGGCAAGCGCAAAGTCATCAGGCGTCACGCCGGCGGCATCCATCAGAACGCCAGCCAGAACACGGGTGCCCGAGCCGGGGTTGCCGATATTCACCCGCTTGCCCTTCATGTCCATCACGGACTCAATGCCGGAATCGCCGCGCACCATGACGTGCATCGGTTCGGGGTGCACGGAGAAGACCGCGCGCAGATCGGCGTAGGGCTCATCGCCGTCAAAGGCGCGCACGCCTTCCATTGCGGCCGATTGCACGTCGGACTGCACAACGCCAAAGTCCAGCTCCCCCTCGCGGATGGTGCGGGTGTTGTAGACCGATCCGCCGGTGGATTCGACCGAGCAGCGGATGCCGTGTTCCTTGCGGCCTTTGTTCACCAGACGGCAGATGGCGCCGCCGGTCGGGTAGTAGACGCCGGTCACACCGCCGGTGCCGATGGTGATAAAGGTCTGCTGCGCGCTGGCCGCCCCGGCCATGCCCAGCACCGCGGCAACGGCGGCGCCTTTCATGAAGTGCTTTGCAAACATTGTGTTTTCTCCCTTTTGGATGTTGCAAGTCTTTTGGTTGTTTACGCCGTCCAGTTTTCCCCCAGACGGTCGATCTGAAGCTCGGCCGCGCGGATCATGTCTTCGGCATCGGGTCCGGCGCGGGCCAGCAGCATGCTGATCATCGTCTCCATCAGAACCAGTGTCGCCGCGTAAGACGAAAAGAACTGCGGGCTCTCGGTGGAGACGATGAAAGCATGTTCGGCAAATTGCAATGCCGGAGAGGTCCGGCTGTCGGTGATCGCGATGGTTTCGGCGCCCGCTGCCTGCGCAGCTTGCAGGGCTGCTACGGTGCGGTGGGCATAGGGTTGTTTGGCCAGGGCCAGCACCACGTCGCCCGGGCCAAGGCGCGACAGGGTGGCAGACAGCTCGGTGCCGTTGCGGCCCGCAATGCGCCAGTTGGTTTTGAACCAGTGGCCCATATAGCCAAGGTAGTCGATCAGCCCTGCAGATCCCTTTGATCCTACCAACAGCACCTGACGCGCCGCATGCAGCGCCGCCACCGCCGCCTCGAGCCTTTGTGGATCGATCGTCTGTTCCAAAGCCTCGATATTGGCGACGCAAGCCGCCGCTTGATGCTGCAAGATCGCGCGGCCGGCTTGGCCGCTGGCCTTGCTGCGCAGGGCCGAGGCGCGCTCGGAAAAGGGCGACATCTGCCGCTCGACGGCCAGGCGCCCATCTTCGCGCATCGCCTCATAGTCGGCATAGCCCAGGGCTCTGGCGAGGCGGGAAAACGTGGCGGGCGACACGCCGCTGGTGGTCGCCACGGCGCGCAGCGACCGGGTGGCGACGTCCACAGGATTGTCGGCGACGTACTGCGCCGCAACCTGCAACTTGTCGCTGAGACCGGAATAGGACCGGTTGATGCGATCCTGAATGCTGGCGCTGTCTGTCACGAATCCCCCCTCGGACGTGAAACGGAATGTTTCAAGTGTTTTCCATCTTGTCAACTTTTGAAACAAGTGTTTCATGATCGAGTGACGCAAGGACAAGACCATGCCTGATTCCCACCTTCCCCCCCATGCCTCGGTTGTCGTGATCGGCGGCGGCATCATGGGCTGCTCAACGCTTTATCACCTCGCCAAGATGGGCGTGACAGACGCGATCCTGCTGGAGCGCAATAAGCTGACCTCGGGCACCACCTGGCATTCCGCGGCACAGGTCCGGGCGCTGCGGCATTCGCGCAACCTGACGCGCATGATCCAGTATTCTGTCGATCTTTATGCCCAGTTGGAACGCGAGACCGGGCAATCGGTGGGCTGGATCCAGAAGGGCTCGCTGTCCATCGCCACCACGCCCGACCGCGCTACCCATGTGCGGCGACAAGAGGCGCTGGCGCATGGTTATGGCATCGACGCGCAGTGGATCAGCGCCGGTGAGGCGCAGGAGCGTTGGCCGCTGATGAACGCCGAGGACGTGTTGGGCGCCGTCTGGTCACCCGAGGACGGGCGCGTGTCACCCTCGGATGTCTGCGCGGCCTTGGTGAAATCGGCCAAGGGCTTGGGCGCGCGGATCTTTGAGGACACCGGCGTGACCGGCATCCTGACCGAAAACGGCCGTATCAGCGGGGTGGAGACGACCCAAGGCACCGTGATGTGTGATGCCGTGGCGCTCTGCGCAGGGCTCTGGTCACGCGAAATCGGCGCCATGGCGGGGGCGGAGGTACCCGCGCTGGCCTGTGAGCATTTCTTCCTGCTCACCAAACCCATCGACGGCATCACTGGTAACATGCCGACGCTCAGCGACCACGACAACCACCTCTATATTCGCGACGACAGCGGCGGGTTGCTGGTCGGGTGTTTCGAGCCGATGGGTAAACCGATTGCGCCCGGAGTTCTGGACGAGAATTTCGAGTTTGGCCTGCTGCCCGAAGACTGGGATCATTTTGAGCCGATGATGCTCAACGCGCTGCATCGCCTGCCGGCGCTGGAAACCGCCGAGGTCAAGATGCTGCTCAACGGGCCTGAAAGCTTCACCCCCGACGGCATGTTCATGCTGGGGGAAACGGCGGAAACGCGCGGGCTGTTCCTGGGCTGTGGGATGAATTCGGTCGGGATGGCCTCGGGTGGCGGGGCGGGGATGAACCTCGCCCATAACATCGTGCACGGCCACACCGCCTATGATCTGTCCGAGGCCGATGCCAAGCGCTTTGCGCCGGTCTTCAACTCGGTCGAGCACCTGATGGCCCGCGCGCCGGAAATCCTCGGCACGCATTACGAGATTGCCTATCCCGGTCGTCAGCTTCAGACGGCCCGCGACCTGCGACGCCTGCCGTTGGATGCGGAGTACCGCGCCGCGGGGGCGCATATGGGGCAGGTCTATGGCTGGGAACGGCCGCTTTTCTTCGGCAAAACGGCCGAGCCCCAGCTGCGCTTTGACCGGCCCGACTGGTTCGAAAACGTCCGGGCTGAGGTGATGGCGGCACATGAGCACGCTGCGATCTTCGATGCCTCCCCCTTTGGCAAGATCGAGGTGACGGGCCCGGATGCCTGCGCCTTCCTGCAACGGATCTGCATGCGCAACATGGACCGGCCCGCGGGCACGGCGATCTATACCGGCATCCTGAACGACCGCGGCACCTATGAAAGTGACCTGACCGCCCATCGGATTGCCGCGGATCACTACCGCCTCTTCACCGGCACAAACGCGATCAAACGCGATCTGGCTTGGCTGCAGCGGCATGCCGAAGGCTTTGACGTTGCTTTGGCCGACAGCACCGAGGACTATGCCGTGCTGGCCCTGATGGGCCCCGAGGCGGCACGGATCGTGGCCGAGACCGGCGCACCAAAGCTCAACGATCTGGGCTATTTCCAGGTTGGCCCGGCGCACATCGCCGGCAAACACGTGCGCGCGGTGCGGATGTCCTATGTCGGCGAGGCGGGGTGGGAGATCACCTGCAAAGCCGAAAACGCCACCGCGATCTACGCCGCCTTGACGGGTGCCGGGGCGGTGCCGGCCGGGCTTTATGCGCAGACCTCGATGCGGATCGAAAAGGGCTTTGCCGCCATGGGGCACGAGATCGACGGCGATTTGGGTCCGCATGCTTTGGGCATGAGCAAAATGTGCAAGAAGGCCGGCGGGTTCATCGGGGCGGAGGTGGTGGCTGCGTCGGACGTGGCGCGCAGCCTCGTGACGATTGTGCTGGAGCAGGACGACGCCGTGCCCTTGGGGCATGAGCCGGTTTATCGCGACGGGAAGATCATCGGGCAGACAACCTCGGCAGCCTATGGCTACCGCATCGGCGCGCCGATTGTGTTGGCGCATGTGGAGGCCGCTATGGACGGCGCGCCTGTCGAGCTCGACATCGCCGGCAAACGGGTGCCGGGCCGGATGCAACTGGCGCCGGCGTTTGACCCAGAAGGCGCGAGGATGCGCGTATGACCGGGCCCAAGATCACCGTCGCCCCCAATGGTGCACGGTTGCAGAAGCGCGACCATCCGGCGGTGCCTCTGACGGTGGCCGAGATCGCGGCCACCGCTCGGGCGTGCAAAGAGGCCGGGGCGGACGCGTTGCATCTGCACGTGCGGGACGGGCAGGGGGCGCATTCTCTGGATGTGGGCCTCTACCGCGAAGCGCTGGAGGCGATTGCAGAGGCCGCGCCGGGTTTGGGTGTGCAGATCACCACCGAAGCCGCGGGCCGCTACGACGTGGCGGACCAGCTGCACCTGATCGAGACGCTGCACCCCCGGGCCGCGAGCGTGGCCGTGCGCGAAATGGCCCGCGATGCAACACGCGCCGCCCGGCTCTATACGGCGGCCCATGCGGCGGGCACCGAGGTCCAGCATATCCTTTATGGTCCAGACTGTTACCAGCAATTGGCGGACTGGCACGCCACCGGTCTTGTGCCCGCCGACATGCGTGACGCGATTGCCGTTTTGGGCCAATGCGACCCGCCGCGCGCGGGTCAACCCGCCGAGTTGGCGCAACACGCGGCCTTGGCGCAAGCGGGACAGCTGGAAATGACGGTCTGTGCCTTCGGCCCGCCAGAGCAGGCCTGCTTGCTGGCCGCGGCACATCTCGGCTGGGATCTACGGGTGGGGTTTGAGAACAACATCTACGCGCCCGACGGCACCCCCTGGCCGGACAATGCAGCCGCGGTTGCGTCCTTGCGGGCTGCGCTCGCCAACGCAACCCGAAAAGGGGCTGCGTGATGTTCATCGCTCGGTTCTACGTCTATGATCACAGCGCCCGCGGGCGTCCCACAGGAGAGCTCTGATGTCCCACGTCTTTCCCCGCCATTCCCGCAAGACCCCGCCCAAGGCGGTGCGCGGTGAGGGCTGTTACCTCTATGACGACACCGGCAAGGCCTATCTCGACGGCTCGGGCGGGGCGGCGGTGTCGTGTCTGGGCCATGGCGATCCCGACATCATCGCCGCGGTGCAACAGCAGGTGGAGGCGCTGGCCTTTGCCCATACCGGGTTCCTGACCTCGGAGCCGGCGGAGGCCTTGGCGGACCTTTTGATTGCACACGCCCCAGGCCAGATCGACCGGGTCTATTTCGTCTCCGGCGGGTCCGAGGCGACCGAGGCGGCGATCAAACTGGCGCGGCAGTATTTCGTCGAGAAAGGCGAGCCGCAGCGCCGGCACCTGATTGCCCGCAAGCAGAGCTATCACGGCAACACCCTTGGGGCGCTGGCCGCAGGCGGCAATGCATGGCGGCGCCAGCAATTTGCGCCGCTGCTCGTGGAGGTCAGCCATATCGCGCCGTGTTACGAATACGTGCTGCGCCGCGATGATGAGAGCGCCGAGGATTACGGCCTGCGCGCCGCGCAAGAGCTGGAGGACGAAATTCTGCGCCTTGGGCCTGACAGCGTGATGGCATTTATGGCCGAACCGGTGGTCGGGGCGACGCTGGGCGCTGTGCCGGCGGTAGCGGGCTATTTCAAGCGCATCCGTGAGATCTGTGACCGCTACGGCGTGCTGCTGATCCTTGATGAGGTGATGTGCGGCATGGGGCGGACCGGGCACCTGTTTGCCTGTGAGGCCGATGGCGTTGCGCCGGATATTCTGTGTATCGCCAAGGGGTTGGGCGCGGGGTATCAGCCGATTGGCGCGATGCTCTGCACCGATACGATCTTTGACACGATCCGCGATGGAAGCGGGTTTTTCCAGCACGGGCACACTTATCTTGGCCACCCGGTCGCCGCGGCGGCCGGGCTGGCCGTGGTGAACAAGCTGGTGGACCAGGGCCTTGTGCAGCGCGCAGCCGAGCAGGGGGAGCGGCTGTCAGCCGCGCTACATGACCGCTTTGGCCAGCACAGCCATGTGGGCGATATCCGCGGGCGGGGCCTGTTCCGCGGGATCGAGATTGTCGAGGACCGCGAGACCAAGACGCCGTTTGATCCCGGCCTGGGACTCGCCGCGCGGATCAAGGCGACGGCGTTTGAGCATGGGCTGATCTGCTACCCAATGGCCGGCACACGCGACGGCAAACACGGCGATCACGTGCTGCTGGCGCCGCCCTTTATCATCGAAGACGCGCAGATCGACGAGTTGGTGACCAAGCTTGGCCAGGCCATCGACGCGGTGGTGCCGGCCTAAGCTCAGGCCTTTTCCAGCGCTTTGTCGTCCTCGGGCGCCAGCGGGTCCACGAGCGTTGACCACGTGTCGTCCTTGGGCGGATCGGGGGGCGTTTCGCACGCCTTGCGGTGGATGTTCACCTTGGCGATGAAATTGGCCGAGATCGGCGCGGTTACAAACAGGAACGCCATGATCAGCGCCTCATGCATCGAGCCTTCGCCAAAGACCCAGGCATGGATCATCGACGCCAAGAGCAGCGCGCCGATCCCCACGGTGCCCACCTTGGTTGGCGCGTGCAGGCGTGTCATGGGATCGTTGAACTTCAAAAGCCCAATCACACCGACCAGCGAGAAAAACGCGCCGATAAAGAGGCAAAAGGCGACGGCATAGGTTCCGATGATCTGAAGGGTCATTCGATGATGTCTCCTCTCAGGATGAAGCGCGCCAGCGCCACGGTCGAAACAAAGCCCAGCATCGCCACCAAGAGGCTGGGCTCAAAATAGATCCGCGTGCCCTGCGCGATGCCCAGAAGGACAATCAGGCCGATGGCGTTGATCACCATGGTGTCGAGCGCCAGGATACGGTCGCCGGTGGTGGGGCCGATGGCGACGCGGACCATCGACATGATCTGCGCCAGCACCGCCACGATAAAGGCCGTCAGCAGGGCGACATCCATGAGGTTTTCAGCAAAGGTCATGTGAAAATCTCCATCAAGCGGCGTTCATAGCGGTTCTTGATCTCGTCCCGCACGGCGTCGGGGTTGTCACAATCGAGCGCATGGACCAGCAGGCTGTGGCCTTCGTCAGAAAGATCGGCCGAGACGGTGCCGGGCGTGAGCGTGATGGTGCCGGCGAGGATCGAGATCGCCTCGGGATGCTTGAGCTCTAGCGGTATCACAACCCAAGCCGGGCGCAGCGACGCGTTGGAGCGGGTGAGCACAATCCAGGCCACCTGCACATTGGCGACCATGATGTCCCAGATCACCATCAGCGTGTAGCTGACCATCTTGCCCAGCTTGAACCCTTGCGGCCGGTCGGGCCACCAGGCTGAAGTGATGAGCGGGATGATGATGCCAAGGATCAGGCCAAAGACGACCATCCCGGCCGAAACCTGGTTTTGCAGCAGCGTCCAAACCACCGTCAGGATCAGTGTCAGCAAGGGGTGAGGCATCAGCCAGTTGAAGAAGGCTCGGATCATGTCAGTTCTCCTCCGCCGGTTTGTCGCTCAGCTTGCCCGGGGTCTCGATCACTGTGGTGATATAGGTGTCGGGCGCAAAGAGCTGCGCGGCAATGGTGTTGGTATAGCCGATGATTTGCCCGGCAAACACCGTGTGCAGCACCAACATGGTCAGCAGGCCACCCACCGCCGCGTAAGACAGCACCGATGGCGCGGCGGGCCTGTCGGTGTCTTCGGTCTCATCGCCGTCCTCGGGCAGCAGGCTCTTGGATTTCCAGAACAACACGCTGCCGGCGCGACCAAAGCCGACAATGCCGATCAGGCTGCCGATCAGCACGAACGACCAGATCCAGACGGTGCCAGCGGTGTCAAAGCCTGCGTTCAGGATCAAGAGCTTGCCCAGAAAGCCTGACAGCGGCGGCAGGCCGGTCATGGCGATCGCGGCGGTAAAGAACAGCCCCGCGGTCATCGCCGCGCCCGCCACCGGGGGCTGCGGGGTCAGGCGCAGATCGGCGCGGCTGTCACGGACCAGATCGACAATCAGGAAGAGCGCGGCCGCTGCCAGCGTCGAATGCACCATGTAGTAAAGTGCTGCGGCGATGCCTTCGGGCGTGAACATCGCAATCGCGGTCATCACCATGCCCATCGACCCGATCACCGCAAAGGCCACCAACCGGTCGAGCTTTTTCGCCGCCAGGATGCCGATGGTCCCCACGGCGATCGAAATCAGCGCGGCGGGCAGCAGCCAGACGTCGTGCAGGCCGGAGGTCACCTCAAGATCGGGCGGGAAGACCATGGTGTAGACGCGGATGATCGCGTAGGCGCCGACCTTGGTCATGATGGCAAAGAGGGCGGCCACCGGGGCCGGGGCCTCGGCATAGCTGGAGGGCAGCCAGAAATGCAGCGGCACCACGGCGGCCTTGATCATGAACACGAGGATCAGCAACACGGCGGCGATGCGGATGCCCACCGTGGCCTCTTCGCTGATCAGTTGTGCGCGCTGCGCCAGATCGGCCATATTCAGCGTCCCCGCCTCGGCATAGATCGCCCCGAGCGCAAACAGGAACAGGGTAGAGCCAACGAGGTTATAGAGCACGTATTGCACCCCAGCCCGCAGCCGCGCGTCACCCCCGGCGTGGATCATCAGGCCGTATGAGGCGATCAGCAGTACCTCGAAAAAGACAAAGAGGTTAAAGAGGTCACCGGTCAGGAAGGCGCCCATAATCCCCATCAGCTGGAACTGATAAAGCGCATGGAAATGCCGCCCGCGTTCGTCCCATTTCGACCCGATGGCATAGAGCAGCACAAAAAGCGCCAGCACCGAGGTTAGCAGCACCATCAGCGTCGACAGGCGATCGCCCACCACAACGATGCCAAACGGCGCGGCCCAGTCGCCCAGCTGATAAAGCAACACGGTGCCATCCGACACATGCCAGGCCAGCCCGGCGGTCAGCACGATCTGCGCCAGCACGCCAGCGACGGAAAACACCCGCTGGATCGTGATGTGATAGCGCGCCGCCAGAACGATAAACGGGGCGAGGATGGCCGGCAGGATCACCGGCAGAATGATCCAGTGGCTCATTTCGCGTCCTCCGCCCGCGGGTCTTCTTCGGGCAGATCGTCCACGTGATCGTCACTCGACCCAAGGAACGCGCCAAGCGCGATCATCACCACCACCGCTGTCATCCCAAAGGAAATCACGATGGCGGTCAGAACCAGCGCTTGCGGCAGCGGGTCGGCATAGGTCTCGACCCCCTTGATCAGGATCGGCGAGGCACCAATGGTCAGCCGGCCCGAGGCAAACAGAAACACGTTCACCGCATAGGTCAGCAGCGAAATCCCCAGGATCACCGGGAAGGTGCGCAAGCGCAGCAGCAGATAGATCCCGCCGGCGGTCAGCGCGCCGATGGCAGAGGCAACAAGGAATTCCATGTCACACGCCCTCCTTTGCCGGGGCGCCTTCGGGCGGGTCGTCCTCGCGCGAAGGGTCGATATCCATCGGGTAGTCGCTGTCCTTGGTATCGGCGGTGCGCGCCAGACGTGAGAAGCTTTCGAGCGACAACATCACCGCGCCGACCACGGCGAGGAACACGCCAAGGTCGAATAGCAGCGCGGTCGCCAGCTCAAACTCATTGAACGGCGGGATGCGCACATAGGTGAAATCGGTGGTCAGGAACGGCTTGGAGACAAACCACGAGCCGATCCCGGTGAGGCCCGCCACCAAAACCCCGGCGCCGATCACCCCGTGATAGGGATAGCGCAGCCGCGCCGTCGCCCAGTTAAAGCCGCTCGCCATATACTGCATCACCACCGC
>JASJCC010000013.1 GCA_030066175.1 Paracoccaceae bacterium | reverse complement strand
CCTATACCTGCGACGGGCTGCCCGAGCGGATCAACGAACCCGCCTCGTGGGAGCGTGTCGGCAAGGTTGCTAAGGCGGTGCTGGCCGGCGCCCCACGGGTGCTGACCGATGGCGCCACGCATTACCACACCACCGCGGTCAAGCCGCGCTGGTCGCGGATCTACACCAAGACCGCAAAGATCGGCCATCATCTGTTCTACCGCCACACCTGGCGCACCAGCAAACGCTGACAGAGTCGCTTTTCGCACCTCAGCCGCCGCGTATTTGTTCCCTTTTGACCGCCGCCGCACCTAGGGTGCCACCAAAAGCTTATCCGGGGCCCCGCCATGGTCAGTGACATCCGCCTTGCCTTTGCGCATCCGTCCGAGCGCGCCATCGCCACCGCCGATGACGTGCCGCGTGACCGGATTTCGGTGCGCGATCACATCGTTGAGGTCGAGATCGGCGCCTTTCAGGCGGAACGTGGCACCACCCAACGAGTGCGGTTCAATGTGGTGGTTGAGGTCCAGCCGCTGACCGGCCCGATCGACGACGATGTCGACCGCATCTTGTCTTACGACCGCGTGACCGAGGCGATTGCCCATGAGCTGGGCGCCGAACGGCTGAACCTCTTGGAGACGCTGGCCGAGCGGGTGGCCGAGCGAATCCTGCTCGCGCCGCAGGCCATGCGCGCCTTTGTCCGGATCGAAAAGCTGGATCGCGGGCCGGGGGCTCTGGGAGTCGAGATCGTCCGCACCCGCCGCGATTTTGGTCAGAAACTCAATGAGATGGCCGAAGAAGTGGCGCAGGAACGGCCGCATCCTCGGGTGGTGTATCTGTCGAACGCCGCAATGGCAGCCGCGGATCTGAGCACCCGGATCGACGAGCTGGCCAATGCCAAGGCCCCGGTCATCCTCTGCGTCGGCCTGCCCAACGACGTGGCACCCCGCGCCGATCACCCGATGGCCCAGCGGCGCATCGACCTTTTGGCCATCGAACAAAACGGCTGGCGTCTCGCCGCGCGTGATCCGCGCTGCAAGGTGGTGGCGACGCGGACCGAGCTCGACTGGGCGATGAAGAACAGCCAGATCTGCGTCTGGGCGCCGTCGAAGATCGTGCTTGACGCGACCGAAGGGCCGGACGTTCAGCCGCATGACACGGTCGCTCTGACCGCCTGGTTCGCCGGGCAGATGGACGCCTGTGAACTGGTGGTGATCGGCGAAACCTCGCCAGAGGACGCGCCCGTGCCGCAGCGGGCGGCGGAACTCGGCACGCCGCTCTTCTGATCCGCTTGCCAAGTCGCGGCCAATCGGTCAGGGACAAGACATGAGTGCCTATTATCGCCCGCTCGTCCGGTCTGACGCACCGCGACCGGCCCATGCCCTGCCGCTGGCGGGCGGGGCGCATTGGTTCACCTCGGCCGCGCGCCACACCCGCAGCGGTGAGGTGACACACGTCACGCTCGACGATATCCCCGAAGACGCGCTGATGCGCCTGACCGAGCCGCGCGCTGACATCGCCGGCTTGGCGATGGACCGGGTGCAGATCATGGGCATCCTCAACGTCACGCCCGACAGCTTTTCCGACGGTGGCGCCTTTGTCGGCACCGCCCATGCACTGGCGCATGCCCGCACCATGGCGGCGGCGGGCGCGACCTTGATAGATGTCGGCGGTGAAAGCACCCGCCCCGGGGCCGACACCGTGCCCATCGAGGCCGAGATTGCCCGGGTCGAACCAGTGATTGCCGCGATCCGGCACGAATTGCAGGTGCCGGTCTCGATCGATACCCGCAAAGCCGCCGTGGCCAAACCGGCGGTGGCGGCTGGCGCCCGCCTGGTCAATGACGTGTCGGGCTTCACCCATGACGCGACGCTGGCCCCATATTGTGCCAAAGCCGACCTGCCGGTCTGCGTGATGCATGCGCAGGGCGATCCACAGACCATGCAGGACAATCCGCGCTACGACGACGTACTGCTGGATGTCTATGACTTTCTCGCCGCGCAAGTGGCGATGCTCGAGGCGCACGGCATCCCCCGCGCGCGCATCATCATCGATCCCGGGATCGGCTTTGGCAAAACCCTGGCGCATAACCTGACCTTACTGAACGGCGTGTCGCTGTTTCACGGGCTCGGCTGCCCGATCCTGCTGGGTGCGTCGCGCAAAGGCTTTATCGGCAAGATCGGTAAGGCCCCCGACGCGCAGGACCGCACACCCGGTTCGATTGCCGTGGCGCTTGCAGCCTTGGCGCAAGGTGTGCAGATTCTGCGTGTCCACGACGTGGCGGAAACCGCGCAGGCCATTGCGCTTTGGCAGGCCGTCCAGACAGGAGAGGCGCATGACACGTAAACTCTTTGGCACCGATGGCGTCCGCGGCACGGCGAACACCTTTCCGATGACCGCCGAGATGGCGCTGATGATCGGCGCCGCCGTGGGGCGCTATTTCCGGCGCGACAATGGCGGCGTGCATCGCGTGGTGATCGGCAAGGACACGCGACTGTCGGGTTACATGTTCGAAAACGCGCTGACGGCGGGGCTGACCTCGACCGGGATGAACGTGCTGCTGCTGGGCCCGGTGCCGACGCCCGCTGTTGGCCTTTTGACGCCGTCGATGCGCGCGGATCTCGGCATCATGATCTCGGCCAGCCACAACCCGGCGCGCGACAATGGGATCAAGTTCTTTGGCCCCGACGGCTTCAAGCTCTCTGACGAGGTCGAGGCCGAGATTGAGGCGCTGGTCGAATCCGGCGTCCGCCCTGCGGGCCCGGAAACCATTGGGCGCGCCAAGCGGATCGATGACGGCCGCTTCCGCTATCAGGAACGGGTGAAATCGACCTTGCCCTACGGGATGCGCCTCGACGGGGTCAAGATCGTGGTCGATTGCGCCAATGGCGCGGCCTACAAGACAGCTCCGGAAGTGCTGTGGGAATTGGGCGCCGAGGTAGTGCCGCTGGGCACCGCACCCGATGGGCTCAACATCAACCAGGGCTGCGGGTCGACCAATCCGCAAGCGGCGGCCGAGGCGGTGGTGGCGCATGGCGCGGATGTGGGCCTCTGCCTCGATGGCGATGCCGACCGGATCATCCTGATCGACGAGAATGGCCAGATCGCCGATGGCGACCAGATCATGGCCCTGATGGCCGCCCGCTGGGCCGAGGAAGACCGCCTGCGCGACGGCACGCTGGTGGCGACAGTGATGTCGAACCTTGGGCTCGAACGCTTTCTGGAAGGCCGCGGGCTGCGGCTGGAGCGCACCGGCGTTGGCGACCGCTACGTGGTCGAGGCAATGCGCCGCGGTGGTTGGAACCTGGGCGGCGAACAATCCGGCCATATCGTGATGACAGACTATGCGACTACGGGGGATGGCCTGATGGCCGGCCTGCAATTCCTGTGCGAAATGGTGCGCAGCGGATCGAAGGCGTCTGAACTGACGCAGAGCTTTGAACGCGTGCCGCAAATGCTGAAAAACGTGCGTTATGACGCTGGCAAGGCCCCGCTGGACACCGCCCCGGTGAAATCGGCCATTCAGGCGGCCGAAGCTGTTCTCAATGGCAAAGGCCGTCTGCTGATCCGCAAATCCGGCACCGAGCCGTTAATCCGCGTCATGGCCGAATGCGAAGACGAGGCGCTGCTACAGCAGGTTGTGGACGGCATCGTCACCGAAGTCGCAGCGGCAACGTAAGCGCAAGAAGATATTTGCAAAAATCTTGGCAAATTTCTTGCAAGAAATTTGGGCTCCAGCGTCACGCGGTGCGACGCCCAAAAAGGCCGGTCACACTGGCCCAGAACCCGCCAAGAAACGCAATGACCGCCCATACAGCCATCCACCCGCCGAGATACCCGCTGCCCGCAAAGACTGCGCCTTCGAACGTCACCGGCAGCGCCGGTTTGTAGGCCTTCAGCGTCTGCGCCGCGATCTCGCGGTCACTGTGCCGTGCCGCAAGATGCGCGCGCGTGAAAGGCCCTGCCCCTTCGAGCGCTGAAAGTGCTGTCTGCAAGGCGTCAAGCCGTGCGATATCGGCCCGCATATTGCCGGATTGCGTGGCACTCAGCGGGCCTTCGGCACCAAGTTGCGTCAGCAGATCCGGCAAGGATAATCCGACCTTTTCGGCATCCCGCTCATAGCGCTGCACCTGCCGGCCCAGCTCATCCACCGTGCCGCCAAGCCGCTGCATATATTGTTGAGAAAACTCGGGAAATTGAGACAGCCCCGCCGCCCCGGTCAGACCGCCCACAACCGCCAGCATCCTCAGAACCATCCTGCCTCTCCTGATCATGCGCCCTCTGCCGGGGCCTTGCAGGAAGTCTAGCGGATCATCGGCGCCTTGTCAGCCGGGGTAAGGCGCCCTGTGCCGTTCGCTTTGGTCCAAAGATCGAAGTCAGCAGATCAGCACGGCCCAAAGCCAAGCGATTTGGCGAGCCGCACCACCATCGGGTCGTAGAATTCGCGCGCATCCTCAGGATAGAGCAGCTCCATATGTGCCAGCACGGGATCGCCTTCGCAAGTCTGCCCGCGCTCGACCCGCAGATAGAAGATCGCATTGCCCAGATAGCCCGACAGCACATACCAGCTTGTCCCGCGCGCGCGGTAGGTCACCGCGCCGCCGACATCGGCGTAATAGGCCACCGTGGCCGCTTCATCCGCGGCGACACTGCCCAAAGGCCAAGCCCCCCAAACCCGCAGCTCGGCGCCATAGTCGTCGACAAAACTCCTGCCGTCATCATTGCCTGGCGGTGGCTGCATCACAAAGCGCACTGGCACGTTGGCCTGCACGCCATAGCGGCCGTAGACATCCGCGGCCGCTGACTCAGCCCACAGGATCAAGGCCGCAAGAAAGACAAGGATCCGCCGCATGGCACCCTCCGCGATTGTCACTCCGCGGAGAGCTTACCATAGATTTGCGCAATCCGCTCAATGGCTTGTTCGGGCGGCAGTTCTTCGCTGTCACCAATGCGGCGCGAGGTCAGCTCTACCACGCCGTTCTTCAATCCGCGTGGCCCGACGGTGATCCGCCAAGGCAGCCCGATCAGGTCCATCGAAGCGAATTTACCGCCGGCACGCTCGTCTGTGTCATCGTAAAGCGGCTCCAGCCCCAAGGCCATCAAAGAGGCGTACAAAGCCTCGCAGGCCGCATCCGCCTCGGCATCGCCGGCCTTGAGGTTGACGATCCCGCAATGGAACGGCGTGACCCCCTCGGGCCAGATGATCCCGCGTTCGTCATGCGAGGCCTCGATGATCGCACCGGCCAGACGGCTGACGCCGATCCCGTGGCTGCCCATATGCACCGGCACCGGCTTGCCATCCGGGCCCTGGACGGTCGCGCCCATGGCGTCGGAATACTTGGTGCCGAAGTAAAAGATCTGCCCCACCTCGATCCCCCGGGCCGAGCGGCGGCGCGCTTCCGGTATCTGGTTAAACACCGCTTCGTCATGCGTCTCGTCGGTGCGGGCGTAGCGCGAAGTGAACTCTTCCAGCACCGCCTGACACTGCGCATGATCGTCATAATCAATCGCGCGGTCGCCGAATTTCAGGTCGGTGATCTGGCTGTCGTAGAACACCTCGGATTCCCCGGTCTCAGCCAGCACGAGGAATTCATGTGTATCATCGCCGCCGATCGGGCCGCTATCGGCGCGCATCGGAATCGCCTGCAGCCCCATCCGTTCATAGCTCCGCAGATAGCTGACCAGATGGCGGTTATAGGCGTGCAGCGCGTCTTCTTTGGTGAGGTCGAAATTATAGCCGTCCTTCATGTAGAACTCACGCCCGCGCATGACGCCAAAGCGGGGGCGGATCTCATCCCGGAACTTCCACTGGATGTGATATAGCGTCAGCGGCAAGTCCTTGTAACTGCTGACATGACTGCGGAAGATGTCGGTGATCAGCTCTTCGTTTGTCGGGCCATAAAGCATGTCGCGCCCATGCCGGTCACTGATGCGCAGCATCTCTTCGCCGTAATCATCATAGCGCCCGCTTTCGCGCCAGAGATCGGCGGATTGCAGCGTCGGCATCAGCATCGGGATATGACCGGCGCGCTGTTGTTCCTCATGCACGATCTGCTCGATCCGGCGCAGCACCTTGAAGCCCAGCGGCAGCCAGGAATAGATCCCCGCGCTCGCCTGTTTGATCATCCCGGCCCGCAACATGTAGCGGTGGCTGACGATCTGCGCCTCGGCAGGCGTTTCTTTGAGAACGGGCAGGAAATAGCGGCTCAGGCGCATGGCAGAGGTTCCGGGACAAGGCAATTTTCCATGGTGTAGGCGAGCGGCCAATGCAGCACAAGCGCGGTTTTGTCGGGCGCCCGAGGCGCAGGTCCGTGCTGACACGGCCCGCCCCGGTCACGGCGCTTCACGAAACCGTCAAGGCGGTGATCAGGCGCCCACGCACCGGCGTATTCCGTCCATTGCCAACAGGAGGAAACACGCATGACACTTCGCAAGACCCTGACCGCAGCCGCCCTGGCTGTCGCTGCCACCACCGGTGTGGCCAAGGCCAACACCATCGTCGACATCGCCGCAGGCGATGAGCGCTTTTCGACCCTCGTCGCCGCGGTGACCGCTGCGGGCCTGGTTGAAACGTTGCAGGGCCCCGGCCCGTTCACCGTGTACGCGCCGCTGAACGACGCCTTTGCCGCCCTGCCCGAGGGCACGGTGGAAACCCTGCTGCAGCCGGAAAACAAGGATCGACTGACCAACGTGCTGCTCTACCACGTCGATGACCGCAAGCTGCAGGCCGCCGATTTCCCGGCAGGCTCGAACTACTTCAAGCCGGTCCTGATCTCCGAGCGTCTCTGCATCACCGCAGGAGACGGCGTGCAGATCGCCGACGGCACGGGGGACACCGCCAATGTGATCATCGCTGACATCATCGCCGATAACGGCGTGATCCACGTGATCGACAAGGTGCTTCTGCCAGGCGAACGCCCCGCCTGCCACTAAACCGATCCGGGGCCGCCAGTTGCAATGGCGGCCCTATTTGCTGGCACCGGTCTGCACTCCGAGAGCAAGCGGCATTGCGTGGGGTTCAAGCGCACCGCCGCAGCCTCGCTGGCGGCTATGTGTCCAAGGCCTCACGCACCTCGTTCATTAATTCGTCGATGCGGAGCAAGAGCGTGTCATGCTCTTTCTGCGCCGCGTCGAGGCCATTCTCGCAATGCGGGCACGTGTTTTCCGTCGGATAGACATAGCAATAGCAGTTCTTGCAGGTGACAAGACTGTCGCCTGCATCGATACCTGCCTGCGCGCCAGCTTGCGGAAATGCCTTTAGCTTTGCCGAATGCCGCTCGGCAATAACTGCCTTGCTTGGCTCTATGGGAACCCTTTTGACCGAGAATTCACCCATCGAGAACGGGCCTTCGACCCCGCCATCGACCAGCGAGATTTCTTCGCTAAGACCCTCGGACGCAAGCGCCAGTACTCTGTAATGGCAATACGGGTTGTCTTTGCTTTTTTGCCCGAGGGAATCCGTGACCCAGGTACATCCTCCATCGCAGACCGAGCTGTAGTAGCAGGTTCGGCAAAAGGACGTATCTTCATCCGCCGTGCCAGCGGCTTCTGCGACACGGCTGTTTTTCCAAAGGACATCGACAGGCGCGTCACGTGACGAGCCGAAACCGTGATCATCGGCATTAAGCGAAGGGCAGGATTTGACCGTACCATCGGATTCCAGCGCGATGACGGTTTCTCCGGCGGAACACCCTCGCCAATGCACCTGATCGTCGCCAGCCCCGCGCCAAAGATGCTCGAATGGCCCAAAA
Source organism: Paracoccaceae bacterium (assembly GCA_030066175.1). GTDB lineage: Bacteria > Pseudomonadota > Alphaproteobacteria > Rhodobacterales > Rhodobacteraceae > JASJCC01. The sequence continues at coordinate 26,140 of JASJCC010000013.1, read as the reverse complement.
TACCCCAAGGAATTCCCGCAATGCATCACAAGACCGTTCTGGGCACAGAACTCGAACACATTGACCAGACTGTCAAAAAGCGTCAGCAGATCAGAGGGTTGCAGCAATAACTCCTCGCTGCGCGTACCGCGCCCCATGGGCACCATCAACCCAACTTGCCAATGCGTCACACCCATATCGACGAGCTGTTTCGCAAGAGGTTCTATCTTGTGCAGCGATGCTTGCGTTACCGTCGTATTGACGCTGACACGCAGATTGCGTGCGCGGGACTCTTGCACGGCTCGTGCTGCCGCCCGAAATGATCCGGGCACACCGCGAAATGCGTCGTGAACGTCTTCCAACCCGTCGATAGAGACGCCAACGCCGTCAAGGCCCGCGTCGACCGCCCGGTCGAGGAGCTTTCCCGTGAGACCGTAGCCGCCGGTTTGAATGGCGCAATACATGCCCCGACGTTTGATCGCAGCAACGATATCGGTCCAATCCCGCCGCAGATAGCTTTCGCCGCCAATGAGGGTGATCTCTCGCGTGCCCAACTGCGCAAGGCTTTCGACAACCTGCAAACACTCATCCGTCGAAAGTTCGGACTTTCGCGGCTCACCCGCGGCAGAGCCACAATGGACGCAACGCAGGTTGCATGACAGGGTGATTTCCCACACGGCATGCACTGGTCGCTTGAGCGCGTAGTCTTCTGGTGTTCGGAACCGCTTGGGCCTATCGCTGACGGTCATTTTTCGCGATGGTATGTCTTTCCTTCCAGCTTTGCGATCTCAAGCTTCAAAAGCTCGAGCGCGGCGGGCAAATCCCCGGCTTCTGCCAGGTATTCTTCCACTTGGGTCGCGACTTCGCGCATCTTTCCGACGTCACCGCTCAGCGCTGCTTCTTGGATTGCGGGCCCGTACCAAACTGCATGACCATTCATGAAATGTCCTCTCTTTTTAACAAAGCGCACCACTCGCCCAAAAATGGATTGGGTGAGGAAAGCACAAACGAATAGTGCTTGGCCTTCCTTCGCGCATGACGGGAATATCCGCCATTTCATGTTTTGATGCTACGCGATCCACCTCGAAAAGCAATGATGATTTCGAGAAATCACCGGCGCATATACAACCCAAAGTGGCGCCCTGCTGCGTTTGGCAACAGGCGTACTGTATCGTGCATCTGCGTTTTTCTAGGGGCAGATCTATTTCCGCCTAAGGCTGCACAAACACAGTCGGCGCGTTCATGGTTAATCTATGAACGCTGTCACCGTCATGCGACGCGAGCCTTTGGCGTAGCTACCGCTCAGCGCCTCGCCGATTTGGGTGCGGGCAAATCCCGCCTGCAACAACAGCTCTTTAATCCGATCGGCCGAGAACAGGCGATGGCGCGCACGGTAATGGGTGTTTGGGGAATACTCCGGCGCAAAGACAATTTCATATTTGTCGCGTGCGGTATTCACTCTGATGGTGCGCTGCACGCGACCGTGTGCTGCTTCGAACTGGCTTTCGCGGCACTCATCGGGTGAGAAGGCCTCAGGGTCGATGAGATCGAGGATCATTGCGCCACCCGGCTTCAAGGCCCTTCTGACCCGCTGCAAGGCGGCAAGGTCACTTTCGGGTGCCGCGTCATATCCCAAGGAATGATAGAGGCAGATCGCAGCGTCGAACGAACCGGGTTTTAGACCGTCATAGCGTACAATGTCCGCTGTTATGAACGTTGGTCGGGGCCTGTCCCCCTCAGCCAGGCGCCGCGCCTCGTCAATGTAGTAAGACACCTGGTCTATTCCGGTGGCCACGTAACCCAGTTGAGCCAGCGCACGGGAATGGCGGCCGATCCCGCACCCGACATCCAGCACATGCGCTGGAGCGACAAGCCCTATGCGGTCAAGCGCATCACGCGCCTCTGCCCGGGCATTGTCCAAACGGTCGTCTGCAAAAATGATATCGCGCATGTCGATCCAGAACCGATCTGCTCCGGCATCGATCACAGAAATGTCTTCAGTTTTTGTCATCACGTGTCTCCGCCGCTGACCGCTGAATCCTCTGCCTTATCAATGTTGACCAACAGCAGGTCGCGCCACGCGGGACGGTTCGGATCGCGCTGCCGGACCTCTGTCGCGGCGTGATAGTGACGACGATCATGGACCGCGATGGTTTCAAGAAACCCTGTCAGTGTCGTTTTGAGCAGCACCGGATCGGGATCTGGACCTGAATGCAAGGTCGAGACTACTGGCTGCACGTTTTGGCAATCGACAAGGTGCATAAAGATCCATTCATGCCCATCCTGATGCACACCAGACGTGGTGGGACTGATGGCGCCACCATCGGCCCTTACCCGAAAAAGATGGATGTCGATGCTGTAAGTCAGTTTCTGTGACAAGGCCCCGTCAAGCGCATCCAGGTCTGCCAGAACGATCCGGCGCATCAGCGGATCATCGACGCAGTCTTGCGTGGCATAGGAAAGCTGGTTCTCCCCCCGCTTGTAGGGCACGTTGTATTGCGCTTTCGGGCGGTAGACGGGATCGTCATTCAGCTGCAACGCTTGGCCAGGCCGGCAGCGATAGCGCAGGATGCGCCGCTCCCGACGTGTGTAGGCTTCGAAGTTGCGATCTGGCGCCAGATTATTCCAATGCGCCTGAAACGCGTTTCGCTCTGCTTCGGTGGCGCCAATGCTTTCGGCGAAATCCGTCCAGTGGTCAAAGCCTTTATCCAGCAAGGCCGCGCTAACTGTTTGCATGTGATCGCATCTCCGCCTGAGGCACTGTGATTTGCGGGGTTGGCGCGCTGACAATGCGGACCTGCTTGCAGGCGTGCGCGTAAAGCTCCAGAGCGGCATCCGCAGACGGCACCTCGGCAAACACCTTGACCACGCAAACCTCTGATTGGGTTGGATCGACCGGCCTGTTCGGCACCATCACTGCGCAATCCAATACGCCTGGCCAACGCGTCAGTTCTTCGATCCCTTCGACCGCCACGATCTGGCCTGCCTGCTCGGGATACAGCACAAACATCGTGTAGAGTTGTTCACTGTCAGTCACCAGCTGACCTGCAGCCTGCAAAACGCCCGGGTCAAAGGTCGCGTCGCGCAATCGCACAGTCAGCTCATAAGGGTCGAAACCGGTCAGTTCCTGCCAGGACCGATCAACATAAAATCCACCCAAGCGGGGATTGATCTCGATCACTCTTGGCCCAGCCTCGGTCAGCTTGAACTCAAAATGCACCATGCTGTTTCTGAGACCCAAGGCGGCGATGCAATCGCGGGCGTAGGCCTTGATGGCGGCCTGGGCTGGCGCATCAAAACGCACCGGCGGGGTCACCAAAAGGTGTTCGAGAACGGTATTCGCGACAGGCTCCACCAGTAATTTGTCATGAATTATCATGGCATGAACATCGCCATCCGCGCCCACCACGCATTCAACCGTGCCTTCGGGACCGTCCAGCCATTCTTCCAAAAGCAGGCTACGACCTGGGGAAAACGCAATCTCTTCGGCGGCGCCACATGCAAGCAGTTGCGGGCGGCCGCCGTTTTCCCGCGCACTATCCGAATGCTCAAAATCCTGCGTGAACCTGTCGAAATGCGCGAAAAGCTCGTGCAGTGTATCGCAGCGCGTCGAGAATGCTGAGGCCGCGCCATAGGGCGGTTTGCAGAACACCGGAAATCCGATGTGCTGCGCAGCCTCTTCCAGCTTGCCGCGGGAACTGACGATGACATAACTTGCCGAAGGCAGGCCGGCCTCCGCGAGACACTGCCGCATCAACAGCTTGTTGTTGGCGCGCCGCAGGGACTTGGCAGACGGCGCGGGCAGTCCACGCGCATGGCAGAGGGCTTCGACCGCGGTGTTGATGTCAGCGCCAGGGCGTTCCTGCCCGGGGTACGCAAAGATCGCCGCGACGCGATGGGTTGTTTCAAGCTCTGCAAGCGCCGCTTCGAGCGTTGTCGAAGACAAATCCGGTACGAGGATCAAATGGTCGCTGTCCGCCTTTATGGCCGCCAGATGCGGGTTGTGCGCTTCGGCTACAGTGACCGGCACATAGCCCGATCGCCGTGCCGCCTGCATTTGCGGGCCACGACAAGAGTAAAGCGGTGTCTGCGCCAGATCGATATCCACGAAAACAAAGGCTGCGGCGCGCTCAGATTTCATTGAAATCTCCGCTTGCGCTTCGGGCGCTTGGGTTGCGCAGTGCAAACACAAAGACAACCCAGGCAACGGCCACCAACATAATTGTGACGCCGTAGATCAGCGCTGATGCCGAAGCTAACGGCATGCGATCCAGCACATATCCGGCCGCCAGGATACCCGTGAACAGTGCCAACCGTTCGACCATATAGCTCACGCTCAGCAGACGGTCGCGCAGCGTTCTGTCCTTGATCTGCAAGCACGAATAATAGCTGATCTCGGTCGCCGCATCGAAAAGCCCGGCCAGCAGGGCCAAGGTGATGAAAAACAGCAGGGCATCGGCCTGAAAAATCGCCATAAAGAAGACGAAGGTCAGAATATTGGCCCCCATAAAGACCATTGCGACGGCGCCATTGCTGGAAAACCGCCGCAGGATCGGCGGCAGGGCAAGGCCTGAGATTGTTTTACCCACACCCCAAGCGGCCAGAAGCCAGCCCGCGAGAAGCGCCTGGTTTACGGTGTCGTATTCGGCCGACAACAACGGAAAGCCGACATTGTGAACGCCAGAGCCAAGCGCTTCGCCCATGCGCGCAAGCACAAGCAGCGCAAAAACGATGGGTAGGCCTGCGCTCAGCGCGCGAAAAAAGCCTAATCGCCCCGTGTTTTGCGCTGGTGATGGGCCGCTATCCGGCAGCATCGGCGCGCCTCCTGACGTCAAAAGACCGGCCAGAACAAACCCCGCCGCGGCCAGTGACATGTGGCTGTCCGCCGCGCCGGACGCATAGAGCAGCCCGGTCACAAGCCCGCTGCACACCACAGCCAGCGCCTGCGCGGCTTGGATCCTGCCGTTCCAAAGGTGCTTTTGGTCTCTGCCGACAAGCTCGGGACCAACTGAGATCATGGTGATATTTGAAACGCCGAACGTGATCCCCAGCACCAATCCCGCCAGCAGCAAACCGTAGACTTCGGTTGCGGCCGGCAGTACCGCAACGACGATCAATATCAAGGCCGCGGCGACGTCTGCGCCAAGCAGTGTTCGTGGCAGCCCCACGGTCCGGGTCAGCCGTGCTGCGACCAAGGCGCCAAACGCGCTCCCGCCCATCCGCAACGCGACATTCACACCAACCAAAAACGCGCTGTCCGTCAGTTCGAGGATGCGGATACTGAGGATCACCATCAGCATGTTTGAAATGGCCGACGAAAAAAACCGCCCGGTCAGGATGCTGTAGATCGCGGCGGTGCCGATTGGCTGGTCTGATGGCGTTGTCATAAGCGTTGGTATTCCGACTGGGACATATCTCGCAGCGTGACAATCAGCATATCGCGCCAACCGGTTTCGCGAGGGTTGCTGGCAATCACAGGATCGGCCTGATGAAACAGCAGCCTGTCATTGACCACAAGCGTTTCCAAGAAGGACCCAAGTACGCCTTCGAAGAGCGCTGAACCACCTTCTGAGGTTGCAAAAATCCGCGATGGCACGGGCTCTGCCCCTGCGGCAGCGACAAAGTGCATGAAAACCCAGTCCGCGCCATCCTGATGCACGCCCGAGGTTGTTGGGCTTGGCTTTGCACCCGACGCGAAGACACGGAACTGATGAATGTCCAATTCACGCGGGCTGTCAGCCTTTGGAACAAGCGCCAGATCAGCCTTGAGCAGCCGCGCCAGCAACGGGTGACCGGCGAAATCGGCATGTGCCGGGCTTAACGGGTTCGGCTTGTCCGCGCCTTCGATATCCCGTTTGACCCGCGGGTGGATCACCAAATCTGTGTTCAGCTCAAAGAAACCATCGGGGTGGAGAATGTACCGCAGTATGCGGCGTTTGCGGCTTGTGAAGTTCCGGTACTTTTGATCCTCGACGAGGTTGTTCCAAAAGCCCGCAAACGTTGATGCATCTTCTGCAGTGACGGGATCGTCATCCAATGGCGCCGGAATGTGGCAAAAGCCCTGATCTGCAAGTCTTTCGCCATCCAAGGCGTCTCGCGCAAATACGGTTGTCATGCGACAGAAGACCTTTGCGCGGAAGCGTGTTGCGTCATCTTGGGCTTAACCAGCTTTGTGGTCTTTTGGTAGAGGTCCAGCGCCTCTTGCGCGCTGGACACTTCGGCCCAAAACTTGGCCACAAAGCGTTCCGAGCGTTCCACGTCAATCCAATCCTCGTGCATATGTACGCTATGCGTCTTGACCCCTGGCAACGTCGCGGCCCCTTCGACGCCGTTCAACTCTTCCAAATATCCTGATTGCTGCGGATAAATCACATACATGGCATGCGGTTGCATTGGCATTTCGGAGCGGGCCCGCAAGTCCGCGATCTGCGTGTCGGTGATTTCACCCATCAGCAAACGAAGGCCAAACTCGAAAGGGTCTATGCCAAGAAAGTCCCTAAACTCGCGGGGCACTTCAAAGCCGCCCACGCGCGGATTGACCTCGACAACGCGTGGACCTGCCTGAGTCAAGAACAGCTCTAGGTGAACCATCGAATTTCCCAGATCAAGCGCGCGCAGGACGTCTTCGGCATAGTATTTGACCGTTTTCACCTCGGCATCGGTCAAACCAAGCGGCGGTGAAATCAGCAAGTGTTCGAGCACTGTCGCGTTTTCGTAGGTCACGTGAAGTTTTTCGTTCACGATCAATGCATGGGGCACGTTTTCGTGGACGATGCACTCGACCGTTACTTCGACGCCCTGCAGACACTCTTCCACCAGGGCGGCTCCTTCTGTATCTGCAACGCCGCCAAACTCGGCAGCGGCGGGGACGTCGCTGAACTGGCCGCAAAACTGCGCGTAGAAAGCCTTGAGTTCGTTGGTCGTATCGCATCTGCCAACCAATGCCGATCCGGTGCCGGCCAGGGGCTTTACGATCACCGGAAACGGAATATGCGCCGTGTCACGCAAAAGATCGCTATTCGCAGCAACGCGGGCATAGGCCGCAGAGGGCACGCCTGCAGCTTCCAACGTTGCACGCATCAGCCCTTTGTCATTGCAGCGCCACAAGCTTTGCGGATCGCGCACGGGCAGCCTCAGCGCCGCGGCAGCCACCGCCACCTCTGCATGAACGTCATGTCCGGGTGCATGCTGACCCGGATACGTGAACAGCAAAGCTGCATCCCCTCGGCCCTGGATAGTATCAAACAAGTGCGGCGCGTCGATCCGCGGCAGGGCGATCACATCATCTGACAATGCGTCGGAGCGTTCGGGATGCGGATGTGTCTCACTGACGATGCTCACAAAGGCATAGCCCAAGGCACGCGCTGCCGCCGAATGTTGGCGTTGGAACGAATAGAGGCCGTTTTCCGACCGGTCATTGTCGATGTAGTAAAGCGTTTTGCCGGTCATCCATTCGCCCATGTGCAAGCCTGGCCCTTCCAGTTGGTAAAGCTGAACACCGGTTGCCCGGCATCGCTATTTGTGAAGGCGGCAGGCGGGTGTGCAGGATCGTCGAGCGGGACGGTGTACTTACCGGACAGATGCGGCAGAACGTATTCGGGCACCGCAAGGTTGGTCTTGCGTCGTTTCATCGACCGGGCCAGTGCCATCCCCTGCTCTACCGGTACCGAAAATTGCGCTGATCCCGGGGAGAACGGCATGAAATGGTACAGGTAGTAGGGCAACACGCCGTTCCGGTAGAGGGTCATGCACAGGGTTTCGAGCGTTGCCTGATCGTCGTTTACACTTCCCAAGAGCGGGATGTTGGCAAAGATCAGTCGCACCGATGGCCGCACGCTTTCGATTGCCGTCCAAAAGGCGTCCGTCAGCTCAGCCGGGTGGCAGACATGCACGCCAAGGGCATTGACGTCGTGACGGGCAAAGGACTCGATCAGTTCCGGCGTCACCCGGTAGGGATTGAAGCTGAGCGCCCGGGTGTGCACCCGAATGACGATGTCGGGCCGCACCGCGCGAAGATCGGACAACATGCGATCCAGTTTTTCATCCCGCAGCATCAGCGGTTCGCCGCCACTGAGAATGACCTCTTCGACCGTGTGAGTGTCGGCAATATAATCCAGTGTCTGCCGCCAGTATTTGCCCTGCAGGCTTTCCTTGCGGGCCGCATTGTCTTTTGACAGCGTCCGCAAGGCCTCGAAACAGAACTGGCAATAGGCGTTACACACATTTGAGGCCCGAATGATCACCCGATTGTCGTATTTGTGCTGACAGATCGGTGTTTTCATCTCGGAGGATTGTTCCCAGTTCTCTGTCTGATGATCAAACCCGCCGTCCCGCTCCGGGCTCCCGCTCGGCAGCACCTGCAACAGAAGCGGGTTTTCGTCCGCCGCTGGATGGGCGTCTTGGTAGGCAAGGCATAACCCCATATAATAGGGCGTAATCAACAGCTTTTGCCGTTCCAACGTTTTGTCCAATGCTTCTTCGTCGACATCAGGAAAGAGCGTTTTGATCTGCGCGGAACGGCGCAATGCATTGCGCTGCTGCCATTGCCAGTCTGTCCAATGATCCTGCCAGTCAGCGGCCCAGCCAAGCCGTTCTGCCATCAGGTTTGCGTAGATCAGGTCGGATGAGTCAGGTCCGAAGGGGGCATTGTCTTTCACGATAACGATCTCCCGCGAAGTGTTCTGGTTGTTACGTCGATGCGCACAACCTTTTTTAGAAATTTGATTCCATTAAACACTTTAAAGATGTTCGCACAACAGGTTTGCCCCGCGGCAAATGATCGGCGGCAGAATTCCGCGACCGCGTATTTGAAGGAAGACCAGTGCTGAGGAAAATGCGCCGGTTAGACCAACTGTTCCTCGGACCATCCGGCCGAACTGTCGCGATCCGTGACCGACAAATCAGGATTGTAACCACGAATGCGTAGCAACAGTCGTTGCGGGTCGCGGAACACGGTCCGCGAATGCAACGTCTGACGGTTGAGCATGATTACCCCATCGCCGCTGCCAACTGAAAACTGGTAGGGCCGCACTTGTCGAACCGCCTCGATCAAGGCAATCAAGGCGGATTCTTCCTCTTGCGTTGGGGTCTGTTGCAGCACTTGGAAAGCGTCCATGATCCCACCCAGACGGAACCGAACACCATCCTCCGCAAAGAGAATGGGCGCGCGCAAGATGCGCGGAGGCTGTCGCAGAATACCGCCAAAGGGAAACCGATGGGTGCGTAGATAGCCAACCATCTCGTCGCCATGCCGCGCACGGATCTCGGCCACTACGTCTTGCATCGGCCACAACAGACTGTCGCCGCCATCCGACGCCGGACGCACAGCAAAGAGCGCCACAAGGTCTTCTGGATGCAGTTTGGAGCTCTCGTCCGCGTGCACTTCGGTGTCGAATTGATAGGTCGGGTCGGTCGTCGGCTTGTCGGATGGGCGCACTTCGTCCGCGAAACTGCCGCTGTGGGTTGCATAGGCGGTATTGTCAGACACGTCACAGACCGTCGCCATCAGCGTTGTCATCAGCAGTTTGGTGTCATCCAAGGAAAGCCCTGTCACATCGATGCCGCGGAGAATGCAAAAATGCTCTGCCCGGCGAAGCGCCCGAATGACCGCCTCTCGCAATTGGGCAACCTCATCAAAGCCTTCTGCCAAAGCACGCGCGTTGGCAGAGAAGCCCTCTGATGTGGTCGCGCTAGCCTCGCTACGGATCCGGTCAAGCAGTTGATTTGCAAGCGTGACGTCCAGCCCAGCATCGTGGATAAGCGCCTGGGAAGGAAACCGGGTTTCTGTCGGGGCGCATTGCATCAGGTCATTTCTATCGAGCATTGCGGTGTCCTCCTTTTGGTCGCGCTTCAAAGCGCTGTCCCCGGTCGGAGAACGCTAGCGTAGCAATTTGTCGGGTGTCAACCAAAGGGTGAAACCATAGATTGCGCTGCACCAAAAAGGTGTGAATCAGATCAGGGAACGTGCACTCAACATGGCCAAACACGCCACTGTCATCCCGTCCTTGATCTGGCCCGAGAGGATCATGTCGCGGAACGTTTGCAGCGGGAAAGCACGGGTGATCATGTCCGCCTCTTCAGGCTCCAATTGTTGCGGACCCTGACGAAGTCCGGTCGCATGGAAAAGCCGGACAAGCTGGTTCGAATACCCATAAGCCTGATAGGCTTGACCGATCTCGGTCATGCTTTCTGCGATGAGCCCGGTTTCCTGCAGCAGTTCTGCACGGGCGTCTTCGACAGGGTCGCCTTGCCCGTCTTCGTGAATACCCTGCGGAAGCTCCCAATAGCGCGCGCCAACCGGATAGCGATACTGCTCCACCAGGTAGATTTGCCCGTCTTGGATCGCTGCGATTATGACCGCATCCGCCTTTTCCACGACGCCGTAGATACCCGGCGCACCATTACGGGAGATCTGATCCTCGCGCACGCGCATCCATGCGTTTGTGTAACATGTCCGCGTCGAGAGTGTTTTGATTGTCATGCGGGCCTTAGCCAGAGAATTCGACTATAGATAATGTCCGTGGCTACTTGATCGCCAAAGGGTTGTCAATTAACACTGGGGTGTTTGATTTGCGAAGGATTTGCCATGGCTGAAAGCGCGCCCAAAGGCCGGGAATTCTGCACCGTGCAGGTGCCTCGGGATGTACTTGAAGCCGCCGAAAAAACCTTCACCGCGCGCTTTGGCCTGACAGAGCAAACCCTTGAAATATCTGACGTTCTGCAGCGTATGCTCAACTGGGTATCTGAGCGTCCTGGCACTTGGCAATGCGATCACTGCCATTCTGATATTGCCTCAGCCGCCGACGGTGCCATGCAATGGCGCTTTAACCATGCCACCGGAGTGGTTGATCACATCGAAATCGTCCACGACCGCTGCGCGCGGCAGTCCGGAACCCCGTCACGACCAAAGCTGCAAGTCATCGGAGGCTCGGGTCCACGCAGCCTTCCACAGGAAGACACGCATAAGACGTGGACGGTGATGCCGCTGACGCATCTAACTGACGATGACGGCCTGGTGCAGCTTTTGGACTTCATGCTTGCCGAACGCCTGCCACGCGACAGTGCCTTGGCCATTTTGCAGCGTTTGCATGTGCGCAGTTTTGAAGCGGCCACGCCCTATCTGGCAAAAGCGCTGCAGGAAAAGCGCTTTCACCACAACTTGTCCGAGGGGCTGTACTGGCAAGGCGACCTACAGGAGGCTTTGCGCGACGCGCCGACAGCACCTGGTGTCCGTGAACCTGTGACGGGTGCCATTTCTTCACTTGGAGCTCAGTCGCTTTCGACATTCATAGCCGCGAGCAAGGTGCCAAACGCAGAACAGTTGGCCAAAGTTGGGGAGGCCCTTGCCATGGCGGGCGTTCGGCTCTCCAACGCCATTTCCCGCGCGCTCCTGCCTGCGATTGGTGGCGACGGCAGACTTTCCGAAGACTGGACAGAACCCGGCAAATACATGGATGCGCTTGCGCAAACGATCTACTCCGAGGCGCTTTCAACCTGCCCTGCCGTGGCCGGCGTGTTGTCTGAAGAACGCGAGAGCCCAGAACCATGTCCAGGCCACGAACCCGCACCGTTTTTGGTGGTGTTGGACCCGTTGGACGGTTCGGACAACATTGCATTTGGCGCGACGGTCGGCACCGTTTTCGGCGTTCTTCCCCGGCGCCGGGTGGGCATCCCATTGCCCGAGGAATACCTGCGGCCGGCGTCTGAACTGGCGCTGTCCGGCTACATGGTTTTGGGCCAGCCGTTGCAGCTGGTGATCGAACTGGCAGGCTCTGTGGCGATCTTCGCGTTTGATCCTCACGCCGAAGCTTTCACCCTACGAGCGACGGATTACAAAATGCCTGACAACTGCGGCACAGTGTCGGTCAACGAAGCCAACGCTGCCTATTGGGACGACGGGTTTCAACGCGCCATGGCCGCAGTTCACGCACGCAACTCGGGCGGTTCGCGGTTCTTTGTTTCGCGCTTCTCGGGCGCGATGGTTGCGGATATCCACCGGATAATGATGACGGGCGGGTTCTTTGCAGTGCCCGGCGACGCTCGGCGGCAAGACGGCAAATTGCGGCTGGTTTACGAATGCAACCCGATGTCGCGGATCATCGCTGCGGCGGGAGGGCTGGCCTATAACAACCAGTCCCGGCTGGACTCGCAGAACGCGCCTGCGCCAACCGACGTGCATCAGCGGTCGCCGTTCTACGCTGGCTCCCGCGAGGTGGTGTTGGAAGTGATGTCCCATGTGGGCCGGGCGAAGTGACGCGAAAAGGCCTTCGCCCGGACCAGTGTTTTGTAACTGTCTACCGTTGTGCTGAGGCTATCTGTAGGCGAGATCGGCCAGCTTCACACCCGAAGCCACCAGTTCGCCATCAAGCTTAGCTGCCTGCAGTTCCAATTCCTTGATCTTCTCGCTGATCTTCAGCCGTTCAATAGAAAGATCACGGACACGCTTAACGTCAATTTCTGCTTCTTGCATGATAGAATTCCTTTTCAATTTACGTTCGAGAACCCTATCCGAAAATCTCCTTAAGCGGAAGTAGTTTGCCCAAAAAAATCGCCTTTAACGGGAAATTCACGCACCTGGCCACAGCGACGAGATTTTGACGCCGGCGAGCGATAGCGACCGCGCTTGCATGCTGCAATTGCACGCGCACACGCGCGTTTTCGCGTTGCGGACAGAATACATCTTGGGTAATCAACAGCAGCCCACAGCTGCGGTGTCGGACTTGTGGCCGATGCCACCTGTTGGGCCCCTCGCGCCAGTCGCCTCGTCACACGCTTTGCCCAAATAAACACGGAGCATATGCAATGGTCACGCCGGTACTTCTTGATTTCAAGCCGAAATCCGACTTCATGAATATCGCCGTCGAGCGTGGCTTCTATTACCAGTGCTCACATCCGCAAGAATTGGATCAGCGGCTGTTTGACGGGCCGCTAACCGGGTATATCGGCTTTGACTGCACAGCGCCTTCGTTTCACATCGGCAACCTGGTTCAGATCATGCGGCTTTACTGGCTGCAACAAACCGGGCACCAGCCGATCGCCTTGATCGGCGGAGCGACGACCAAAGTTGGCGATCCATCAGGCAAAGACAAGTCCCGCACGATCATGCCGCAGGAACAGGTCGACAAGAACAAGGCCAGCCTCAAGCAGACCTTTCACCGGTTCATCGACTTTGATGCGTCAGAAAACGCGGCATTGATGGTGGATAACGACGACTGGATGCGCGATGTGAAATACATCGACTTCTTGCGGGAAATCGGATCAAAATTCTCGGTCAACCGCCTGTTGTCTTTGGAAACCGCCCGCGAGCGGTTGCAGCGTGAACAAGAGCTTTCGTTTATCGAGTTCAACTACACACTTCTGCAGTCCTACGACTTTCTGAAGTTGCGCGAGCTTTACAACTGCGTGTTGCAGATGGGCGGATCAGATCAGTGGGGCAATGTTATCTCGGGTGTGGATCTGTGTCGGCGGATGGGCTTCGATGACACTTTTGCACTGACATGCCCGCTGATCACGACTTCTGACGGAAAGAAGATGGGCAAAACCGAAAGCGGCGCGATCTGGCTGAACGCGGATTTGCTGTCGCCTTATGACTACTGGCAATACTGGCGCAATGTGCAGGACACAGATACCGCGAGGTTCTTGCGCCTGTTCACCGCTGTCCCGCTGGATGAAATTGCCCGTATCGAAACGCTGGAAGGCGCCGAGATGAATGACGGCAAGATCCTCTTGGCGAATGAGGCAACCGCGATGCTGCACGGCCGCGATGCCGCCGATGAGGCTGCGTCGGCCGCTGCGGGCGTCTTCGGCGAACAGCATTTCAGCGAAGGAGCGCCGCAGACGGAAGTCACGCTTGACGCATTGAAATCCGGTATTCGCCTGCAGGACTTCATGCTCGATGTCGGTCTTTTGCCGTCGAAAAAGGAAGGGCGGCGTTTGATGGACGGGAACGCCATCAAAGTGAACGATCAGCCTGTGTCGCAATATGATCGGGTTCTTGGCGAAAGCGACCTGCAAGACGACACGATCAAGATCACCAAAGGACGCAAACAGCATCACTTCATTCGGGTGGTCAACTGACGCCCGGCGTCAGTTGCGGGTGAATTGCACCTGACGGTAGAGGCTGATTGCACCGCCGTTGCAGAGCAGAATGGCCTGCACATTGTGGCCCATGGCCCACGCGGTCTGACCCAGGGTCAGATCGAACATCAAATCAAAGCGCTGCCCGGGTTCAATCACCACACTCTGGATATCAGGTGCGATCACGATGTCGGATGGGTCGACCTGCTGACGCACGATCGACACGCAGGCCAAAAGGTGCACAGGATAAGCCGCATCGTTGCGACCGGTTACCGCCAGCTCAAAGGGCCGCCCCAAGGGTGCGGTTTCCGGGCAGTCGAACCGCAGATCGCCTAAAGGATCACTTTGCGGCCGGTCTGATACAAGAAGGTGATGTTCGCATTCCTTAACCTCACGCAGAACCGGATTGAAAAACCCAACTCGATAGGTACGGGTCAACAAAAGCCCGTCACAATGCGGACAGCAATCGCCGCTCAATCGGCTGCTGACCCAAGACATGCCGGAATTCTGTGCCAAATCCACAGGCAGCCAGGCATCGTTTACGGCAGCTCGTTTTCTGAAATCGTCCAACAGCTCCCGCCCGGCGCTGTCCAGCAAACCCGTCAGCGATGTTGAGATGTCCCGCTCTAACTTATGCAAACCACCATCCACCAGTATCGCGCTTTGGGCGCCCGCGTAGAAGGACTCAAACCGCGTTGCGGTGGTCAGCGCTTCGGTGAGCGCTGTAACGGGTTCTTCTTTGGCGATTGGCAGACGCGCAGCGTTTGTAAGCCATTGCTTGATCCCCTCCGCTGTGAGCCGCCCCTCATCAGTACGGTTCAGGCGATCCAGCCGGTGAACGCCCGCCGGGGCTGCTTTGTCCCAGGCCACCATCAGCCCTTTTGTGCCATCGATTTCGACCCGCTCTGCCAGACTGCGCGTGAACAGGCCGGTTTCGTCGGAATGCAGGGTTGGCTCGGCCGGCCAGGCACCGTCCAAAACGTAAAACCGCGTCATACCGGGGCTGACTTCGATTACAGGGTTGTCGGCGTGGAGGCTTGCGGCCTCGGGCGACGGTGTCGCGGGCTCGGCGATACGCATATCGGGATCACCCAACAGCAGGTAAGGCGGATGCTGATCAAACCGGGTTTCGAAATACGCATTAAGCGCCTGTTGTATCTCACCCGCCGTGGCACCGCGTTGCGCGAGATGCCAGGTGAGGTACGGTGAAAACCCCGCCGACGAATGATACCTGTATGGCGCCAGAACACAGGTTGCCGATCCGGCCTGTAGATGCAGAGCGAGGTTGAAACCTTCATCTGCACCCGGGCCCCGTGGCCGAAACGCCCCGGGCGCGCATACGTCCAACACGCAGAAGTCGAGTGCAAATTCGCGGGCGGGACGCCTGTCAAAACTTGGAAACATGCACTCCGACTGGCCGGAGCACACTGTATCACCGGCGGCGGAGGCACTGGATTTTGTGCAGATATTGCCGTCCAGGCCGCAATGCGATCTGCCGTGCCCGCGAAAATAGGTCAGGCTCTTGGCCGGGCCCGCGATTTTCAGCGGCATCGGCTGTTCATCGACGTCCTGACTGAACAACCTCTCCAGTCGGGGACTGCGCTCCGCGCTTTGAAAACCGCAATAGAGCGCGCCAGTGAGTTGCGTCGCCGGGCGTCTTGCGGCCAACCTCGCGATCAGCCGGCTGGCCTCCGGCAACCCCAACCCCGACAGAACACCCCAATTGTCGATGTTGGCCGCACGAAAAATCCCAGCGATCCGATCCGCGCCGAAATGCACACAGCTTTGCGGTGAAAGCGTCAGTGTCACCGATCTTGCCCCGGTCAGCTGCGGCAAGAGCTGTTCCAACGCATCAAGATCTTCAACCAATTCCAGGCGTTTCCCCGCCATGGCGGCATGGCTCACCGCCAAGGCACAATAGCCATCTTGGCGTAGGCCAATCACCGTGGGGTCTTGTGGGCGCGGCGAGGTTGTTATTGCGCCTCGAAAGAGGGCTTCTTCGGCAAAACTAGTCTCATCTGGCAGGTCGATGCCAAGCGAAGGCGGCGGTCCCGAACGGGACTCGCACCAAGCGCAGACGGCAAGGGCATAGGCGCCCAAGGTTGTCTGGACGCTAACCTCGGTCCCCCCTGACAAAACAACGTCGTCGCAGACCGTCATGCCCCAGCCGTTCCAAACTCATGCAGCGACAACTCAATCATATCTGCAATCTGACCCGACAGTTCGGGCGTATGCCGGGCCGTCCATGGCAGAACAAGCACGCTATTCTGCCCTGCGGCGAGGCCAGGCCAACGGGCCGGGTCGTAATCCAGCGCCTCTGGTCTGGCCAGCGTGAAGGGATAGCCGCTGTTTCCAAACGTCTTGCGTTCGCGCATGACCGTCCACTCCATGGCGGGGCTTTGGTAACGCGGGCCGTTGGAAATCCCGACTTTCTTTAAAGCGGCACCAAGCGAAGTGTTGTTCATGCCGGCACTGCCAGGGTCGACGTGGAATGCGTAGCGCCAATAGCTGTGCTTCACTTGCGGCGCGCAGGTGATTGGGGTCAGCCCCGGTATTCGCGCCAGCCGATCATCTAGGACAGCTGCAGCGGCACGACGCGCGTCGGTCATTTCGTCGATGCGGGCAAGCTGCGGAAGCGCAACGGCTGCCTGAAGTTCGGTCATCCGGAAATTCATCGAAAGAAAATGGTGATCCGGCCAAGGGTCGTCGTAGTTGCGCGACTTGTTCATGAACTGATGCACGCGGGCGGCCAGCTTTGGGTTGTTGCTTGCGACAAACCCGCCCTCACCTGTCGATATCTGCTTGGTCTGTTGCATGCTGAAACAGGCCAGATCGCCCAAATCGCCGACCTGACGGCCCCGATCCAACGTGCCAATCGCTTGCGCGCAGTCTTCGATCACGGGCAATCCGCGGGTGCGCGCCAAATCCAGGATGTAATCGATCCCGGCAGCGTTCCCGAAAAGATGTGTGACAATGATTGCACCGGTACGGTCGGACAGTACCGCCCGGATCGCTTCGGCGGTGATAATCAGATTGTGGGGGTCGATATCTGCAAAGACGGGTATGCAACCTTGCCACAGGATAGGCGCCACACCGCCAAAGTCTGTCAGGGGAGTCGTTATGACCTCGGTGCCAGGCTCGAGGTCGAGCGCTGCGATGGCAGCGTGAACAGCCGCGGTCCCAGAGTTGCAGCAATGCACATGACGAAAGCCCATCTTTTCGCCCAGTTGGGCCTCAAGCTGCTTGGCCACGCTACCGCGTGTGACGTTGAGAACACCACTTTGCAGGATGCCCTGTAAGACGCTGAGATCATTCTCATCGAACATATGACCTGACGCATTGCCGTCTGACGGCACATCAAGCGGTTTGGTTAGGATCTCTTGCATGTTGATTGCCAATACTCCTTTCCAGTGGGACGCCGCGCTGTTGCCTCGCTTCTCGACCGGGCAATCCAGTCCAGAGGCGAGGCCCGGCTTGCGCCGGTCGGGCGACTTAGCGGTAGCCCAGGCAGAACAGCGAGCCTTTCACCGCTTTGGCGGCTTCCAGTTGCTCGGCCAGAACTTTCTGATCGGTCTTCATGACGATTTCCTTTCTAGGTTGAACGCGGACGATTTCCGCACGCTCAACTTGCACGATCCGGGATTTCCGCACAACGGATTTTTTGCAATGCAGCGGAGTTTTTCCTATTAAAAACAATATCTTAATAATATACGTTAACCCCGGAAGCAGTATACGCGCCCCGGGAGAAAAACGATACATTTTTGGTGGACTCAGCGTGCCTTGAACCTCCCAATTACTGCCAGCAGGGCCAAACACATCACCGCCATCGCCAATCCGACATAGGCCAGTGGCACGGTTTCAACGGCCCAGGCGGCTGCCAAGGTGAGCGTTGCCATGCCCAAGGTGACAAAGGCATAGACCATGGCGTTCACGTCCGCGATCTGATCGGGCGCACAGTGATAGTTGATCTCGATACTGAACCGCAGGAAACAGACTTCGAACGCAAACACAAAGACGGCAAACAACGCCAAGACCGCTATCACCCCTTCAAGCAGAGGGAAGGCGGCCAATACGGCACAGCTTGCGACAGCGACAGCCAGCATATTCACCCGTTCCTTCCGGGCGGCCCAATAGAGCGAAACGAAAAGCGCCCCAGCGATGATCGACAATGACGTGATCTGCTGGACCCAAAAGAACCAGTCTTCGGGATTTGGGGTGTAGGCAAAGGCAATCTCTGTCCGCGCGACAGTGATGAACCCTTGGAAGAAAATCGTTGTTGTCGCAAACAACGCAATGCTCCGCGCAAGGATTGAATTGCCGGCTAGCGCGCGTCTCGCACGCGCCAACACCTCTCTGAAACTTGAACCGGATTGGGCATGCGTAACGGTATCGCCGTAGATCCTGAAAAGCGGGACGATTGCCAAGAGCCCGATCCCGACAATCGCATAGAGCGATGACGTTCCGAATCCCAAAAGGATGCCTAATGCGCCGCCACCCACCGCACCGACATATTGCGCCATGGCCGCATGCGCCGTGACCTTGCCAAGCCGATCTTCGGAAATCAGCTGCTTGACTGCTGTTGAGCGTGCCACGCGGATCACCGTTTCCAGAACGCCGCGCAGAACCAGCACCGCAAGGATGGCCAATTGCCAGTCGAACCAGAACAAAAGCACGGCGGAAATCGCGTTGCCAAACTCGCAGAAACGCAGGACGGCGCCTGGCGTGTGCTGTGTGAGAAGCCGGGGCGCCAGTCCGGCAAAGATCAATGGCGGCAGCCATTGAATGGCAAAGACGAGAACGGACAGGAATGCAGATCCGGTTGTCAGGTACACCCGGGCGGCAAGCACGGCCGATAGATATGAGGTTGCAACAGTCGACAACCCGGCCGATATCACCATCCGCCACGCAATCGCAGATTCGCTGTTCAGCGCGTTGCTGCTGGGGGAAAGAATACCTGTTGTCATGTTTGCAGGGCCCAATCGTCTTTGCGCATGGGCTCAACGGGCATCCCTGGAACGCTCTGCTGCAAGAGCGGCTTTATAAGCGCCAAGCAGTCTGGCCCGACGGCATACATCGGGCTTGGCTTGTGCAGTGCGCGGTCTTGAGTGGGGCCGACAGTACATCCGGCCTCTTCTGCGATCAGCAGCCCAGGCACGGTATCCCAAGCCGGCAAAGCGCGTTCGGCGCACCCCGCCAAGCGGCCGGCGGCGACATAGCACAACATGATCGAGGCCGACCCGGAATCCCACGCGTGCCAGCCGTTGCGGTGAAGGCATTCAAGCCCCGCTATATAATCGCGATACGGCGTGTTCGGCGAATGGCTCCAGCCAAAGGACAAGAGTGACCCCGAAGCGGGGCCGGACAATCGCGTCCCATTCACATGCGCGCCGCCACCGCGCCTTGCCGAAAAAAACTCATCATGGACCGGATCATAAACCGCGGCGCATTCCGCCCTGCCCTTCCGCACAAAAGCAATAGACACGCAAAACGATGGAATGCCTGCCAGAAAGTTTCGGGTGCCATCAAGCGGATCTACAATCCACAGCGCATCCCCCTGACCGCCGCCCAATTCTTCGCCAATGACAGGTTCGTCCGGATACGCGTTCGCAATTTCATTCCGCAAGTCCCGTTCCACAGAGCGATCCAGATAGCTGACCGGAGAGTCATCGGGTTTCACGTCAAAGCGGTGCCCTTGGTCGGTGCGAAACGCGGCGCGCAGTCGCGCGCCCGCCCGCCGCGCCAGACCACTGGCGAATGCAAGCCGCAGAGCGCTATCGGACTTTCGGGCACCTTCAGCCACTGCGCTCGATCCCCTCAAAGACATGGTCCAGCATTGACTTCAGGCCCCACAATTCGCGTTGCGCGAATCCGTGCTGATCGCCAGCGTCTATCAACTCTTGGCGGAAATAGATCGTGTAGGGCCATTGCCGCGCGCGGTGCGAGGCAGCCGCCAGGTGATGCCAGTCATGCGCAGCTGTGTCCGACGGAAGGATCATCAAACGCACCGGCAGATGCACAAACAGCATGCGCATCCACCACGACAAAGAGGACTGCTCTGGTTGCCAGGGATCGCCGCAGAACCGCCCCCAACAACGCGCCGCGTACCGATCACGCTGCATGGTTTCGCCAGCAGCCGAGAACCAGGCATGTTCGGTCAACGTGTTCACAAGTGAGCTTATCTGATAAAGCAGTGTCAGCGGCACCACGATGGCGAGCACTACAGGGACCACGCCGATCAGCGCCGCCGCCAAAGCCAGAGCGCCCAGCCAAACCAGCGTCGCTATCCGCCGCCCCATTCCGCAGCGTACCAGGTTCAACTTCAGTCGATGCCACAGGAACCCAAGGTGGAATCGCGGAGACACCATGAGCCGCCAGAACAGCGCCCAGCTTTCTTCCCGCGGCATACCGGGGCGAAAACCGCAAAAGACAAGGAATTTTGAGCCTTCGTCGTCAAAGGTGGCAAAGGTTTTCTTGCTATGATGTGGCAGGTGGCTTTTGCGGTAGTCCAAAACGCTCTGCGTCATTGCCAATACGTTGAAGACATCGCCCAAGAGGTAGTCCAGTCGCCGCCGTCCTGTAATCGTATGATGCGAGGCATGGTGCGTAAAAACCGCCTGGAAGCGGCGCAGACAGCTTGTCATCCAGACCCAAGCGGGCACCAGCAACACGACGCCCAAAACGGGCGCATTGGCGAGTAGCAACGCCTCTCCCAAGCCGACGGCAAAAAAGCTGACCAGAACCGCCATGACATGCCAAATCGGCGCAATCATCACCAAGGGTCGCTGATGCGGCAGCGGCTTTCCAGAGATCAAGGTGAGCAGGCGCTGCACCACGGGCCGCTCGGCCTGCATCGTGTCACGAACACCTGTTTCAAAACGTGTCGGAGGCGCACCGGACGCTGGCAAGGTGGTCTCATCAATGGCGAATTCCACGCCCGGGCTCATTTGGCCGCCCGCAGAACTGGACGCTTTGAAGTCATCTCATCAAATGCGGGCATGATCTCTTGCGCGAACAGCCGAATGTTCGCCTGCGTGTCTTCACGCCGCATCGCGCCATATCCGAACTCAACCACGAAATGCTCAATCCCAAGCGTCGATACGATCTCTTTGATGCGATCGATGCACTCTCCCGGTGTCCCGATGAGCTGCTTGTCGATAAAGCCGCGTTCTGCCTGCGCCCGTTCGGAATCGTTATTCCAGGATTTGCGGGCGTGGTCTTCGTAGCCTTTAACGCCTTTCAAGCTGTGGTTGGAAATACCGTAATGCTTGTCGAGACGCTCCATCATCAAAGGCACATGGTGCTCAGCCCTGGCCATTGCGTCGTCTCTGGTCTCCGCGACCGAGATGTAAAGATGGCTCATCGGCTTGGGCACCTGGATGCGACGCGCTTCACACAGGGCGGCGTGATAGTCCAACAGGGCCTTTTCCTTCGCCAAGTCGAGCCCCGGTGACACCATCATGCCCAACCCAAGACGCGCCAGCGCAGCGGCTGATGTCTCGGACGAGGCCGCGCCATACATGCGTGTTTCCGGACGGTTCTGGGCCAAAGGCCGAATTTGCAGGTCTCGAACTTGACGAAACGCGCCGTCAAAACTGAACCGTTCCCCGGACAACCCTAATCGCACGATCTGTACCGCTTCGGTAAACCGCTCACGCGACTCGGACATGGGTATGCCAAAGCCCGCGTATTCCTGCGGCGATGTCCCCCGTCCCAGCCCGATCAAGGTGCGTCCACCAGATAGCAAATCCAGCATTGCGATCTCTTCCGCGACGCGGACAGGATCATGCCAAGGCAACACCAGAACAGCAGTGCCCAGCATCAGGTTTTTTGTACGTCCCGCCAGATGGGATAGGAATGTCAGCCCATTCGGGACCGGCGAATGGCCGGTGAAATGGTGTTCAACGGTCCAGACAGAATGAAACCGAAGGCTCTCGGCAAGCTCAGCGGTGTCAACAGCATCGGCATATAGCGTAACCTCGGGCAACACCCCGCTGTTCATCATGCCAAGCCCGACACCGAATTTCACGCCAGCGCTGTTTCGGGTTCCGATATCCATGCCATCAGCCTTTCACGCATCTGTTTTTTCTTGCTTTCGGGGTCGAGCACAAACCCGTGCGGCGCCCCGTAAATCTCCATCAATTCGACTTGCACACCGTTCTTTTCCAGATGTGCATGCAACGCGCGCGCCCCGGCGATTGGCGTCACCGCGTCAGCGGTTCCATTCACGATCAATGTCGGCGGTGGTTCCTTCTCTATCGCCTGTTCCTCCAGGCTAAAGCGGCGCTGCGCCTTGGCGTCTTCGGCCTCCGTTTGAAGAAATGCGGACCGCGTTTCCAAATGCACGTTTTGCAGGAAGGAGACGACCGGATAAACCAGCGCCAACCGGTTGATCCGAGGAGATACGGTGGACGCGAGATCGTCGTCCGGCAAATCATCTATGTCGGAGGCAAACGCGCCGAGCCCAGCCAGATGCCCACCGGCACTGAACCCCAGAACGTTGATCGCATCCGGCAATATGTCCAAGGCTTGTGCGTTGGCCCGCAGCACGCGTATCGCGCGTTTGAGATCTGCCAGCGCAAAGCGTCGTGCATAGTGTCCTGTGCGATAGGTCAGGACGGCCGCGTGCATTCCATGTCCCGCAGAGGACTCAGCAATCCACCGAGCAACGGGAAGACCCTCCTGCGGGGCCGTGACGGTATAACCACCGCCGGGCAGAACCAACACAACCGGTTTTGGACCGCCTGCTTGCAGGGATGGCACAAAGTCCAAACGCCCGCTCCACGGCGTGTCGCGCAGCTGGCTTTGCTGCCAAAGGCGGACCACTCGAACCGTGCTCTCAGGCAAGGGCGGCTTCCTTTTCGCGCTGAATAAAGGCGTTCAGCGTTGCGGCGATATGATCGATCAGGTGTTGAGTCTGCTCACAATAGACAGACGGGTTGTCGAAACCCGTCGCATTGGCATATCGGTGGCTCAGATGGCCTCCACCACAGGACTGGAAATAGGCGCATTCGCGGCAGGTTTGACACGGAGTTTCGGCCTGCAGAAGCGTTTGAAAAGCGGGCGCCTCCAGGACATCGGCAACGTTGTGTTCAAACACTGCCCGGTCAAGAACTGCTGCACCGTTATAGGCGGTTTTCAGCGTATCGTCTGCTTCGAAACTGCCGTCGCATTCGATGACCAAGGCCCCCTCGCCTTCAGCATCCTGACCCGCAGAGTTGCCCAACTGCGCCTGAATGATGCGCTCGAACCCGCGCGAGCGGAGCTTGATGGGGCTGGTGATCCAAGCGTTGAAGCACTTCATCAGCCAAACCGCATAGCGATCGCGCTCGACCTTTCCAAATCCAGGCGTGTCGTGGTTTTCCAGCGGAAGCAGAAAGTCGATTGCCTTGGGTCGGAATCCGGCAAGATAGGTAAAAACCTCTTTCGGATCGGAGTCCGCGTTTATCACGCAGAGAAACCCTTCAAAAATGTCCCGGTAGCGCGAGACGCTAAGCTCTTCGAGCTTTTGGTGGAGCCGATCGCTGACGGGACGTCCCTGGTGGTCGATGCGCGTTGCGTCGCTGGACGCGGCCGGACCATCGCAGCTGACGTAGAGACCCACGCCGCGGGAATGCAAAAGGCCCAAAATTTCCTCGGTCAGAAGCAGACCATTTGTCTGCAAAGCGGAGGAAACTTCAACGCCGTCTTCTCCTATCCCGGCATAGACCGCGTCGATCAATGACGCGAGCCGATTGGGGCCCAGCATCAACGGTTCGCCGCCGTGAAACTGCACATTTACCTTGTCGATACCCGCTTCGCGGCAATAGGCGCCGATGGCTTCACCGGTTCGGCGCGCGACCTCAGGAGACATGAATTTCGGCTGTGCGCGCCACTGCGTGTCACCGCGATTGTAGACGTAGCAATATGTACAGTCGAGGTTACAGCGACTGGCAATTTTCAGCACAAACGTGGTGATTTTCATAAGCGAATTTGCCCCGATCAACGAAACGTCAAACCAAATTCAACGCCATCGCATCTTGAATGGCGTCCGAGTTGTCCTTGCCGCTCGGCACAGCGGCAAGGACGATAGTGTCCGAGAGATTAGCCCGCGGATTCGGCTTCGTTCATCTCGGCAACAGACAGCTTGGGCGGGCTGGTGTATGTGCCACCCAGGTGCTGCGCCAGGCGCGTGCGGACTGCATCGTTCACCACGTCCTTCAGTACATTGTTCTCAAGCGTGCTGATGTCTTCGATGCTGATCGACTCGATCTCGGCAATGCTCAGGTCCTGAACGGTGCTGACCATTGTGTCCTTGTCTGTTTCGCTGTCGATGGCGCGGATGCTGTTGGGAATCATGCTTTCCTCCTTAGGGTTGCTTCAAATTTAATCGCTAGTACATTCCACCTAAGCGTTAGTATGGAATCGCCTAGACAACTTATCGCTAACATGCAAACTCACCTTTAGATAGAATTATTTTTGTCTTCACGGGAACGCAGTTTCCGGACACACAAAACCAACATCAGGGAGTAACGGATGAAGATTGTTATCTTGGGATGCGGTGGCTTTGTCGGAAGCCATTTGTTGGACCGTTTGTTGAAAACCGACGAGCATCAAATCGTCGGTTGGGACCCCGATGAGAAGAAGATTTCTAAACATCTGAAAAACAGCAACTTTACACTTCACAAAAAGTATGTGGATGATCCCGAAACGCAATCTGACCTGCGTCAAGCGATTGCCTGGTCGGACGTCGTGATCAACCTCGCCGCGATCTGCAACCCCGCGGAATACAACACAAACCCAATCAGCGTCATCCGATCGAACCTCTTCGACGTGTACCCGATCGTACAACTTTGCGTTGAGTATAAGCGGTGGCTGATCAGTTTCTCAACCAGCGAGGTCTATGGCCGAACACTTTCTAGTTACGTAGACGGCGCGGCCTATGACAACCCGGATCTTTACGAGCTGAACGAGGACACGACACCCTTGATCATGGGGCCGATTTCCAACCAACGTTGGACCTATGCCTGCGCGAAACAGATGGTTGAACGGCTGGTTTTTGCTCATCACAAGGAAGACGGCCTGCCTTTCACGATCGTCCGGCCTCTGAACTTCTTTGGTCCGCGCATGGATTACATCCCGCAGCGCGACGGCGACGGCATCCCGCGCGTGCTTGCCTGCTTTATGGGCGCATTGCTGCATCGCCAACCAATGCAACTGGTGGACGGCGGAACGGCCCGCCGCACAATCGTGTCCATTTACGAGGCCGTGGACGCAATCTGCAGAATGCTGCAACGGCCCGAGCGGGCGAACGGCCAGATTTTCAACATTGGCAACCGCGCAAACGAAGTGACCATGGCCGAACTCGCCGAGCGCATGCGCAAGACCTATGCCCGGATCACGGGCGACGCGAGTTTCAACGATCACCCAATCGTCAAAGTCACGTCCGAGCGGTTCTACGGCGAAGGTTACGAAGACTGCGACCGCCGGATGCCGGACACCACCAAAGCGCGCACCCTACTGGGATGGGAGCCCAACATACCCCTGGACGACGTCCTGTTCGACACGATGACCTACTTCCACGCCGAATACGGAGAAACCGCCGAAAAAGAGGTCGAGCCGATTCCAGGAGAATGAGGCGTGCTGAGACTACAGAGTTCAGGCGCTGTAAACTGCGCCTGAGCGCTTAGCTATAGCTGCGCGGCGTTGAAGACTGGTCTGATCAAAAGCACTAAAGCAAACTACGCGCAGAAAAAGATCGAGGCATCGGATGCTCAGCTAATTTCAAACCGGCTGATGTGTATAGACTTGTCCTTGCCACGTAGCACTGCACCATCATGACCAGCCCGAAGTGCTAGGTTCCAATTGATTGTGAGTGCATGATTGGGCTGGTTTCCACCTGTACGGCAGTTTCCGGGGCTGGTGGGCGGTAGCTCAATGCACTGTGTGGTCTCTTGGTGTCGTAGTTGTATGATGTCAGCGCCAATGGTACGGATGGTGGCCTGTTCGAAGCGAGGGTTTGGCTCATCTGGTCGGTTTGATTAAGCGGCGGATTTGCGGTGAGGCAAGCGCCGGGCTTCGATGGCATTTCGTTTGATCCTTTCTCGTT
>JASJCC010000079.1 GCA_030066175.1 Paracoccaceae bacterium | reverse complement strand
GATCATGCCTTTACGCGGGCTGACCTGAAGGGGCAGAGCTTTGAGAACGTCTTTGCCGGGGCGCCGTCGTTTCTGCGGCGGAAATACACCAAGGACTTGACCGGGGTGGATGTGGCCGTCACTGGCCTGCCGTTTGACCAGGCGGTGACCAACCGGCCCGGTACACGGCTGGGGCCGCGGGCCATACGCGAGGCGTCGCTCTTGCAGCCCTGTGATGCGCCCTACGGCTGGGGCTTTGATGTGCTGAGCGAGTTTGCCATCGCGGATTATGGCGATATGGCCTTTGACTACGCCCGCCCAGGTGACGTGCCGGAACGGGTGGCTGCGCATGTGGGGGGCATCCTTGCGGCGGGGGCGGGCTGTATCGCGCTTGGCGGCGATCACTCCGTCACCCATGGCTGTCTGCGGGCCATGGCAGAGACGTATGGGCCGATGTCGGTGATCCAGGTCGATGCGCATACCGATACCTGGGCCGATGACGATCCGACCCGCGTGGATCACGGCACCTTTATGTACAAGGCGGTGCAGGAGGGGATTGTGGTGCCGGAACGGTCGGTGCAGATCGGTATCCGGACGGATAATCCAGATACGATCGGGTTCAATATCTTCGACGCGCGGGATGTGCATCGCGAGGGGCCTGAGGTCATCGCGGCTAAGACTCGCGCCATCGTGGGTGACGCGCCCTGTTACCTGACCTTCGACATAGACGGGCTTGACCCGGCCTTTGCGCCGGGCACGGGCACACCGGTCTGGGGCGGGCTGAGCAGCCATCAGGCGGCGGTGTTGCTGCGCCAACTGGCGGGGATCGACCTGAAAGGTGGCGATGTGGTTGAGGTCTCCCCGCCTTTCGACACGACCGGGGCCACCGCCATCGCGGCGGCCCATGTGGCGACCGAGCTTTTGTGCCTCTGGGCCTGGACCCGGCGCTGACTCGACAGCAAAGCGCCGCTGAAAGGCTGCTTTCGCGCTTTCCCTCGGGGGCGGTTCGTGGCATGCGCAGGGCAGACGACGATAAGGGAAAAGGCGAGCGACGTGCGGATGTTCTTCTATGGGCTGGTGATCCTTGTTCTGGCGGGTCTCGCATGGATCCGCCTGGCGCCGTCTAACCCGGTGGATTGGCATGTGGATCCGCAAGTCACCGCGAATCAGGACCTTGCCGGCGGTGTCCGTCGGCGTATTCCTGCAGGGGACGAAACGCTTTCGCTGCTGCATAAGCGCATCCTGGAAACTCCGCGCACCGAGGTGCTCGCCGGTAGTCTCGACGCGCGCCACATCACTTATGTGACGCGCTCGCAATGGATGGGGTTTCCCGACTACACCACCTTGCAGGTGACGGACGGGCAGATCGAGCTCTGGGCCCGGTTGCGGTTTGGCCAGTCCGACCTGGGCGTCAACAAGGCGCGGGTCGAAGGCTGGCTGGCCATGTTGGAGAGCGACCAGGGTTCTTGACCCGGGCGGCCGCTTGGGCGATTGAGCGGCATGATCCCCACTGACCGCCTGTTACAGATCAAGGAACGGCTGGAATATGTCGAAGCCCGCATGTCGTCGGGCGAGGGCGACATCGCGGCCTTGGGTCGAGAATATGCCGAGCTGCGCCCGGTGGTGACTAAGATTGCCGAATGGGAACAGGTGGTGGCCGATCTGGCCGAGGCTGAGGCGCTGCTGGATGATCCGGAGATGCGCGATCTGGCGGAGGAAGAGCTGCCCGTTCTGCGCGCGCGTTTGCCGGAATTGGAGCGCGCGGTGCAGCTGGCGCTGTTGCCGCGGGATGCCGCGGATGCGCGCCCGGCGGTGCTTGAGATCCGGCCGGGTACAGGCGGGGACGAAGCGGCGCTGTTTGCTGGCGATCTGGCGCGGATGTACCAGCGCTATGCCGAAGGCCGGGGCTGGCGCTGGGAGGTGATCGAGGAACAGGTCACCGAGCTGGGTGGTCTGCGGGAATTGGTGGTTCGGATTGTCGGTGAGGGGGTCTTTGCCCGGCTGAAGTACGAGTCCGGGGTGCACCGGGTCCAGCGTGTGCCGGAAACCGAATCGGGGGGGCGTATTCACACGTCGGCAGCGACGGTTGCTGTGTTGCCTGAGGCGGAGGAGGTGGATATCCAGATCGATGCAGGCGATCTGCGCATCGACACGATGCGGTCCTCTGGCGCAGGAGGGCAGCATGTGAACACCACCGATTCAGCCGTAAGGATCACACATATGCCGTCGGGAATCGTGGTGACCAGCTCGGAGAAATCCCAGCACCGTAACCGCGAGATCGCCATGCAGGTCTTGCGAACGCGGCTGTTTGATCTGCAGCGGTCGAAGGCGGATGCTGAACGCTCTGCCGATCGCAAAGCGCAGGTCGGTTCTGGTGACCGGAGTGAGCGCATCCGCACCTACAACTTCCCGCAAGGCCGCATGACGGATCATCGGATAGGCCTGACGGTCTATCGGCTGGATCAGATCCTGCAAGGCGATCTGGACGAAATCATCGACGCGCTGACCGCCGAACGCCAAGCCGCGCAATTGGCCGAGATGCAGTCATGACGGCCGCCGTCCCGCGCGGAAATTTCTTGCAAGAAATTTCACAAATTCCTTTCAAGGAATTTAGTCCCTGCTGCAACCCGAGAGCACAACATGCGTGGGGCTGAGCTTTTGGCCAAGGGCACGGCGACGCTGAAAGCGGTCGGTGTGCCGGACCCGGGGCGGGACGCACGGCGGCTCTTGGCGCATGTGTTGAAGGTGCCGTCGGGCCGCCTGACGCTTTTCTTACCCGAAGACGTGGCGCCGGAGCTTGAGGTGATCTTCAATGTCTTGATCGAGCGCCGTGCCGAGCGGGTGCCTGTCAGCCACCTCACCGGGCGCCGGATGTTCTATGGCCGTGAGTTTCTGGTCACGCCGGAAGTGCTCGACCCGCGCCCGGAAACCGAAATGCTGGTTGAGGCCGCTTTGGCCACGCCGTTTCAATCTGTCCTGGACCTTGGCACCGGGTCGGGATGCATCCTGCTTACGCTGCTTGCGGAACGCGAGGATACCTGGGGCGTGGGCACGGATCTCTCGCGCGAGGCGTTGAACGTCGCGTTCTGGAACCGCAACGCGCTGCGGCTCGAGGCGCGGGCGGCGTTGGAGCCCGGCGACTGGTACACGCCGGTGGCGGACCTCGATACCCGGTTTGACCTGATTGTCGCCAACCCTCCTTATATTGCGCTTACCGAGATGCCGAGCCTCGAGCCGGAAGTGCGGGACCACGAACCGCGGCTGGCGTTGACTGACGAGGGAGACGGGCTGTCCGCTTATCGGATCATCGCGGCGGGCGCGCGCGACCACCTGATGCCCGGTGGCCGGTTGCTTTTGGAGATTGGTCCCACCCAGGCCGAGGCCGTCACGGCCATGTTACACGCCGCCGGGCTGCAGACTCCGCTTGTCATTCACGATCTCGACGGGCGCGACAGGGTGCTGCAGGCCACGGCGCCGCAGCTTTGAGCGGGTTTTTGCGTCAAATCGGTCGCATTTGCGGCTCTCAACCCTTGCCATGGCGGTGCGGCTGTGTTTATTCAGGTGTAGTCGACGCGCTGACGGCCCCGGCCTGTCCCGTTTGACGTCAAGCCAAAAATGAACGTGACCGGCAGCGATTTGGCGCGAGGCGCGCCCCAAACGGTCCCCAAACAGTCATAAGCAAGGCTGGAACTCAAAAAAATGCGATCTTCCAAATCCCGCTCGCGGTCCAAGTCGAACAGAAACCGCAATTCCATGGGCAACGTGGTCAACCGCGTGTTCGACAGCTCGGGCCCCGAGGGCAAAGTGCGCGGCACGCCGCAGCAGATCATCGACAAATACAATCAGCTGGCCCGCGATGCGCAGCTGTCCAATGACCGCGTGGCGGCTGAGAACTTTCAGCAGCATGCCGAGCATTACACCCGTCTGCTGAGCGAAGCGCAGCGCGAACAAGAGGCGCGGCGCGAACAGCAAGAGCGTGAGAACCGCGAACGCCAGGCGCAGCGGGATCGGGAACGTCAGGAACGCCAGGAACAGCAGCAGGCGCATCAGGCTGGCGAGCAGCCCGAGATCAGAGAGCAGCCGCCGCGCCCTGTCGCGTCGGATGTGGTGGATCTGGGTGCGGATGACGACAGCGGTCTGGTAGAAACGCCTGAGTCGCGGTCAGAGCCGCAGCCGGACGCCGGCGAGCCCAAGGCGGACAAGCCCAAAAAGCCGCGCGCGCCGCGCAAGCCGCGCAAGAAACCCGAGGCCAAGGCCGAGGAGGGCGGCGCGGCGCCGTCGGATACACCGGACGCGGCTGAGTAAGCGGACAACCATTTCGCCAAAGCGCGCCGGTCCATCGCCGGCGCGTTTTGCGTTTTAGCCCTCGAAGGTTCGGGCCAGGGCGCAGAACCCTTCCAGCGGCACCTGTTCGGCGCGGTCGGTGGGGGCGATACCCACCGACCTCAAACGCTCTTCGATATCCGGGGCCAGCCCCTTGAGGGCGGCGCGCAGCATCTTGCGGCGCTGGTTGAAGGCCGTGGCGACCACTTTTTCCAGCAGCTTGGGATCAGCCGAATAACGCGGTTCGGGCAAAGCGCGCAGATGCACCACGGCTGAACTGACCTTGGGCGGCGGGGTAAAGGCGGAGGGCGGCAGGCTGAGCACGATGCGTGCGTCGCAGCGCCATTGCGCGAGCACGGCAAGACGGCCATAGGCCTTGGACCCGGGCTGCGCCACGATCCGCTCGGCCACTTCGCGCTGGAACATGAGGGTAAGGCTGTCCCAGAAGGGCGGCCAGTCAGGTGGTGTCAGCCAGCGCACCAAAAGCTCGGTGCCGACATTGTAAGGCAGGTTGGCGCAGATCGCGATTGGTGGGGTCAGATGCGCCAAGGGATCAATCTCTAGCGCATCGCCTTCGATCACCTGTAGCCGGCCGGGATAGGCGGCGGCGACTTCCTCAAGCGCGGGCAGGCAACGGCGGTCCTTTTCGATGGCAAGCACCCGCCGCGCGCCTTCGGCCAACAAACCCCTCGTCAGCCCGCCCGGGCCAGGGCCAATTTCCAGCACGTCCATACCGCTGAGATCCCCGGCCTGGCGCGCGATCTTGGCGGTGAGGTTGAGATCCAGCAGAAAGTTCTGCCCCAGCGATTTGCGCGCCACCAGCCCGTGGGTGTTGATCACCTCGCGCAGGGGCGGCAGCGCGTCGATGGCGCTCATGCCGTGCCTCCGGCCATACGCCAGGCCATGCGCAGCGCCTCCACGGTCGAGGTGGGGTTTGCCTGGCCGGTGCCAGCGATGTCAAAGGCGGTGCCGTGATCAGGCGAGGTGCGGATAAAGGGCAGGCCCAGAGTGACATTTACCCCGCGGTCGAAATCCAGCGTCTTGATCGGGATCAGCGCCTGATCGTGATACATGCAGATCGCCGCGTCATAGCCCGCACGCGCCGCGGCGTGGAACATGGTGTCGGCGGACAAAGGTCCGGCGATCTGCATGCCTTGGGCGCGCAGACGGTCGAGCACCGGGGTGATCACCTCGATCTCTTCCCCCCCGATCTTGCCGCCTTCGCCGGCATGGGGGTTGAGCCCGGCCACGGCGAGGCGCGGCGCGGCGATGTGGAATTGCTGGATGAGTGCGGCGTGGGTGATGCGGATGCGGGCCTCTAGCAACGCGGGTGTCAGTGCGGCAGGCACCTCGGCCAGCGGGATGTGGATCGTGGCCGGCACCACGCGGAGCTGGTCCGAGGCCAGCATCATCACCACCTCATCTGAGCCCGCCAGATGGGCCAGAAACTCGGTGTGGCCGGGAAAGCCAAAGCCGGCGCCGTCCTGCAGTGCCTGCTTGTGAATGGGCAGGGTGCAAAGGGCCGAGGCCTTTCCCTGCGCCACCAGCGACACGCCGCGCTCGATCGCGTCGATCACGCCGATGGCTTGGTTGGGTTGGGGCACGCCGGGGGTGCGGGGGCCGTCGAAGGGCAGGTGCAGCACCGGCAGGCCGTCCTTGGCCGCGCGCAAGGCCACCGCGGGGTCGGTGACCACCACGCGGGGCACGGTGCCCGGCAGGTGCGCCGGGTCGCCAATCCAGAAGAACGGAACCTCGTCGCCCAGCAATTGCCAGGCGGCTTCGGCCAGTTCGGGGCCGATGCCGGCCGGTTCACCGCAGCTGAGCGCGATGGGCGCGGGGCTCATCGCTCCGTGATGCGGGCGTCGGCGCGCAGCTGGGCCAGATAGCCTTCGGCCGCCGCAGCAAGGCGCTGGTTGCGCAAACCAATGGTGAACTGCTCGCGGTCCACATCCTCGGTCAGGGCCGTGGTGCGCCCACAGAGCATCAGGAACACGAGTGTCTGCCCGCCCGCACGGGTCAGCGCGGTCGACACCTCACCGGGGTCGAGCTTGGCCAATTCGATGGCGATGTCGTCGGGCAATTCCGCCGGCGTCAGCGTGCCGCGTTCCAGCACCTCGGCGGGCTGGCCCTTGGCGACGCCGTAAAGGTCATCACAACGGTCGACCGAGCCTGCCAGCACCCGCGCCTTGGCCAGCGTTTCGGGGGACCGGCCACCCGGCATGTAATAGGCGGCGTATTCCACCGCCGAGATTTCCGGCGCGGTGAAATCCGTTTCCTCGATATCGCGCAGCTGGAAGAGTGCGATGGCGTTGGGGATCGGCAGCGGTTCGGTCACTTCGCCCGGTTGCAGCGCCAGCACCAGCGGGCGCAGGACAGGCGGCAATTCACTCAGCTCCTGCCAAGGCAGCCGTCCGCCATTGCCGCGGGTGGCGGTCGCGGAGTGGCGGCGCGCCTCGGCAGAAAAGGCCGAGGTCGAGGTTATCTGGGAAATCCGTTCGGCCCGGGCGCGCACGGTCTGTTCCTGCTGCGGCGGCATCGGCATGATGATCTCGGACAGCAGAACCCGGATGTTGCTACCACCCCCGCGCGACGACAGGGCGCGATCCACCTCGGCCTCTGACACGTTGATCCGCCCGGCAAAACGCTGCCGCACCACCTGCCGCCAGCCGAGGCCTGCGCGGACAAATTCGCGGAAGGTTTCCTCGGCCACGCCGCGCTGTGCCAGCGCCTGGGCAAACTCTTCGCGGCTCAGCTCGGCCCGGCTGGCAAACTCGGCCATACCGTCCAGCACCTCTTCGGGTGAGGGGCGGATGCCGGCGTCGTTCATCGCCTGCAGCCGCAGCCGATCATCAATCAGCTGTTCACGCGCCAGGCGGGCCGTATCGCCGGGCGCGTTCAGCGCCTGCAACATCAGTGCCCTCTGCTGCAGCTCATAGCCGGTGATGACCAGATCGTTGACCTTGATCGCGGGCGAAAACAGCCCCTGCTGCGCCTGTCCGGACTGGGGCAGGGACCAAAGGCCTGCCACGACAAGCGTCAGGGCGACGAAACGGCGAAGGGCATAAATCAATTGCTGCATGTGCGTCGGTACTCCTTGGCGCTGCCGCCGGTGCTGAACCCTTTCAGCGCGACGGTCAGTCCGAAATCGGTTGACGGTTCGAGGTTGGTCGACGACGCAAAGCGCCGCGAGACGGTGGCATCCACCTGAACGCATTCATTGCGGTATTGCAGGCCAAGGCCCGCCCGGTCAACCCGCCGGTCCGCAAGGTCATAGCGCCATTCTGCCGAGGTGGTCCAATGGCGTGACATCCGGTAGCTGCCGTCAAAGGTCCATTCCGACTGCGCCTTGGGCCGGTTTTCCGCCGGATCGGTGACCAAAAGCGCATAAGACGCGCCCAGATCAACCTTGGCATTGGTCCAGCCGGCGCGCGCCTCGGCCTTGGAAAAACGTGCCTTGTCATCCAGCAATCCGCGCGCGGTCAGCGAAAGGCCCGAGGCGTTGCTGAAGCCGCCCGCAATCAGCCAGTCCGAGGTTTCGCCTTGCAGGCCGGACGAGCGGGTGAAATCCGGATCGGCCTTGTCGCGCCAGATCCGGGCGATTGTCACGGCCGCCTGCCAGCCGCTGGGCGCCTGATGGGTCCAGCGCAGACCGGCGGCCAGCGTGGCTCCGTGTTCCCGGCGGTCGGCGGCGGGAAAGCGCGAGAGGCTCAGTAGGTTCGCCTCGTCAAACTCAACCCGCGTGCTTTCGTCATTGGGGTTGCCGGGCCGGTCGCCATTGACCCAGCCGAATTGTAGCACCGGTTCCAGAAGAGTGCGCCCGCCACGCGCGCCCTGGCGCAGGAAGGGCCAGCGCAGTTCCACCGCGACGCCGGTGGTGGCGCGGCTGACATCGGCGACGCTGGTGGCGTCCTGGCGGGTGGTGTAGCGGTCGAGCCAGAGATGCGTCGTCACCCCGGCGCGAATGCCGCCGGCCAAGGTCCACCGGTTGCGCCAACTGGCTTCTGCGTTGAGGCGGACAACGTCGCGGCCATCCACATCGGTGTCTTTGTCCGCACTGTCGATATTGATCGACGAATAGCGATAATGCCCGTGCAACTCGGCGCCCAGGCGCACTTCCCCACCCATGCGGGACAGCACAAATCGCCGTTCGTTGTCGATATTGGCGATGATGGTCGGCTGGGTGTCGTTATCCTCGGACGCGCGCAGCGATTGGTAATGCACCAGGTCCGCGCGCATCAGGTTGTCGCGCGTGGCGCGCGTTACGCTCAGCGTGCTGGTCAGACGGTCACGGCCGGAATAGCTGTAATCGTTGAGATAGCTGTCATCGGTCACGGCCCAGAGGTTGAAGGTCAGACGATAGGCGTTGCGCAGGGCGAAATCACCGTCGGCGGTGATATAGCCGCGCAGCTCATCCGGGCGCAGGCTGTCGCTGCTGAGGGCGGCGTTGATCTCCAGATCACCACCGCGAAAGGCCCGCCGGTAGCGTGTCTCAAGCGTGCGGGTCTTGGGTGACAGGTACGGGGTCAGGGTGATGTCCTGATGATCCCCTATCGGAATGAAATATGGCACCTTGATGCCGAACCCGAGCAGCGTGTTGCTGCGGATCGACGGGATCAGCACGCCTTGCGCGCGGGTCAGCGTCGGGTCGGGCAGGCGCAGGCGCGGCATGTAAAAGATCGGCACGTCCAGCACCCGGAACTGCGCGCCGTCAAAGTAGAGCTGCCGCTCTTCCTGGTCATGCACCACCCGCGTGGCGCGGATCTGCCATAGCGGCACGGCGTTCTGGCCGCAAACCTGGCAGGAGGTGACGGCGACGCGGCTCAGTTGGGTGTAGCGGCCCTGACGCCGCGCCTCGACCGCGGCCAGTTGCAGCTGCTGGTCCATGACGATGCGCGCGCCGCGCAAGAGGCCGTCTTGCAGCTCGGGGTTCAGCGTGGCGCTGGTGGCGATCAGGATATCGCCGTTGGGCTGGGTGATGCGGATCGGGCCGTCGATCACCATCGTGTCGGTGGCGCGGTCATAGACGATCCGCGTCGCATTCAGCCGCGTGCCGTCGTAGAGCGCCTCGACATTGCCGGTGGCGACAAGGCGCTCTTCGTTTTCGACAAAGACCTGATCGGCGACCAAGAGGGCCGGGGTTTCGGGATCGTCCTGCGCCCATGCCTGCAGCGGCAGCAGGGCCGCCAGCAGCACAAGGATCAGGCGCAGGCGGCGCATCACCCGTCCTCCATGTGCAGGACGAGACCCAAGGCGAGTAATAGCGAGGCCGCCGGCGGTACCCAGGCAGCGAGGATCGGACTGAGCTGGCCGTTTTCGCCCATGATCTGGGCAAAGTTGCGGATGTAGTAGAGGCCAAAGCCAAGGAGGACGGCCGACAGCACGGCGATGCCAGTGCGGCCGAGCCGGGTGGGGCGCATGGTGAACCCAGCGCCCACCAGGACCATGGCCACCAGGAATAGCGGCCGCGCCAGCTCCATATGCAGCCAGACGACGTGGCGGCGGGCACTGAACCCGGCCTCTTCGAGGTCGGAGATGAAGCGCGGCAGATCCCAGATCGCGATCACCGACGGTTTGCCAAAGCGGTCGCGGATGCTGTCTTGGGTCAGGGTCGAGGGCAGCTCGAGCGTGTCATGTAACTTGGCGCCCGCTTCGGGGTTGAGGCCCGCGGCCAGGGGCCAGCCCTTGGCGTTGCTGAGCACCCAGGCGCCGTCGGTCAGGCGCGCCTCTTCGGCCACAACACGGCGGGCCGGGCCGCCGCCCGAAGCGTAGGTGACAAAGCTCACGTCATAAAGCACCGTCGCCTCGCCATTAGCGCGGCTGGCGTGAATCACCGTCTGGCCCTGCGGCCCGCCCTGGCGCAGCCACAACCCTTCGGACCCGATCGAAATCACCGAAGCGCCGCCCGACTGGTAGATCTCAAAAAGATCGGCATAGCGTTTCGAGGTCGCCGCCACGATCGGGTTCATCATCGCCACCGCCAGCGACCCGATCATCAGGGCCACCATGACAGGCGCCATCAGCATCGCCAGACCCGACCGGCCCGTCGCCCTTGTGACCACGAGTTCGGACGACCGCGCCAGGCTGATGAAGAGCGCGATGGTCGACAGGATCATCACCAACGGCAGGATCTGATAAAGCCCTTCGGGCGCTTTCAGAAAGGTCAGCTGCAGGACCTGGCCAAAGGTCACGCTGTCATCCAGCCGGCGCAGCTGTTCAACCAGGTCGAGCAGGATCTGAAACAGCGCAAACACCGCCAGGAGGGCTAGAAAGACCCACAAGAACCGCCGCGCATAGTAGAGATGCAGCGTCATGCGGGCACCTCTTGCGTGTTGTGCCGCCGCGCGCGGTACGGGCGGGCCGACCGTCTGAGCAAGGCATAGACCGTCAGCAGCCCCAGGATACTGGGCAGATAGACCAGCGGCCAGAGCCTTGCATCGGCACGCACCGGATCAGTGACCGCGCTTTCCACCAGCTTGACCAGCACCAGCAAGAATATCGCAAAGACGATCTGGCGCGTGACGCCGAACCGCGAATAGCCGCCCTGCATCAGGGCTGCATAGCCGATCAACGCCGCCACCAGCGCCAGCAAGGGCTGTTGAAAGCGCAAATGCGCCTCTTCGGCGACCTCACCGAGGTCTTCGTTGCTTTCTTTGGCCATGGCGTCAGCGCGGAAGAGCAGCTCCCATGTGGGCATGGCATCGAGCTTGCGGCGCTTTTCCTTGCCCGGGGCGACCAGTTCGGAGATGTCGTAGGTGAGGTCCTGAAAATTGGTGGTCGACAGGCGCTGATCCTCAAGGTGCAGCGTCTGCGCCATACCTGCCAGCATCACCAGCTTTGATCCCGCCTCGTCTCGGATCAGAAAGGCGCGGTCGGCGGTGTATGTCACTTCGCGCCCCTCTTGCCGCCGATCGGTCAGCAGCACGTCCTGCAATTCTCCGGCAGGCGTGATGGCGCGGATGTAGAAGGTGACGCCGCGGGTCGGGTGCAGGAACGTGCCCTCACGCAACAGCGCAGCACTGATCGAGCCCGAGATTTCCTGTTCGCGTTCCCGCAGCTGCGCGCGTGACGATGGCACCAGCACATGGGTCAGCACCAAAAGCATCATGCCCACGAGGATCCCGAACGCTAGAACGGGCCGCGCCAGCCGCCAGGGCGAATAGCCGGTGGATTGCACCACCGTCAGCTCGGAATCGCCAGAAAGGCGGTTGGTGACATAGACGGTCGCGGCAAACGCCGCCATCGGCAGCACCAAAGTGATCACGCTGGGCAGCGACAAGGCCGTGAATTCGAAAAACACCGCCGCCGAATGCCCGTCGGCGATCAGCCGGTCAAACAGCAGCACGGCGCGGTTGACCCAGTAGACCGCCACCAGAACCAGGGCGAAAAAGCCAAACAGCACCATCAGTTGCGACAGCATATATCTGTCGAATCGCTGCAACCGGATGTTCCCCCCAAGAAACATGTGACTGCGGCGCAGACTACTGGATCAGAGGGCGCGGGGAAAGGTGGCTCTGGTCTTTGTGGCGTGGTCCCGCTACCTCTGTGACAAATGCCCTGAGGAGAGCCCCCCGATGACCGATCTGCGCGAGATACGTTTTGCCCCTGTGGCCCTGGATGATTTGGCCGCGGCCGAGGGCCGTGTGGCGGTGTTTGTGCCGGATGAAGGCACGCTGAGCCCCGGCGCACGGCGGTTGAATCGGCTGACCAAAGGGGCTTTGGCGCGCGCCTTGGAAAGTGCGGCCTGGGGCAAGGTGAAAGAAGGGGCGGCGCTTTCTCTGGCCTGGCCGGCGGGCATGGCCTGTGAGGCGGTTGATGTGATCAAGCTCAGCCGCCGGGCCAAGCCTGATGCGGCGCGTAAGGCGGGCGCTGGTCTGGCCAAGCGGGCAGGGGCCAAAGCATTGACCGTGCTGGCGGAAAACATGGCGCATCCGCAGGAATTCGCCATGGGTGTGGCGCTGCGCAGCTACAATTTCGTCGACCACAAATCCGACAAGGGTGAGGCGCCGGAAGCTGTGGTGATGATGTGCAAGGATGCCAGCGCGGCTGAGGCCGCCGCGGCGCCCTTGCTGGCCGTCGCCGAAGGTGTGTTTTTCACCCGCGATCTGGTGACCGAACCGGCCAATGTGCTGACCACCACCGAATTTGCGGACCGTCTGGTGGCGCTGAGCGCTCTGGGCGTCGAGGTGGAGGTGCTGGAGGAGGACAAGCTGGAAGAGCTGGGCATGGGCGCTTTGCTCTGCGTCGGACAGGGCTCGGCGTCACCGTCCAAGGTGGTGGTCATGCGCTGGCAAGGCGCCAAGGGCGCGCCGCTGGCGCTGGTGGGCAAGGGCGTTGTTTTTGACACCGGGGGCATTTCGCTGAAACCGGCGGGCGGCATGGAAGACATGACCATGGATATGGGTGGCGCCGGGGTTGTCGCCGGGTTGATGAAGGCTCTGGCCACGCGCAAGGCGCCGGCGAATGTGGTGGGCCTGGTGGGGTTGGTGGAAAACATGCCGTCGGGCACGGCTGTACGGCCGGGCGATGTGGTGACCTCGATGAAGGGTGACACGGTTGAGGTGATCAACACCGATGCCGAAGGGCGGCTGGTGCTGGCGGACGTGCTCTGGCACGCGCAGAAAGCGGAAAACCCGGCGGCGGTGATCGATCTCGCCACCCTGACCGGCGCCTGCATCATCGCGCTAGGGCATGACAACGCGGCGGTCTTTGCCAATGACGAGGCATTCGCCGGAGATCTCCTGAAAGCGGCGGAACAGGAGGGTGAAGGCGCCTGGCGCATGCCGCTGGGCACGTCTTATGACGAGGCGCTGAAATCGCCGGTTGCAGACATGAGAAACGTGGGCGGAAGGGCCGCTGGCGCCATCACCGCAGCGCAGTTCCTGCAGCGGTTTATCAAGGATGACATGCCTTGGATTCACCTCGATATCGCCGGGGTGGCGCATGTGCCCAAGGACACGGATTTTGCCCCCAAGGGCGCCACCGGCTGGGGCGTCATGGCGCTGGACCGGTTGGTGCGGGACCGGTTTGAGCAGGGCTAAGCCACTGTGGGGGCTGCGTATTTCTATCACCTGACGCAACGTCCGCTAGAGGCGACCTTGCCGGTGCTGTTGGACAAAGCGCGTGGGGCGGGGTGGCGCGTTGTGGTGCGCGGCACCGATGTTGCGCGGATGGAATGGCTGGACGAAAAGCTCTGGCTTGGCCCCGAAGAACAGTTTCTGCCGCATGGGCTTGCCGGCGGGCCGCATGACGCGGCGCAGCCGGTGTTGTTGCGTGTTGGCGACGGGATCGGCAATGACGCGGCCTGTCTGATGAGCGTCGATGGCGCCGATGTGACGGCCGACGAGGTGCAGGCGCTGGAACGGGTCTGCGTGCTCTTTGACGGCCATGACGAGAGCGCCGTTCAGCATGCGCGCATCCAGTGGAAAGCCCTGACCGGCGCGGGATGTGCG
The DNA here is from genome assembly GCA_030066175.1 of Paracoccaceae bacterium. Taxonomy (GTDB): domain Bacteria; phylum Pseudomonadota; class Alphaproteobacteria; order Rhodobacterales; family Rhodobacteraceae; genus JASJCC01. The sequence continues at coordinate 1,947 of JASJCC010000079.1, read as the reverse complement.
GCGCAATACTGGTCGGAAGAAAGCGGTCGGTGGGAGAAAAAGGCCGAGGCGTGATCAGCGTTCGAGGATCAGCTTGCCGCCGGAAATCTCAAGCCGATCAAAGCGTTGCAGGTAAGTCATGCCCAGCAGGCTCTGATCCATCTCACCGCTGTTGACATAAGCCTGCACATCGCGGTCGACGAACGGCCCGATGGCCACGCTGTCGAGCGTGACGGGGGCTGTGCGCACGGCGCCATTGGCGGTCATGGCCTCGGTGAAATAGATCAGCTCATCCTCGGCAAAGCCCGCGCGCAGCGCATCCGCGCGAGTCAGCACGACCGCCGTGGCGCCTGTGTCGACGACAAACCGGGTCGGCGCCCCGTTTACGTCCAAAGTCGCGTAATAATGCCCGTCGGGCGCGCGCAAAAGCTCAAGCGTGCCGTCCTCCGTGAAGGTCGCTTGCGACGGGACAACCGTCTGGCGCACGTCCTCCCACAGACCGATGGCGGCAATGGTGCCGACAAAGATCAGCCCCCAGACAGCGACGTATTGCAGGGTTTTGCCCATACCGTCGCGGTTCTGGACGACAAACCAGAACACCAACACGGCCCCCAGCAGGACCAGATAAATCAGGTTTCCCAGTTCGAATTCGGACATCAATCGCTCCTTTTTGCCCTTGTTATGTAGGCATGGGAGCAGCGGATTACAGCCTCAACCGGTGGCAAAGCCGAAATCCCTAAGACCATCGAGCACGAATTGCACCGACAGTGCCGCCAGCAGCATCCCCAAGAGCCGCGTGACCACGGTGATCCCGATCCGGCCCAGCCCGCGTTCGATCACACCGGCGGTCAGGAACATTACAAAGACCAGCACGATGACGGCAACCATGACACCCAGTACGGTGGCCACCTGGCTGGCATCCTGCGCCTGACCGACCAGCAGGATGACCGACGCAATGGCCCCCGGTCCGGCAATCAGCGGGATGGCGAGGGGAAAGACCGACGGGTCGGGTTGATCCTCTTCCGCCTCATCGGCCTGGCCTTTACGACGCTGGGTGCGGCGTTCAAAGAGCATGTCGAGGGCGGTCAGGAACAGCAAAATCCCACCGGCGATGCGAAAGGCCGGCATCGAGATGCCGATAAAACCCAGCACCGCCTCACCCAGAAAGGCAAAGAGCGTGAGAATCGCGGCGGCGATGAAACAGGCGCGCAGCGCGACCGCACGGCGATGCTTGGCCTCTGTCCCTTGCATCAAGGCGATGAAGACCGGCGTCAGACCAACCGGGTCGATCACGACAAAGAGCGTCGCAAACGCAGTGATGAGGAAAGCCGGGTCCATGGCCTCTGGCTAACGGCGTGGGGGCGCGGCGGCAAGCGTTGCGTGTTGGCCCGGCGCAAAAACCGGGCCGACGCAAAGACCTACCAATCGTAGGAAAAGCTATCCAGTACGTCACCCTTTTGATGATCATGTGAGGTGCTGTCGGCGACGATGAAATGGCCCGAGATTTTGCGGTTGCCCGGATTGGCATCGACCGTCAGCGTCAGCGCGCCATAGACCGTGTTGCAGAGCAGGATCTGTTTGGCCCCACCTTTGCTGGTAAACGATAGGCCCGAGGTGCTGACCCCGCCGGTGCCGGCGACCACCACGGGATACCCCTCGGGCGCTGTCATACGTTGATAGGTGTGCGAGTGCCCGGCAATCACCAGGTCCGGCGTTCGCCCGGTTGCGGAAATGCCTTTTTTGATGCATTTGCGGATCCCGAGGTTGTCGGAGTGGTCAAAGCAATAGGGCGCGTAATGCGTCGCGACAATCAGCGCCTTGTCGGTCGGCGCCTCGGCAAGCTTTGTCCGGAACCAGGCTTCTTGCGACGGGCAGATACAGTTGCTGACCGACAAGGCGCTGATTGTCGCGACGCATTACGCGCCCTATTGCTTTGACCACTCCGACAACCTCGGGATCCGCAAATGC
>JASJCC010000073.1 GCA_030066175.1 Paracoccaceae bacterium | reverse complement strand
CGGCCTCAAGACACGTCACGGGCGCTTGTCGCTTGAAGGCGTCGTTCCACTTTGCGCGCGGTTCGATACCGTCGGCCCACTTTGCCGCAGCGTCGAGGACGCCGCATTGCTTCTGGCCGCGCTGGAAAGCGGCAAACCAGTTGATCTGACCGGCGCGTCCCTAAAGGGCGTCCGCCTGGGTGTCCTGCAAACGCAGGCGTTCAACGGGATTGAAGACGCGCCGCAGAACGCGTTTCAGGACGCGATCAAGCGGCTTCAAGCGGCCGGCGCGACCACGCATCCGTTGCAGGTACCAGCCGTCGCAGAGGCGGCGGCGCTTGGCCCGACCGTTTTCCCGGCCGAGGCCTATGCCACATGGCAAGAACGGATCGACGCAGAGGGCGACAAGATGTATCCGCCCGTTCGCACGCGTTTCCTGCAAGGTCAGACCATCAGCGCGGCGGAGTTCATCCAGGCGTGGCGTGAGCTCGACCGCCTTCGTCTTGTGTACGCCGAAGCGACGGCGGAATTCGATGCGGTGGTGCTGCCATCCTGCCCGATCCTGCCACCCAAGGCCGAGGCACTGCTGGCGGACGAAGACCTGTTCACCAGCCAGAATCTGATGGCCCTTCAAAACACACGGATCGGTAATCTGATGGGCCTTGCAGCCATCACACTGCCGACCGGGGTGCCCTCTACGGGGCTAATGCTGCAAGGGCCTAACGAGGAACGTTTGCTGCGCCTGGCGGTAGCCGCTGAAGAGGCGCTTCGCTGACGCGCCCGAAATGCCACATATGCCTTGCCTGGGGCCATTTGATTATGGACCCGTCCGGGCTCTGTCGCTAGAGTCATGAAAAACGGGGCGAAACGACCCCGATATTGAGGCAGAGATGGTGTTCCCCGAGCGGTTTTCGAACCTACCGGCTTATGCGTTCCCGCGTCTGCGCGAGCTTCTCGACGTGCACGCACCGGGTGGCCCCGTGACGCATATGACGATCGGTGAGCCCAAGCACGCTTTTCCCAATTGGATCAAAGAGATACTGGCCGAGAACCTGGATGGCTTTGGCAAGTACCCACCCAATGACGGCACCCCGGAACTGCTGACCGCGATCAGCGACTTTCTCGGGCGGCGCTATGGTCTGGATGTGGACGGCGCACGCCAGGTAATGGCGCTGAATGGCACGCGTGAGGGGCTCTATAACGCCGCGATGGCGCTGTGCCCCGAGGCGAAGAACGGGCAGACGCCGGTGATCCTGACGCCGAACCCGTTTTATCAGGTCTATATGGTGGCGACGATTTCCGTGGGGGCCGAGCCGGTCTTTGTGCCGGCGACCGCAGAGACCGGGCATTTGCCCGACTACGCCAGCCTGCCCAATGACGTGCTGGACCGCACCGCGCTGGCCTATATCTGCTCACCCGCCAACCCGCAGGGCGCGGTGGCGGATGAGACCTATTGGCAGGATCTGATCGCGCTCGCTGAGCGACACGATTTCCAGATCCTCGCCGATGAATGCTATTCCGAGATCTACCGCGACACCCCACCGCCGGGCGCGTTGCAGGTGGCGGCGCGCATGGGCGCGCATCCCGAACGGGTGGTGATCTTTCATTCGCTGTCGAAACGCTCAAACCTGCCCGGGCTGCGCTCGGGCTTTGTGGCCGGTGGGCCGGAAACGATCCACCGCATCCGCCAGCTGCGCGCCTATGCCGGCGCGCCCTTGCCGCTGCCCTTGCAAAAGGTCGCCGAACGGGTCTGGGCGGACGAGGCGCATGTGATCGAAAACCGCGCGCTCTATGCCGAGAAATACGCGCTCGCCGACCGCATCCTGGGCAATGTGCCGGGATACATGTCGCCGCAGGCCGGGTTCTTCCTGTGGCTGCCGGTTGAGGATGGCGAGGCGGCGGCGCTGAAGCTCTGGCGTGAAACCGGGGTGCGGGTGCTGCCAGGTGCGTATCTGGCGCGCGACACAGAGGCCGGTAACCCCGGCAAGGGATATATCCGGGTCGCTATGGTGGCCCCAAAAGCAGAGACCGAGGCAGGGCTGATGAAAATCCGCGACTGCCTGTACGGATAAGAACAAAAAGACGAGGCGTAGAATGGCATATCAGACCCGGGGGCGTGACCCCTTGCTTGACAGCGACATGGCGCAGGCGATCGAAAAGCGCGGAACCGAATTGATCGGGCTGTTGCTGGTCGCCTTGGGCCTGATGGCCGGTGCGATGATTGCCTCGTATACGCCGGACGATCCCAGCTGGCTGTCGGCGACAGATGCGCCGGTGCAGAACTGGATGGGCCGTCTGGGGGCTTCTGTCGCGGCGCCCTTGTTCATGATTGTCGGCTGGGGCAGCTGGGCGGTGTCGCTGGTGCTGGTGGTCTGGGGCGCGCGCCTTGCCCTGCACCGCGATCATGGCCGCACGCTGGGCTGTCTGATCTTTGCGCCGATCTGGGTTGCGCTCTGTTCGGTCTATGCCTCGGGCCTGCCAGAAACCGCCGGGTGGAGCCATAATTTCGGCCTTGGCGGACTTTTTGGCGACATGATGATGGGGTCTTTGCTGAACGTTCTGCCTTTTGCGCCGGCCTTTGGCATCAAGATGCTGATGGTGGTGCTGGGGCTTGGGATCCTAGCGCTGGGGGCCTTTGTTCTGGGCTTTACCCGCGGCGAGTTGAAGGCGCTGGCGCGCTTCCTGATCGTCGGTGTGATTATGACCTACGCCATGGTGCTGAAGCTTTTGGGCAAGACTGCCAATGGTGCCGTGGCCGCGGCGCAAAAGGCGAATGCGGCACAGGCCAAACGCCGGGCCCACCGCGCTGCCATGGCCGAGGAACGCGCGGCCGAGGCCGCCGTGCAGCCGCGTGTGCGCCGGGCGGATCTGGCGGCTGCGGAAGCGCCCGAAGCACCGGTGGAAGAACCGATTTTGACTGCGCCTGCCGAGAAGACCGGGTTCTTGGCGCGGATGCCCAACCTGATCCGACGCGAGCCGACCCTTCCCGACATGCCGGGCGCCGAGCTGGTGGAAAACGGCGTGATCGACCACGATGTCGAACGCCCGGCCGAAGACCGCGTTCGGGCGCGCATTGCCGATGTGGTGAAATCCCGCCTGCGCGACGATCCCGCTGCCGCCGTCGTGCCTGACCCGGACAAGCCGCTGACCAAGGGCCGTGGCCGCGGACCGGATCCTTTGATCTTCAAGCCTGAGGGTGATTTGCCACCCGAACCGCCGCTGACAGCAGCGTCACGCACGGCTTTTGCCCCGGCGCCTCAGCCGGATCTGCCCGCCGCGCCGGATGATCTTGACGAGATCGATGCCTATGGCGAGATGCGCGATTTTGACGATTACCGCGATCCCGCGCCCGTATCGGAGAAAGCCTTGATGCCGCGCACTGACATTCCGGCGGCGCAGCCCCGCAAGGTTGTGATGCAAACGCCGCGCAAGCCGATCCAGCCGTCTCGGCGTGCACGCGAAGAGGCGCAGCCGCGCCTGCAATTCGAAGACAATCGCCCGGAATTCGAACTGCCGCCGCTGTCCTTGCTGATGAACCCTGCCCGGATCGAGCGTCATCACCTGAGTGATGAAGCGCTTGAGGAAAACGCTCGCATGTTGGAGAGCGTTCTGGATGATTACGGCGTCAAAGGCGAGATCGTCAGCGTCCGCCCCGGCCCCGTGGTGACGATGTACGAATTGGAGCCGGCACCGGGCCTGAAAGCGAGCCGGGTGATCGGTCTGGCGGATGATATCGCGCGGTCGATGTCGGCGCTGTCGGCGCGTGTGTCGACCGTGCCGGGGCGCAGCGTGATCGGGATCGAACTGCCCAATGACAACCGCGAGATGGTGGGCTTTCGTGAAATCCTGTCGTCGCGGGACTATGGCGATGGCAATCAGAAACTCCCCCTGGCACTGGGCAAGGATATCGGCGGCGATCCGATCGTCGCCAACCTCGCCAAGATGCCCCACCTGCTGATCGCCGGCACCACCGGGTCAGGCAAATCGGTGGCGATCAACACGATGATCCTGAGCCTGCTGTATAAGCTGACGCCGGAAGAATGCCGGATGATCATGATCGATCCCAAGATGCTGGAACTCAGCGTCTATGACGGGATCCCGCACCTGCTGTCGCCCGTTGTGACCGACCCGAAAAAGGCGGTGGTCGCTCTGAAATGGGTCGTCGGTGAGATGGAGGACCGCTATCGCAAGATGTCCAAAATGGGGGTCCGCAATATCGACGGCTATAACGGCCGGGTGGCGGACGCGCTGTCGAAGGGCGAGATGTTCGAACGCACGGTGCAGACTGGATTCGATGATGAAACCGGCGAGCCGATCTTTGAAACCGAAGAGATCGAGCCCAAGAAGATGCCCTATATCGTCGTCATCGTCGACGAGATGGCTGACCTGATGATGGTCGCGGGCAAAGAGATCGAGGCCTGCATCCAGCGCCTGGCGCAGATGGCCCGTGCTTCGGGCATCCACCTGATCATGGCGACGCAGCGCCCGTCGGTCGACGTAATCACTGGCACGATCAAAGCGAATTTCCCGACGCGGATTTCGTTCCAGGTGACCTCGAAAATCGACAGCCGCACCATCCTTGGTGAGATGGGGGCCGAGCAGCTCTTGGGTATGGGCGATATGCTCTACATGGCGGGCGGCGCCAAGATCACCCGCTGCCACGGGCCGTTTGTCAGCGATGAAGAGGTCGAAGAGATCGTCAACCACCTCAAGGCCTTTGGCCCGCCGGAATATGTGGGCGGCGTGGTCGAAGGGCCAGATGACGAGAAAGCCGACAATATTGATGCGGTGTTGGGCCTCAACACCGGAGGCAATACCGGCGGCGAAGATGCGCTTTATGACCAAGCCGTCGCCATCGTGATCCGCGACCGCAAATGTTCGACCTCATACATCCAGCGCAAACTGGGTATCGGCTATAACAAGGCCGCGCGGCTGGTGGAGCAGATGGAGGACGAAGGCGTCGTGTCGTCGGCCAATCACGTGGGCAAACGCGAGATCCTGGTGCCCGAGCAGTGAGCTTTGGGGCACGTGGGTAGGCGGGGGGCCAGCCCCCCGCACCCCCCGGAGTTTTCCTGGCAAGATGAAGGGGCAGTCGGTGCGGGTTTGATTGGCTCGTGACGGGAGAGTGTGAACGGGCGTGAGGCCCGCGCCCTTGATTGGCATTCTTTTGCCACCGATATCTTGGTTAAGGGCTGTGCTATCGCATAACCGGGCCGGGGGTGCGAGGATGGGGCAGTTTTGTAGACAGGAAAGACCTTGATGATCCGTACCTTGTTCACCGCATTGCTGGCATTCGTGATGTTGAGCTTGCCCGCGCAGGCGCAGAAGCTGAGCCTCAATGAAATCTCACGCTATCTGAACACCATTCAGTCCGCCGAAAGTGCGTTTACGCAGATCAATTCGGATGGCACGATCTCGACCGGGACGATCCTGATCAAGCGGCCGGGGAAGGTGCGGTTTGATTATAACCCGCCCGAACGCGCGCTGGTGGTGGCGACGGCGGGGGCGGTTTATATCCTCGACCGCAAGCTGGGCGCGCAGCCCAATACCTATCCGCTAAGCCAGACTCCGCTGTCGATCATCCTGGCGCGCAATGTGAATCTGGCGCAGGCGGGGATGGTGACCGGCCACAGCTATGACGGCACGGCGACGATTGTCACGGCGCAGGACCCCAAACGCCCGCAATATGGCCGGATCCAGATGAAGTTCACCGGCAACCCGGTCGAGCTGCGGCAATGGGTGATCATCGATGGTGACGGCACCCAGACCACGGTGGTGTTGGGCGGGCTCAAGAAGACGTCGTTGCCCAATCGGGTGTTCTCGATTGAGGCGGAGCTGAACCGCTAACGCATCTGTCCGAATACATGGAATACGCGTTGCCCCGTGGCGCGTTGAAATCTCTGATTTCAGGCAGCGTTACGGGGACATGTTTTTCGGAAAGGGCTCTAACGCGCCGCCCGGCAGCGGGCCAGTTGCGATTCGTAGGTGAGGGCGCGCTCGCCAACCTCGGCGGCGACGCGCAAGAGCCAGCTTTTGGCGTTATAGCTGCCGCGGCGATACCCTGCGCGGCCTTCGTGATACGCCAGGTACTGCCGCTGTGCATCCCAAAGCGGGATGCCCAACTGCTCGCGCGTGCCGACCATGTACCAGCCCATGAAGTCAGTTGCGTCGCGGATGTCGTCGCGGCGGGCGCGGCGTGTGCCGGTGTCCTGCAGGTATTCCTCCCACGTGCCATCCAGCGCCTGGCTGTAGCCGAAGGCCGAGCTTTGCCGCCCCATCGGGATCACCCCCAGCGCATAACGAAACGGTGTGCGCGCGTCCGCGATGAATTTGCTCTCCTGATAGATCGTGGCCATCTGCACATGCACCGGCACACCCCATTTACGCTCCACCGCACGGAAGGCGCGGATATAGCCGCGGCGCTGTTCCAGGATCGAACAGGCGTTATCGAGGTTGCGCGGTGCCTGGTTCGATCCGCCGCCCCCGCAGGACGCGGCAAAGAGAAGGATCACCAATGCGCGAAGCCATCTGCTCATCTGCCTCTCGCGTTTTCATTGTTGTTTTGATGCAGTCTACCCGATTGTCCGCATCTGGGGAATCACGATTTCGCCGGTTTTTTCAGCGGCGGCAGATGGTCGCTTGGGCGTCGGGAGCGGACTGTGTGCCTTTGCTTCACAGAGTGTTTCCGGCGAAAATGTGTCCAAAAGTTGGACAACCCCCCATTGAAAGCGCTAAAACAGGGTTGTAGAGGCACCTTATGCAACACCACCGCGCCAAATATCATCTGGGCCAGGTCGTCCGCCATCGCAAGCACCCGTTCCGCGGTGTGATCTTTGATGTCGACCCGGAATTCAGCAATACCGAGGAATGGTACGAGGCCATCCCGGAAGAGGCGCGGCCTGCCAAGGAACAGCCGTTCTACCATCTTCTGGCCGAAAACGATCAGAGCTTTTACGTCGCTTATGTGTCGGAACAGAACCTGGTGGCGGATTATTCCGGGGAGCCTGTGGACCACCCCGATATCCCCGATCTCTTCGGCGCGTTCCACGATGGCAGCTATGAGCTGCACTTTCAGCTAAACTAAAGTTCGTTACACCGCTTTGAGGGTGTCGACAAAGCGGTCGATGCTGGCCTCGCTTTGCGACCAGTCACAGACCAGCCGGCCAAGCAGCAGTGCATCCGGCGCGGCGGCCTCTAGATCGCCAGACGCGTGATACAGCGCGCCGGCAGCTTTCAGGGTGCGATGTTGGGCGGCCGTGGCCTCGAAGTAAATCATGTTGGCCTCAGCCCCGCTGGCGATGCGAATGCCGGCTGTACGCAGGCCCGTCGCCAGACGGGCGCAGGCAGCATTGGCGCGGGTGGCCAGATCGCGCCAGAGATCGCCGGCCAGATAGGCCTGCATCTGCGCCGCCATATAGCGGTGCTTGGAGAAAAGGTGCCCGCCGCGTTTGCGGCGCAGCTCAAACTCCCAGGATTTGGCGGGGTCGAAAAACACGACCGCTTCGGCCCCCATTAACCCGTTCTTGGTACCGCCAAAGACAGCGACATCCACGCCCAGCTTCCACGTCATCTCGGCCGGTTTGCAGCCAAGGGCCACGCAGGCATTGGCGAAACGCGCGCCGTCCAGATGCACCGGCAGGTCAAACTCCTTGGCCACGTCACAAAGCGCGCGCAGCTCGTCCAGCGCATAGACCGATCCGCGCTCGGTCACTGTGGTCAGCGACACCGCCCCGCGCTGCGGGCCATGCACGCCGCGGGTTTCTTCGGCCTGGATGCTGGCGCGCAGGGCCTCTGGCGTCATCTTGTCGGCGCCCGGCACCAGCGTCAGCTTGGCCCCGCCGGTGTAGAACTCGGGTGCATTGCACTCATCCTCGTGGATATGCGCGACGGGTGAGCAAAAGACCGTCGCAAAGGGCGGGCAGAGGCAGGCCAATGCCAGCGCATTGGCCGCTGTGCCGGTCGCGGCCAGATGCACCGCGGCCTCGGGCGCCTCGAACAACGCCCGGACACCGGCAACCACCTCTTGCGACACCGGGTCGGCGCCATAGGCCCAGGCATAGCCGTCATTGGCGCGGGTCAGCGCCTCAAGCACTTGCGGCGGCACCGGGCCGCCATTGTCCGAGGCGAAATGCATCACGGTGTCGGTCATTGCGGTTCCTCTATGATGTGGTCTTCCCAATCGTCCTCGGGCACCTCGAATTCGGCCACCGTGCGGTGCTGCATGCTGACCCCCGCGGCGTGCACGCTGTCAGCGGTGCCCGAGATCAGCGGGTGCCAGTCGAACAGCGGCTTGCCCTCCCACAACAGACGATAGGCGCAGGTGGCGGGCATCCAATAGGCGTGGCTGTCGATATTGCCGGGTTTCAGCACGATGCATTCGGGTACGAACTGGTGGCGGATCTCGTATTGCGCGCAGCGGCAGGTGGTGTCGTCGAACAAGCGACAGGCCACCCGGGTCAGCTCCACATGGCCGGTGTCTTCGTCTTCGAGCTTGTTGAGGCAGCACTTGCCGCAGCCGTCGCAGAGCGCCTCCCACTCGGTTGGCGACATGTCTGTCAGCTTCTTGCGTTCCCAGAAACGCGGGGCCAGGCCGGAACGGTCAATCGGATCGGTCATAAAGCGCCCAATATGGCGCGGGCCTGCACACAATCGGCATCCATCTGGGTGATCAGCGCCTCGAGCCCGTCGAACTTCATCTCGGGCCGCAGGAACTCCACCAGCGCAATCGACAGGGTGGTGCCGTAAAGGTCACCCTTGAAGTCAAAGAGGAAGGTTTCCAGGTTGGGTCGGTTTTCGCCGAACATCGGCCGTACGCCCAAGGACGCTGCGCCGTGATAGCTGCCCTGATGCGGGCCATCGACGATATCAACGAGCACCGCATAAACGCCAAAGCGCGGCGGGTGCAGCCCGTCGATCGACATGTTGGCCGTGGGATAACCCAGCTCGCGTCCGCGCTGTTCGCCGCTGATCACCTGGCCTTCGATCCGGTGCCAGTGGCCCAGTTGGGCCGCGGCGTCGCGCGGGCGGCCGTCGCTGAGCGCCTGCCGGATTGCGGTCGAGGACACTTGCACGCCTTTGTTTTCCAGCAAGGGCGCCTTGGTTACGCCAAAGCCCATCTGCGCGCCAAAGCGTTCTAAGTCTTCGGCGGTGCCGGCGCGGCCCTTGCCAAAACAGAAATCCGCCCCGATCACCACATGTCTCAGCCCCAGCCCATCGCAAATCACCTTCTGCGCAAAGACGTCCGGTGTCAGCGCGGCCAAAGCGGCGTTGAAGTTCAACTGATAGAGCCGCTCCACCCCCAGCTTGGCGAGACGCGAGGCGCGGGCCTCGGGGCTCATCAGGCGAAAGGGGGCGGTGTCGGGGGCGAAGTATTCGCGCGGATGCGGCTGGAATGTCAGCACGCCCAGCGGCGCATCCCCGGCGGCGCTGCGGGCCAGTTCGATCACCGATTGATGGCCCAGATGCACACCGTCGAAATTGCCGATGGCGACGCTGGCGCCGCGATCGCGCGCTCTGACAAACTGATAATCACGTATGATCCGCATGGCCCCGGGTTAGCCGCCCCCGCCGGGACGTGCAAGCGCCGCGGCGATCAGGGCGACACCCTCTTCGATCCGCTCCACCGGAATCGAGCTATAGCCCAGCCGGTAATAGTGCCGCGGCGGATTGCGCGCCTTGAAGAACGGCGCGCCGGGCTCGATCAGCACGCTGTCTTCGCGCAGGCGCAGGGCGAGCTTTTCGGTATCCACGCCCTCGGGCGCCTGCATCCAGATCGACGACCCGCCATGCGCGCCCTTACCCGCGATCTCTAGCCCGTATTTGCGCACCGCCTTTTCCAGCGCCTGGCGCCGTTCGTTCAGCGCCCGCCCGGTGCGCCGGATCAGCGCGTCGTAATGCCCAAGGCTGAGGAAATGCGCCGCCGTGCGCTGGATATGTCCGGGCGGATGCCGCAGCACCGAGGCGCGCAGCGCGCGGGCTTCGCGGATAAACGGCGCCGAGCCGACAAGGTATCCCAGCCGCAGCCCGGGAAAGAGCGATTTTGAAAAGCTGCCGACATAGATCACCCGCCCATCGCGATCGAGGCTTTTGAGCGCCGGGCTGGGGGATTTCAGGAACGACATCTCGAATTCGTAATCATCCTCGACGATCAAGGCGCCAATCTCCGTCGCGCGCTTCAGCAGCGCCTCGCGCCGGGCGCGCGGTAAGGTGGCCGAGGTCGGGCATTGGTGGCTGGGCGTGGTAAAGATCACGTCGGTCCCGGCCGGGATACCCTCGGGCGGCAGGCCTTTGTCATCCACGGTGACGGCGGCCATGCGGGCATGGCTCTGGTCAAGGATGTCGCGCAGGGCGGGGTAGCAAGGCTCTTCGATGGCGACGCGGCGGCCATGCGCCAACACCTGCGCCGCCAGCCACAAGGCATTCTGCGCCCCCAGCGTGATCAGGATCTGTTCGGGCCCCGCAACGATGCCGCGGCGGGGCAAGGTGTGACGGGCGATAAAGCTGACCAGTTCAGGATCGTCCTGATCAAAGTGGTCCTGCGTCAGCGCGGCGAAATCCTTGGCCCCCAGCGCCTGCATCGCGCAAAGCCGCCAATTGGCGTGGTCAAAAAGCTGCGGATCGGTCTGGCCATAGATGAAGGGATAGCGATAGCGCGCCCAGTCGGCGGGTTTCTCCAGCCGCGTCCCGCCGGCAAAATGCTGTGCGATCACCGTGTCCCAATCGATGCGGTCTTCGGGCAAGCTTTGCGGCGCAAAGCGCGGTGGTTCGGGCGCATTGTCGCTGACGAAATAGCCCGAGCGCCCACGCGACATCAGGTAATCATTGGCCAAAAGCTCGGTATAGGCCAGCGTCTCGGTGATCCGGTTGACCCCCAGATGCGTCGCGAGTTTGCGCGAGGAGGGCAGCTTTTCCCCGCGCTGAAAGCGGCCGGACAGGATGCCCTCGGCCACCATCTGTTGGATGCGCGCCTGCAAGGTGCCCTGGCCCTCGGGGGTCAGGAAAAAGGTTTCGACCGGAATTGCCATGGCGCGCAGGATAGTCTGGCCCTAGCGCGGGCGCAATCTGGACTTATCCTTGTCGGACGCGTGCGCCGAAGATCGCGGATCCGACGCGGATATGTGTGGCCCCCAGCGCAATTGCCTCTTCAAAATCGCTGCTCATCCCCATCGACAACCCGTCCAGCCCGTTGCGCGCGGCCAGTTTCGCCAGCAAAGCGAAATGCAGCGATGGGGTTTCTTCGACCGGGGGGATGCTCATCAACCCCTTGATCGGCAGTCCCAGATCGCGGCATTGCGCGACAAAGGCATCGGTGTCGTCGGGCATCACGCCGGCCTTTTGCGGCTCTTCCCCGGTATTCACCTGGATGAAGAGATCGGGGCAGTGCCCCAGCTCATCGGCGATGCGCGCGATGGCCTTGGCAAGCTTGGGGCGGTCCACCGAATGAATCGCGTCAAAGAGCTCTATCGCCTGCCGGGTCTTGTTGCTTTGCAAGGGGCCGATCAGGTGGACCGAGACATCGTCAAACCGCTGCTGAAAGTCCGGCCATTTACCAGCCGCCTCCTGCACGCGGTTCTCGCCAAAAAGCCGGTGGCCCTGTTCCAACACCGCCTCGATCCGCTCCAAAGGCTGCACCTTGCTGACCGCGATCAGCTGAACCGAGGCGCGGTCACGACCGGCCTCATCACAGGCCTTTTGAATGCGGGTTTCGATCTCGCTTAGTCCCATGGCGTGTCCCCCCAGGCCTCAATGAACGGCTGCATTTCTTTCTCATATCTCCGCCACGCCGCGCGCCGCCCGGCATGGATCGGCTGGCGGACCTGCGCGACGCTGAGCGTTTTCACCGCCGTCTGCCTTTGGTGGAAGTTGAGGCACGCGTCCTCCCATTCAAGCCCGGCGGCAGCAACAATTCCCCGCGCCTGCGGTTCGGGATCGGCGACCAGCTCGTCATAGCGCACCTCGTGGAGGACGCCGGGCATCCGGCCCTTCCAATAGGCGACGCTGGCGCGGAAGTCCTTGATCGCCTCGGCGATGTCGCCAAGGCTGTTGGCATAACGATGTGTGCCCAGCTTGAAGTGGTTCTTGTACATCGACAGCGCAATGTCGCGCGGGTCGCGCTGCACAACGATGATCCGCGCGCCGGGCAGGCCGCGGTGGATCAGGCCAAAGATCATGTGGCTTTGGATCGATTTGTCGGTGATCACGCCTTGCGTCGCCCCGGTATCGCGGGTTGCCAGGGTGAAATAGCGTTTTGCCCAGGTCGCCAGATCGTCGGGCGTCAGCTCGGCCAGCGGCCGTAGCGCGCTGTTCTTGCCCAAGACGAGCATCGCTTGTTTCAGCGCATGGCCCAGCTCGCCACCGGCGGTGGCGTTGCTGTGGCTGGCGATGATCTGTTCGACCAGCGTTGTGCCCGAACGCGGCATCCCAGTGACAAAGACCGGGGTGATCGGGCCAGGGCTGCCAACCGGTGTTAGATCGGCGCCGTCTTGCGCGGCGCGGCAGGCCTGCGCCTCGGCTTGACGGGTCGCGCGATGATAAGGCGCCGCCTTGCGTTGCAGCGCGTTGGCGCGGTCGAGAAAGCCAAAGACCTTGGAAGGCTCACCGGTATCCTCCATCGCCTTGGCCAGCGCAAAGCCCAGATGCATCTTGCCCGCATCACCCATCCGCGGATGGGCGTAAAGCTGGCGCATCTGGCGGATCAGCGGATCGCCCTTTTTCAGTGTCTTGGCACCGAGAAAGGTGCGGTACATCTCGCCATCGTCGGGATGACGTTTGAGCAGCTTGCGAAAGGCGCTTTCCGCCTCGTCAAAGCGGCCGAGGGTCTGCAGGTATTGCGCGCGTTCGACCTTGGCGCGCAGGCTTTTGGGATCCAGCGCGATGGTCTTGTCAAAAGCCGCCAGCGACGCGTCAACCATGCCGAAATGCCGGTAGCGGTCGGCGGCAAAGGCCCAGAGGGCAGGGGCCTGCGGCGCCAGTTTTATGGCGGCCTGAAGGCGCGCAATGCAGGCGTCGCGATCGCCCAGATCAAACGCCACATGCGACAGTTCCAGATGGGCTTCGGGGATGTTTGGATCGGCGAGGATCAGCCGTTGCAGATCCAACTGCGCCTGGTCCGGCTTGCCCTGCGCGCGGTACTGCTTGGCGCGTTGAAACAGCTGAGATTTGTCGCGCGGGGTCATCGGCAGCATGGCAGGTCTCCTGCGCCGGTGCTACCTGCCCACACGCCAAAAGAAAAGAGCGGGCGCAAGGCCCGCTCTTTCTTTGTCGTATGGCGTTTGACCTTAGAAGGTCATTGCCAGACCCAGCGAGTACTGGTCGAAGCTCGTCGATGCCGAGAAGCCAGGGATGCTGAAGTCGATGTCCGACTTACCGTAGCCGAACTGGGCTTCCAGACCGCCACCCAGGTCGTAGTTGACCGCGAGGCCGTAACCGGTGGAGTCCAGACCTTCGACACCCAGCAGGTCGGTGTACTGGCCGTAGTTCACGCCGATGGTCAGGGCGTTCATGGTGTAGCCCAGGCCGATTGCCATGTGCTTCTGCTTGACCACCGAACGGCCGCCAAGGATGGTGACAACGTCGCCAAAGTCAGCTTCGCTGTAGTTCAGGATACCCTGGAAACCGTTGGCGAAGGTCGCGCTCAGGCTGACACCCCAGATCTCGTGCGGCTCGTGCGCTGCTGCGCCCAGAGCGGCGACCAGGATGTCTTCGTTGGACGCACCCGGCGGCAGCGCCAGGATGGCGGCCAGAACAGCGACGTTGGTCACTGCAACCGACACGTCCGAGTTGGTTTCGTCACCGGTCTGGTAACCCAGGCCGACGCCGATGTCGGTGCCGCCAAAGCTGCCGGCGTAGGCAACACCCAGACCCCAGATCGAGTCGAAGGTGCCGGTGTCGTCGATCTCGGTCGACGCGTGCAGCGTGAAGTCACCAGCAGAGTAGGACACACGAGCGATCTGACCGTCATAGACTGCGTCCAGACCACCGTTGCCGCTGTAGCCGGCGTGGGTGGTGTGGTCGTCCGCGATCGAGCCGCCGATGGCAACTTCGGTCAGGGCGGCGTCAAACGCACCGTCGGTGTCACCCATGTCCAGGCGCAGACCACCGAAGGCCAGGAAGTAGGTTTCCCCGCCTTCCAGCGTGTTGACAGCAGCCAGCGGCTCGTCGAGCTGTACGACGGCACCAAATGTCAGGCCGTTGTCGGCTTCACCGGTCATGGTGAAGGTGACTTCAACGTCGGTGTGGAACTGCTCGGTGGCGTAGACGTCGCCGCCAAGGATACCGATTTCTGCGAAGCCGGTGACTTCGACGCCTTGCGCCGATGCGATCCCGGCGGATGCGACCAGTGCGGAGCTGGCAAGAAGGATACGTTTCATAACTCGTTTTCCTGTTTGTGAACGCACAGAATCACACCGTGCGAGTGAAATTGACAGATAATCTATGACACCACCGCGCGGCGACGTCTTGGGGTTGAGCCGAGATTTAGCCAAAAGTGATGTTCTTGAGGCACAGGTTGGGCCAAGAAATGGCATCCGGTTGCGTCTCCAGCGGCGGATTCCCGCCAAAAGGGGCGATTTTGCCCCAAATTTGAGCATTGACCCCCCAAAAAAGAAAAGAGCGGGCGCAAGGCCCGCTCTCTCTTTGCCGTATGGCGGTTGACCTTAGAAGGTCATTGCCAGACCCAGCGAGTACTGGTCGACTTCGGTCGAAGCCGAGAAGCCCGGCAGGTCGAGGTCGATGTCGGTCTTACCGTAGCCGAACTGGGCTTCCAGACCGCCGCCGAGGTCGTAGTTGACCGCGAGGCCGTAACCGGTGGAGTCGAGGCCTTCGACACCCAGCAGGTCATTGTATTGACCGTAGTTCACGCCGATGGTCAGGGCGTTCATGGTGTAGCCCAGGCCGATTGCCATGTGCTTCTGCTTCACGACCGAACGACCACCGATGACGGTGGCGACATCGCCGAAGTCAGCTTCGCTGTAGTTCAGGATACCCTGGAAACCGTTGGCGAAGGTCGCGCTCAGGCTTGCACCCCAGATCTCGTGCGGCTCGTGCGCAGCAGCGCCCAGAGCGGCCAGCAGGATGGCTTCGTTGGACGCACCCGGAGGCAGCGCACCAACGGCGAGAAGAACGGCGATGTTGGTCAGAGCAACCGACACGTCCGAGTTGGTTTCGTCACCGGACTGGTAACCGAGGCCAACGCCGATGTCGGTGCCGCCGAAGCTGCCCGCATAGGCCACACCAATACCCCAGATCGGGTCAAAGGTGCCGGTGTCGTCGATTTCAGCCGACAGGTGGCCGGTGAAGCCGCCGGTGCTGTACGAGAAGCGTGCGATCTGACCGTCATAGACAGCGTCCAGACCACCGTTGCCGCTGTAGCCGCCGTGGGTGGTGTGATCGTCCGCGATCGAGCCGCCGATGGCAACTTCGGTCAGGGCGGCGTCAAACGCACCATCGGTGTCACCCATGTCCAGGCGCAGACCACCGAAGGCCAGGAAGTAGGTTTCCCCGCCTTCCAGCGTGTTGACAGCAGCCAGC
>JASJCC010000072.1 GCA_030066175.1 Paracoccaceae bacterium | reverse complement strand
CATATCAGGCGGAAAGATCACCACAAGGACCGAGGCGGCAAAAAGCACGGATTTGGGGTTGCTCAGATTGACCAGCGCGCCGCCCCAAAAGGCCCGCGCGCCGGGCCTTGCGCTGTCTGTCACCGGGCGGCTGGCATCGCGCCAGAGCCCGTAGGCGATCCACATGAGGTACGCGGCACCGACAAACTTCATCACCGTGTAGGCCCAGGGAAAGACGATAAACACCGCCTCGAGACCCAAAAGCGCCGCCGCCGTCCAGCCCGCCGCGGCGAGCGCCAGCCCGCATCCGGTGGCCGCGCCCACACGAAATCCACCCGCGATGGATTGCCTGAGCGCAAAGAGCAAAGCCGGGCCGGGGGCCGCCATCGCGGCCAGAAGCGCCAGGTTGAAGGCCAGAAGATGGGTCCACTCCATCCGCGCTTAGCCTTTGGTCATGTCTGGGGCATCAACCGCCTTCATGCCGACCACGTGGTAACCGGCGTCCACGTGATGCGTCTCGCCGGTCACACCGCTGCCGAGATCGGACAGCAGGTACAGCGCCGATTTGCCCACATCCTCGATCGTCACGTTGCGCCGCAGGGGGGAGTTGTATTCGTTCCACTTCATGATGTAGCGGAAATCGCCGATGCCGCTGGCCGCCAGCGTCTTGATCGGCCCGGCGCTGATCGCATTGACGCGAATGCCGTCTTTGCCCAGGTCTTCGGCCAGGTAGCGCACCGAAGCTTCCAAAGCGGCTTTGGCCACCCCCATCACGTTGTAGTGCGGCATGATCCGTTCGGCGCCGTAATACGTCATCGTGAGGGCCGATCCCCCGTTTTTCATCATCTTTTCAGCGCGTTGCATGACGGAAGTAAAGCTGTAGACCGAGATATCCATCGTCATGGTAAAGTTGTCACGGCTGGTATCGACATAGCGCCCACGCAGCTCGTTCTTGTCGGAAAATCCGATCGCGTGCACAACGAAGTCCAGACCGTCCCAGCGTTGCTTGAGCCCATCGAACAGCGCATCAATCGAGGCCTCGTCCCCCACGTCACAGGGCAGCACGATGTCGCTGCCCAATTGACCGGCAAGCGGATCCACCCGCTTTTTCAACGCTTCCCCCTGATAGGAAAACGCCAGCTCGGCGCCGGCATCCGCACACGCCTTCGCAATGCCCCAGGCGATGGATTTGTCGTTGGCCAGCCCCATGATCAGGCCGCGTTTTCCCGCCATCAAATCGTTCGACATAAGGTAAAAGTCCCCCAAATCCTGCACTGCGCGTGCTTTAGGCTATCCATTGCCCCCCATCAAGGCCAGAGCGGGTGACATCAAGGCTTGCATTCCGGCTGCGACCGGGCGACCACAAGGGCCTTGCCAAGACGGAGAGGGTGATGAGCGACAGAACAGGGATCTTTGCCGGCGATGATCCGTTCCAGATCGCGCGCACTTGGCTGGGCGAGGCCGAGCAGAGCGAAGTGAACGATCCCAACGCGATTGCGCTGTCGACGGTGGATGCCGACGGGCTGCCCAATGTGCGCATGGTCCTGCTCAAAGAGATCGAGGACGACGCCTTTGTGTTTTACACGAACTATGAAAGCGCAAAGGCCGCGGAATTGGACCACGCCGGCAAGGCCGCCTTCGTGCTGCACTGGAAAAGCTTGCAGCGGCAGGTGCGCGTGCGCGGCAGGGTTGAAAAGGAAGAGGGGCCGAAGGCGGATGAATACTATGCGTCGCGGTCGCTCAAAAGCCGGCTGGGGGCCTGGGCATCGCGGCAGTCGCAACCCCTGGAAAGCCGTGCGGCGCTGATGGCCGAAGTGGCGAAAATCACTGCCACAAAGGGCCCAAATCCACCCCGACCCCCACATTGGGGCGGCTACAGATTGGTTCCGTCAGAGATCGAGTTCTGGGCAGACGGCGCCTTTCGGCTGCACGACCGGTTCCGCTGGCGCTGGTCTGAGGCAGAAAAAAGCTGGGATATTCAAAGACTAAACCCCTAACTGTCACGTATCTTAACGTCACCTGACACAAAAAAGCCATGATCGCATGTCTTGCATCGGGGGGCAGGCTTGTCGCATGACTTAACCTGGGGATACGTCAAATAAGAAACGTGGACAAAGCGTTGAGACAGCAAGAAAATGACACGCATCGCGTTGTCGGTAAAGTAAAGTGGTTCGACCCAATCAAAGGCTTCGGGTTTGTCGTTGCGGATGAAGGTGGGCCCGACATTCTGCTCCATGCGAATGTTTTGCGCAACTTTGGGCAGAGTTCTGTTGCCGATGGTGCGCGCATTGAGATCGAAACTCAGAACACCGAGCGCGGGGTGCAAGCCACCGAAGTGCTCAAGATCGAACCACCCGCCGCATCAGACTCGGCACCGCTCGCGGATTTCGAGGATATCGACCCGGAAGTGATTCGTGCCGCGCCGCTGGAACCGGCGCGGGTGAAATGGTTCGACAAGGCCAAGGGTTTTGGCTTCGCCAATGTGTTTGGCAAGCCGGATGATGTGTTTATACATATCGAAGTGCTGCGCCGCTCGGGCCTTGCTGATCTGCAACCGGGCGAGGCTTTGGCCATCCGGGTCATCGACGGCAAGCGCGGCCGCATGGCAACCGAGGTAAACGCATGGGAATTCGCGCTGTCGCACTAGCCGTTGGTTTGGCCGCACCGTTTGCGGCGCAGGCTGACCAAGCCTGTAACGAAGGCACGATCTGGCTGCGCGGCGAATTCGGCGAAGCACGGTTTGGCGTCACGGTTGCGGATACAGCGCGGGAACGGTCACGCGGATTGATGTTCGTTGAAAAGATGGCGGCCAGCCAGGGCATGCTCTTTGTCTATGACAACCCGCAGCCGGTGGCGTTCTGGATGAAGAACACGCTGATTCCCCTCGACATGCTCTTTGCCGATTCGTCGGGCACCGTGCGGCGAATCCATGAAAACGCCATTCCGGGTGATCTGACATCGATCCCCGGCGGCGCAGGCATCCAATATGTGCTCGAGATCAACGGTGGGATGGCGCGGATGCTAGGCATCGAGGTGGGTGCCCAGATGCGCCATAGCGCGATCGAGGATGCCGCCTGGCCTTGTGAGTGATTTGGCCTTTTCAAGACGGGCGCCGGCCGCTAAACGGGCCTCAGTCGGGGCGTAGCGCAGTCTGGTAGCGCACCTGTTTTGGGTACAGGGGGTCGTGAGTTCGAATCTCGCCGCCCCGACCACTTCTTTAACTGATGTCGGGTTCGACCTATCGACGGGCGTTTTCCTTGCGCGTCCAGTTGCGCCGGCGTGTTTGAGTTGCCCCGTTGAGGAACGTCGCCAACCGCCGAGCCCGTTGCGTCAGCGCTATAGATGCATCAGTTTGTGACTGTGAAACCGCCCCTCTTGCTCATCGCTTATCTCGCCATCGTCACACTGCCATTGATCGTCTCATGGGCTGTTGGTGGTCCACCGCGGCCGTTGCGTGACGAACTTGCGTCTGGCCTTGGCATGCTGGCCTTTTCGATCATCCTGGCGGAATTCGTGCTGTCCGGCCGGTTCAAGACCATTTCCAAGCGCATTGGCATGGATGTGACCATGCGGTTTCACCAATTGATGGCGCGTTCAGCGTTGCTGTTTGCCTTGCTGCACCCGTTTCTCTACAGCACGTCGCCTGCGGGCGGTCATCGCCCCTGGGACCCGACGCGCCAGCTTACGCACACCACCGACTTCGTGCTGCTTTCCTCCGGGATCGCCGCGTTTCTGTTGCTGCCGAGCCTTGTGCTCTTTGCGGTTTACCGCACGCAATTGGACTACAAATACGAGGGCTGGCGCCTGATGCACGGCCTCGGTGCAGCTGTGATCGCGATGTTGTTGCTGCACCATGCCGTCTATGCAGGGCGGTATGGATCGCAGCCGGTCATGACCTGGCTCTGGCTGGGGCTGACCATCCTTGCTGTTGGATCGCTGTTTTCCGTCTACCTGATTGTGCCGCTCTTCGAGAGGTCCCGCGCGTGGCATGTGACAAGCGTCACGCAACTTTCGCCCAAACAGTGGGAGTTGACGGTGGCGCCTGACCGCGGTGCGGGGCTTGATTATTCTGCTGGGCAGTTTGCCTGGTTGAATGTAGGTCACAGCGCGTTTTCGCTGAAGGAGAATCCGTTTTCGATTTCCTCGGCGCCCGCGTCGGGAACAACGGTGTCATTTATGATCAAAGAGCTTGGGGATTTCACCCGGACCGTCGGCCAAATCGAACCAGGGACCAGCGCTTATCTGGACGGCGGCTATGGCAGCCTGTCTGTCGAAGGCCGGACCGAACCAGGCGTGGCCTTGATCGCGGGGGGCATCGGAATCGCCCCGCTGTTGGGTATCCTGAGGCAGATGCGTCTGACCGACGATCCGCGTCAGGTCAGGATCCTTTATGGCAACAGAAGCATCGCGCAAATCGTCTGTCGCGATGAACTGGACGCCGAAGAGGTGACCTATGTGTTGTCCGAACCACCCGCGGACTGGACAGGCGAGACAGGTGTTGTCACGCCAGAACTTCTGGATCGCATGTTCAGCGCGGCAGAGATCAAGGACTGGGTGTTCGTGATTTGCGGGCCCGCCATCATGATGGACGTTGTCGAAGATCACCTGATCCGCCGGGGCACACCGTCCCATCGCATCCTGACAGAACGGTTTGATTATGATTGATCTTTTGCGCCAGATGAACTCACGGCGGCGGTTGGCCCTGGTGATCGTGGGGCTGAATATCGTCTTGTGCCTCGTGCTCTTGGCGTTTGCTTTGCGGTGAGGCGTCCGGTGCATTCACGGGGGGGCGCGCGCAGCCACGGGAATGCGTGCCTCTCGACGGCATTGTAGCAGTTGGCTTTTTCATGTGCCCTCCGGCTCCAGAAAAAGTCGCGCCGAATCTCGTAGACCCTCTGCGGGCTGCGTGAATCCCTGTTCGCACTTGAACCGTTGTCGCGTGGCCACAGCGATCAATGCCATGACGCAGCGGAAGTGCTGAGAGCCACCTCGTTCAAGTTCTGTCTCAGGTTCTGTGGATAACCTCTCGCGACACAGGCGCTTTTTTCCGGTTTTGCGAAGGATAACCGCAACAAGCCATTGGGGAGGAATCAGGCCGGCAATGGCACCCCTAGTGTGTTAGGCGTCCGTCAACACAAAATATATGCCGAATTGGTGAAAAAAGTCGTTGACCGAAAACCCCCGAATAGGACACGTTGTGCTGGCCGGTCGCATTAGCCACAAGATATAGTGGCAGACCCGCAGGGACGGTAGAACCAACGACAAGTAACGAAACAGCAGGTTTCGACACGCCGCGCACGGCGTGAGGGGTGGTTCTGTGTCTTCTGACGGTCGCGAGACGGCAGGGAACGGTAAACGCTGGAATGGGGCAGCCACGATGAAAATCGAACGCAAGTACACAAAAGCCGATCAGGACGCTTATGCAGGGATCGACTTTGTCACGACCACCTCTGAAATCCGCAATCCCGACGGGAGCATCGTGTTCAAGCTTGATGAGCTTGAGGTGCCCGCATCGTGGAGCCAGGTCGCAAGCGACGTGATCGCGCAGAAGTATTTCCGCAAGGCCGGCGTGCCGACCGAATTGAAGCCGGTCAAGGAAAAGGACGTGCCGGAATTCCTGTGGCGCTCGGTGCCGGCGAAATCGGACACGCCGCGCGTGGGTGAGACGTCGTCCAAGCAAGTGTTCGACCGTCTGGCAGGCGCCTGGGCCTATTGGGGCTGGAAGGGCGGCTATTTCTCGACCGAGGAAGACGCGCGCGCCTATTATGACGAAATGCGCCACATGCTGGCCACGCAGACCGCGGCCCCCAATTCGCCGCAGTGGTTCAACACCGGCCTGCACTGGGCTTATGGCATCGACGGGCCGAGCCAGGGCCACCACTATGTCGACTACAAGACCGGCAAGCTGACGAAATCCGACAGCGCCTATGAACACCCGCAACCGCATGCCTGCTTTATCCAATCGGTCAGCGACGATCTGGTGAACGAAGGCGGGATCATGGACCTCTGGGTGCGTGAGGCGCGTCTGTTCAAATACGGCTCGGGCACCGGCACCAACTTCAGCCACCTGCGTGGCGAAGGCGAAGCACTGTCGGGCGGCGGCAAGTCGAGCGGCCTGATGGGCTTTCTCAAGATCGGTGACCGGGCCGCGGGCGCGATCAAGTCGGGCGGCACCACGCGTCGCGCCGCCAAGATGGTGATCTGCGACGCCGACCACCCGGATATCGAGGAATTCATCAACTGGAAGGTCAAGGAAGAGCAGAAGGTCGCCAGCATCGTCGCCGGGTCGAAGATGCACGAAAAGATGCTCAACGGGCTCTTTGAGGCGATCAAGCTTTGGGATGGCGCCGAAGACGACGCCTATGACCCCAAGAAGAACGACGCTTTGAAGGGGGCGATCCGCGCGGCGAAAAACATCCAGATCCCCGAGACTTACGTCAAGCGGGTGTTGGATTACGCGCGCCAGGGCTATGCCAGCATCGAATTCCCGACCTATGACACCGACTGGGATTCTGAGGCCTATGCCAGCGTTTCGGGCCAGAACTCCAACAACTCGATCCGTGTGACAGATGCCTTCCTGCAGGCGGTGCGCGAGGATGCCGATTGGGAACTCATTCGCCGCACCGATGGCAGCGTTGCCAAAACGATCAAGGCGCGGGAACTGTGGGAGCAGGTGGGTCACGCCGCCTGGGCCTGCGCCGACCCGGGTATCCAGTTCCACGACACCGTCAATGCCTGGCACACCTGCCCCGAGGATGGCGAGATCCGCGGCTCGAACCCGTGCTCGGAGTACATGTTCCTCGACGACACGGCCTGTAACCTTGCCTCGATGAACCTGCTGACCTTCCTCAAGGACGGCAAGTTCGACGCGGAAACCTATATGCACGCGACACGGCTTTGGACCCTGACGCTGGAGATCAGCGTGACCATGGCGCAGTTCCCGTCGAAGGAAATCGCGCAGCTCAGCTATGACTTCCGCACGCTGGGTCTGGGCTATGCCAATATCGGCGGCCTCTTGATGAACATGGGCTACTCCTATGACAGCGACGAGGGCCGGGCGCTGTGCGGTGCACTGACCGCGATCCTGACCGGTGTGGCCTATGCCACCAGCGCCGAAATGGCCGGTGAGCTGGGCGCCTTCAGCGGTTACAACCGCAACAAGGACCACATGCTGCGCGTCATCCGCAACCACCGCAACGCGGCCTATGGCGCCACGACCGGCTATGAAGACCTGGCCGTCAAGCCGGTGCCGCTGGATCACGCCGGCTGCCCGGACGCCACGCTGATCGAGCTGGCGATGTCAAGCTGGGATGAGGCGCTGAAGCTGGGCGAAGCGCATGGTTATCGTAACGCGCAAACCAGCGTGATCGCCCCCACCGGCACCATCGGTCTGGTCATGGATTGCGACACCACCGGGATCGAGCCGGACTTTGCCCTTGTGAAGTTCAAAAAGCTTGCCGGCGGCGGCTATTTCAAGATCATCAACCGTTCGGTCCCGGCCGCGCTGGAAAAGCTGGGCTACTCCAGCAGCCAGATCGAAGAGATCGTCAGCTATGCTGTCGGCCATGGCAGCCTGGGCAACGCGCCGGGGATCAACCACACCTCGCTGATTGGCCACGGCTTTGGCCCGGCGCAGATCGAAAAGGTTGAAGGGGCGCTCGCCACCGCGTTCGACATCCGGTTCGTGTTCAACCAGTGGACGCTGGGCGAAGAGTTCTGCCGCGAGGTACTCGGCATCCCGGCGGACAAGCTCAACGATCCGACCTTTGACCTCTTGAAATCGCTGGGCTTTTCCCGCGCTGACATCGAGGCCGCAAACGACCATGTCTGCGGGACGATGACGCTGGAAGGTGCGCCGCATCTGCGGGTCGAACACTACCCGATCTTTGACTGCGCCAACCCCTGCGGCAAGAAGGGCAAGCGGTTCCTTTCTGTGGACAGCCACATCACCATGATGGCCGCGGCGCAAAGCTTCATCTCGGGCGCGATCTCGAAGACGATCAACATGCCCAACGATGCCTCGATCGAGGATTGCCAGAAGGCGTATGAGCTCAGCTGGTCGCTGGGGGTGAAGGCCAACGCGCTGTATCGTGACGGCTCCAAGCTGTCGCAACCGCTGGCCGCCGCCCTGGTCGAGGATGATGACGAGGCTGCAGAAGTGCTGGAAACCGGTACGATGCAGGAGAAGGCCGCAGTGCTTGCCGAAAAGATCGTCGAAAAGGTGGTGATCAAGGAAATCGCCAAGTCGCATCGCGAACGCATGCCGGAACGCCGCAAGGGTTACACCCAAAAGGCCATCGTCGGCGGGCACAAGGTCTACCTGCGCACCGGCGAATACGAAGACGGCACCTTGGGTGAGATCTTTATCGACATGCACAAGGAAGGCGCCGGGTTCCGGGCGATGATGAACAACTTCGCCATCGCCGTCAGCGTCGGCCTGCAATACGGGGTGCCGCTTGAGGAGTTTGTCGATGCCTTCACCTTCACCAAGTTCGAACCGGCGGGCATGGTGCAGGGCAATGACAGCATCAAGAACGCCACCTCGATCCTCGACTACATCTTCCGCGAATTGGCCGTGTCCTACCTGGACCGCACAGATCTGGCCCATGTGAAGCCCGAAGGCGCCGCCTTCGACGATCTGGGCCGCGGTGAGGAAGAAGGCGTAAGCAACGTCCAGGAGCTGAGCGATACAGCTGCTTCCAAGTCCTTGGAAGTGCTGAAACAAATCAGCTCGACCGGGTATCTGCGCAAGCGCCTGCCGCAAGAGCTGGTGGTGCTGCAGGGCGGACAATCCGGCGCCGTGGCGCTGGGGGGTGCCGCCGATCCGGTCGCCGCGCTCAACACTCTGGTGCCTGAAACCGGCTCTGCCGCGGTGGCCGTCGCGACGGAAACCATGACCACGGCGACAACCGCGTCTGCGCTGGTGATGGACCCGGCCGCCAAGGCCCGGATGCAGGGCTACGAAGGCGAAGCCTGCGGCGAATGCGGCAACTACACGCTGGTGCGCAACGGCACCTGCATGAAGTGCAACACCTGCGGCGCGACAAGCGGGTGTAGCTGAACCCATCGCGTCCCGGGGGGACGTGTAGGCGCCCGGGGTCACTACCCCTAAGCACCCCGGTGCGCCGACGAAACAGGGTGGGGGCGGACGACGTGTCCTTGCCCATCCTCACACGGGGTCGGTGCGCTGACCCCTGACGCGGATAAGGCCGCAGGCAGAAAAACTCGGGCGGTGAATCAATCGAGCCTTATCAGCGAACCTCACAGGGCCCCCATCCCGGGGGCCCTTTTTTCGCGCTTGATTTCAGCGGTTTGCAGCGCGGTCTTTACGCTGTAGGCTGGCCACGCAGGAACGAGGCATGAGATGAAGATCTGCGCCCTGACCATGGTGTATCGGGACTACTGGGCGCTGTCGCGCTGGTACGCGCATCACGGGCGTGAGCTGGGGCCCGAGAACCTTTTCGTCGTGGCCCATGGCGCCGATCCGCGGATCGCCGAGATCTGCCCCAAGGCCAGCATCCTGACCATCCCGCGTGATACCTTCGAAAACTTTGACCGTGCCCGGGCTGATCTGTTGAACGGCATCCATGCCGGCCTGTCGGCGGTGTTTGACTGGGTGATCCGGACCGACGCGGATGAGCTGATCTGTTTTGATCCGGAGCTCTATGCATCCTTGCCCGCGGCGATTGCTGGTAATGCCGAGGTGCCGGTGCTGACGGCGCTTGGTTTTGACCTGGTGGAACAGCAGGCGGATGCGCCGGTAGCTGACGGGCCGGTCTTTGCGCAGCGGCGGCATCTGGCGTTCAGCGGCCATTACAGCAAGGCGGTGGCGTCGCGGCGGCCGATCGATTTTGTCCTGCACGGCGTGCGCGTGGCGCCGCGTCGGCTGGCGGAGTTTCCGTTCCACATGCCGCGCGGGCTGTACCTCGCGCATCTGAAATACGCCAATGGGGCAGCGTTAAGGGAGGCGACGCAGGTGCGGATGGAGGTGGGCAATGCCGAAGGCAAGGGCCTGCCCGGAGCCGGGTGGCAGGCGGCGGATGTGGATGCGGAGAAGTTTCACGAGACCTTTGCTGCCAAACCCGTGCTGCCTTGGGACAAGGCCGAGGCGAAGGCTTTCGCCGCCCTGTCGGTGAAGCCATCGCGTACTGAGAGGTTTTCGCTGGTGAAGACCCGGGCGTTAAAACTGCCGTATCGGACCGCGCTGCCAGAGCGGTTTTTTCAGCAAGGGTAGGGTCAGCGGGGCAGGGCGGCGGCCTCTTTTGCCAGCGCGGTGATCCCGGCCCAGTCGCCCGCGGTGACCTTGTCTTTGGGCGCCACCCAAGAGCCGCCAACGCAGAGCGTATTGGGCAGGCTCAGATACTCACCCGCGTTTTGCAGCGACACGCCGCCTGTAGGGCAGAACCGCACCTGCGGGATCGGCGCGCCGATGGCCTTGAGCGCGGACGCGCCGCCATTGGCCTCGGCCGGAAAGAACTTTTGCACGTTATAGCCGCGCTCGAGGAGCGCCATCGCCTCGCTCGCCGTGGCAGCACCAGGCAAGAGCGGCAGGTCGTGTTCCTCGCAGGCCGCGAGCAGTGTGTCGGTGGCACCCGGAGAGACGCCGAACCGCGCGCCGGCGGCTTTGGCATTGGCCACATCCTCGGGCGTCAGCAGCGTGCCGGCGCCCATTATCCCGCCTGTTACTTGCGCCATTTCCCGGATCACATCGAGCGCGGCGGGGGTGCGCAAGGTGACCTCGAGCACCGGCAGGCCACCCGCGACCAAGGCTTCCGCCAGCGGGGCCGCGGAGGCGGCGTCATCCACCACGAGGACCGGGATCACCGGGGCCAGGCGGCAGAGCTTTTCGGTTTCAAGGCTTGCAGCGTGTGGTGTCATGTTCTGCGACCTTCGGGCTGTGTGGCACGTGTGGGAGCCTCCGGCGGGAGTTTATGGGCAAGATGAAGGGGCGGGTTTTGTCAGACAACCACCGCGGCGCCTGTTGAGGCAAGGCCGACATTTTCGCGGAAGGCGGTGAAAAGCTCGCGCCCGACGCCGTGGCCATTGCCGGTGAGATCGGCGGTGACGGGGGTGCGGCTGTCGAAATCGTCGGCGAGACAGGTGATCGTCCCGGCCTTGGCGTCCACGCGGACAATGTCACCGTCGCGCAGCTTGGCGAGCGGGCCGCCATCCGCCGCCTCAGGGCAGACATGGATGGCAGAGGGCACCTTGCCCGAGGCCCCCGACATACGGCCATCGGTGACCAGCGCCACCTTGAGCCCGCGATCCTGCAGCACCGCCAGGGTGGGTGTCAGCGAATGCAGTTCCGGCATGCCATTGGCCTTGGGGCCTTGGAAGCGCACGACGATCACCGTGTCCGAGGTGAACTCCCCGGCCTTGAAGGCGGTTTTGACGTCTTCCTGATCGTGGAACACGCGCGCGGGCGCTTCGATCACGTGGCGTTCGGGGGCGACGGCGGAAATCTTCATCATGCCGTGGCCGAGATTGCCGTGCAGTTGACGCAGCCCACCCGTGGGCTGGAACGGATCACCGGCGGAGCGCAGGATACGGTCGTTTTGCGTTTGGCCGGCGCCCGCCACATAGGTGAGGCGCCCGTCCTTGACCTGCGGCTCTTGCGCATAGCGCGTCAACCCGTCGCCAGCGACCGTGGTGACATCGTCGTGCAGCAGACCAGCACCCAGCAGATCGCCAATCATAAAGCCCAAACCGCCCGCGGCGTGGAAATGGTTCACATCCGCCAGCCCGTTGGGATAGACTTTGGCCATCAGCGGTGTGACCGAACTGATATCGTCGAAATCCTGCAGCTCCAGCGCGACGCCCGCGGCACGGGCCATCGCGGGCAGGTGCAGCACCAGATTGGTCGATCCGCCGGTGGCCATGAGCCCGACAATGCCGTTCACAAAGGCCTTGGCATCGAGGATGTCGCAGACCGGGCGGTAATCATTGCCGAGATTGGTGATCTCGAGCGCGCGTTCGGTGCCAGCGACCGTCAGCGCCTCACGCAAAGGCGTGCCAGGGTTCACAAACGACGCACCCGGCAGGTGCAGGCCCATGAACTCCATCAGCATCTGGTTGGAATTGGCGGTGCCGTAGAAAGTGCAGGTGCCGGGGGAGTGATACGACGCCATCTCGGCCGCCATCAGCTTGTCGCGGCCCACTTCACCCGCGGCGAATTGCTGGCGCACCTTGGCTTTCTCGTCGTTCGGCAGGCCCGACGGCATGGGCCCCGCGGGGATGAACAGCCCCGGGAGGTAGCCGAAGGTCGCCGCCGCGATCACCAGCCCCGGCACGATCTTGTCACAGACGCCGAGGTAGAGCGCCGAATCGTAGGTGTTGTGGGATAGGGCGACCCCTGCGGCGAGGGCAATCACGTCGCGGGAAAAGAGCGATAGCTCCATCCCCACCTGGCCTTGGGTGACGCCATCACACATCGCTGGCACGCCACCCGCCACCTGGGCTGTGCCCCCGGCGGCCCGGGCGGCGGTGCGGATGATCTCCGGGTAGTGCTCAAACGGCTGATGGGCCGAGAGCATGTCGTTATAAGCCGTCACGATTCCGATATTGGGCGCGCGGTGGCCGGTCAGGCTATCTTTGTCATCGCCCATCGCCGCATAGGCATGGGCCTGGTTGCCGCAACTCAGATGCGCGCGGCGCGGGCCGTCCTCCGCCGCCCGCCGCATGCGATCCAGATAAGTGGCGCGCAGATCGGCAGAGCGCTCTTCGATCCGGGCGGTCACGCGGGCGATGGTGTCGTTCAGCATTCTGACGGGTCCTCTCCGGTTCGGAAGGGGGTGTTGCGAGGCCCACATAGTATAGTTAGCGCTAACAGTAAAGCCTCTCAAATTCGCAAAAAACCCTTCAAATGGCCGCAGGCCTGCCCCGGTTTGGTCCGATTTCACACCGATGATCCTGCCTGAGGCAATGGGTCCACCGCCGGATCCAGAGCAAAACAAAGCCCAGAAAAACGGGCACGAGGGAAGAAGAGGCGAAAGACATGAAACTTATCCGAGTCATCGCAGGACTGACCGTGGCGCTGAGCCTGTCGGCTTGCGCCAGCACCGAATTCACCATGCGCAACGCACCGTTCGAAACCCTTCCGGACGACGCGATCACCCAGCCCACGGCTGTGCCGGCACCCGAGATGCCCATCACAACCGCGTCGAACTTCAAGATCGTGAACCACGCGATCAGGGTGCCCGAAGACCTGCGGGTGTCCGAGGCGAACCTCTATTACCCGTTTGCCGATATCGTCTGGCGCGGTGATCCCTTTGGCGACCGCCGCGAACAGATTGCCAGCATCTTTTCCGAAAGCGTCAAGCGGGCGAACCTGGACGCGCAGGGCACAACGCCGGCGCGGATGGAAATCACCCTCAACCGCTTTCATTCGATCACCGAAAAGACCCGCTACACCGTTGGCGGCACCCATGCGATCAGCTTTTTTGTGACGCTGCGGGATCCGCAGACCGGGGCGATCTTGGCCGCGCCGTGGAAGGTCAAGGCCAACCTCAAGGCCTTTGGCGGCCGCCGCGCGATCGAGGCCGACAAGCAGGGCCTCGGCATGAAGGAACGCATCCAGCGTCATCTGGCCCGCGTGTTAGCAGCCGAGCTTGCCCAACCCGGTGGCGGCGGCTGGAAGGATATGGACAACCGGCTGGCAGACGCGGTCGACCAGATCTGAGCCTGCTTTCCAAGCTGGACAAACAACGCTAAGGCGGGGGCATGAGTGCCCCCGTTTTTACGTCTGACCGCCCCGTGCTGCGCCTGAAACCCAAGGCCAATGTGCGCGCCATCCGGCGCGGCGCGCCCTGGGTGTTTGACAATGAACTGGTGATGGACCGGCGCAGCAAGAAGATCGCTCCGGGCTCGCTGGCCGTGCTTGAGGATGCGGAACGTCAGCCGCTGGGTCTTGTGGCGGCCAACCCATCCTCTCGGATCGTGGCGCGGATGCTGGACCGTGATGCAGCGGCGGTGATCGACCAGGCCTGGTTGGCGGCGCGATTACGACGTGCCTTGGCGCTGCGCGAGAGCCTGTATGACGCGCCGTTCTACCGGCTGGTGCATGCCGAGGCGGACGGCCTGCCCGGTGTGATCATCGACCGGTTCGGCGATATCGCGGTGCTGCAACCCAACGCCGCCTGGGCCGAGCTGTTGTTGGATCCTTTGGTGGCGGCTCTGCAAGAGGTGACCGGCGTGACCACCGTGCTGAAGAATGCCGGCGGGCGGGGCAGGGCGTTGGAAGGGTTGGATGACACCGACGCCGTGTTGGTGGGGGCGGCACCTGTGGATCCTCTACCGGTAGAGATGAACGGCGCCATCTACTTCGCCGACCTCGTCGGCGGGCAGAAAACCGGGCTGTTTTATGATCAGCGTGATAACCATGGCTTTGCGGCGCGGTTGGCCTCCGGCGCGCGGGTGCTGGATGTGTTTTGCCATGTCGGCGGGTTTGGGTTAGCAGGGCTCGCGGGCGGTGCGGCGTCGGTGACATGCGTTGATGGTTCGCAGGCCGCCCTGGATCTCGCCCGTCGCGGGGCGGAGGCGAAGGGGCAGGGCGATCAGCTTACCACCCGCCAGGGCGACGCCTTTGATCAATTGCAGCAGCTGCAAGAGGAGCGCGCGCGCTTTGACGTGGTGATCTGCGATCCGCCAGCCTTCGCGCCATCGAAACCCGCGCTCGACAAAGGGTTGCGGGCCTATGAACGGGTGGCGCGGCTGGCGGCGCCGTTGGTTGAACCCGATGGCTACCTGGTGCTCTGCTCCTGTTCCCATGCGGCGGATCTCTCCAGTTTTACCGGCGCCTGCCTGCGTGGCATCGGTCGGGCGGGCCGGCGCGCGCAGCTGATCCATACCGGCCATGCTGGGCCGGACCACCCACTGCTGCCGCAACTGGCTGAATCTGGTTATCTCAAGGCGCTGTTTTTCCGGCTGTGAAGGTGCTCTTGGATACCAACGTGCTTTACCCCACGGTGATGCGCGAGGTGCTGCTGGGCGTGGCCGGGCAGGGGCTTTACACCCCGCTTTGGTCGGCGCGTATCCTCGAGGAATGGGCGCTGGCCGCCCGCAAACTCGGCCCCGGCGGCGAGGTGCAGGCGCGGGGCGAGATCGCCACCACGCGCGCAAATTGGCCAAACGCCGAGGTCACCTGGCCACCCTCGCTCGAATCGCGGCTCTGGTTGCCGGACCCGGCCGATATCCACGTGCTCGCCGCCGCCATCGCTGGCTCGGCGGACGTGATTGTCACGGTCAACGCCAAGGACTTCCCGCGCCAGATCCTGGCCGAAGAGGACCTGAGCCGCACCGACCCGGACGCCTTTCTGCTGGGCTTCTGGCAGGCGCAGCCAGAGGTGGTGCGCGATGTCTGCGACGCGGTGCTGCATGAGGCGCGCCGCCTCTCTGGCGACGACTGGCAGATGCGCCCGCTGATGAAAAAAGCCCGCCTGCCGCGGCTGGGTAAGGCGCTGACCGGCTAAGCCTGCCGTCGGGTTGCACAGGGGTGCAACCGCTGATACCCCTGCGCTAATCCCGATGGTTTCCATCGGAAACCGCCAAGAGG
>JASJCC010000074.1 GCA_030066175.1 Paracoccaceae bacterium | reverse complement strand
GCCCTCCCACCAGCCGCGCTCGACCCCGGTGTGATAGCCGCCGATCCCGGCGGTGGCGAGGGCGGCCAACGCGCCCAGCCAAGCCAGCGAATATTGCCGTGTCGCCAAGGCAAGGACGCCGATGCCAATCGCTGTCACATGCGGATAACGCTGCCAGATGCAGAGTTTGCAGGGCGCCATCTCACCAATGTACTGGAACCCAAAGGCGCCAATCATCATCGCCAGCGAACCCAGCGTGGCGGCCAGAATCAACGTGCTGCGTGTCACAGAAGCCTCACAAGGTAGAATCCGCCCAAGAGCATAATCACGAAGACGGTGAATACCAGCCCCAGCCGTTCCTCGATAAAGCCGCGGATCGGCGCGCCGAACATCCGCAAAAGCCCGGCGACGATGAAGAACCGTAAAGACCGCGCGAGGATCGAGGTGACGATAAAGGTGACAAAGGGCATCGCCGTCCAGCCGGACATGATGGTGATGACTTTGTAAGGGAAAGGCGTGAGGCCCGCGATCAGCACCGCCCAGAAGCCCACGTCGTTGAAGCGGTCGTTGAATTCCAGCATCGCATCGCCTTTGCCCAGCGATTCCAGGATCGGCGCGCCGATGCTTTCGTAAAAGAAAAACCCGATGCCGTAGCCCAGAACGCCGCCCGCGACCGACGACAGCGTGGCCACACCCGCAATCAGCCAGGCCCGGTGCGGAGCGGCGAGGATCATCGGGATCATCAGCACGTCCGGCGGGATCGGAAACACCGAGCTTTCGATGAACGCCACAACAGCCAGAACCCACAAGGCGCGCGGGTGATCGGCTTGCGCCATCGTCCAGTCGTAAAGGCGTCGCAGCATGGGGGGCAGGCTCCTTTGCGGTTGCGCCGGTCAGACCATGACAACCTTTTGGGGTCAACCGTGCACAGAGTTGACCGGGTGGTCGAAAATGCCGCGGCACCTCTTGCAATGCGTTGCACGGGCTGTACCAATATGGCCAGCCGCGGCAGGCTCGCCGCGCGAGGGAGGATATCAATGAAAACCACACTGCTTTCCGCCGTAGCCGGTGCCTTTGCGCTGACGCTGTCGGCAACCACGTCGATGGCGCAGGACGTCACCCTGCGCTGCCAGCATTTCCTGCCGCCGCAAGGCTCGGTGCCGGCGTTTTTCATGGCGCCCTGGGCCGAAAAGATCGAGGCGGACTCTGGCGGCCGGATCAAGGTTGAGCTTTATCCCGGCATGCAGCTGGGCGGCAAACCACCCGCGCTTTATGACCAGATCCGCGACGGCGTGATCGATTGCGGCTGGGCTTTGCCGGCCTACACGCCCGGACGCTTCCCGGAAACCGAAGTGTTCGAGCTGCCCTTTATGACCTCGATGAGCGCCGAAGCGTCGTCGAAAGCGGCCTGGGAATTTACCCAGAAATACATGGGTGAACGGCTGGGCGACATTCACGTGGTGGCTGTGCATGTGCACGGGCCGGGCGTCGTGCACAAAAAGGGTGAGCCGGTGGCCGAACTGACGGATTTTGATGGGTTGAAACTGCGCGGCCCGTCGCGTCAGGCCAACAAGCTTTTGGAACGTCTGGGTGCGACACCCGTGGGCATGCCGGTGCCGGCCTTCCCTGAGGCTTTGTCGAAAGGCGTCGTTGATGGCGGTGTGATCCCGTGGGAGGTTGTCCCCGGTCTCAAGGTGCACGAACTGGCTGAGGCGCATACCCAGATCTCGGGCGATCGTGCGCTGTACAACACGTTCTTCATCTGGGGCATGAACAAGGCCAAGTATGACAGCCTGCCGGATGACCTGAAGGCGGTCATCGACGCCAATTCCGGGATCGAAACCTCGGGCCTTGCAGGTGCTGCGATGGACAAGGGCGACGACATTGCCGAGACGATGATCACCGAGCGTGGCAATGCCATTGTGACTTTGGGCGACGCGCAAGTGGCCGAGCTGCGCACCATGGGCGAAGAGCTGACCGCCGCCTGGATCGCCGAGGCCTCGGGCCTTGGTCTCGACGCCGCGGCGATGGTCGAAGACGCGCGGGCGCTGGTGGCCAAGCACTCCGGCGAATGATGTGACACAAACCAGCAGGGGCCCCCGATTTCATATCGGGGGTTTTTGCGTTTTTGCGGGGCGGACATGAGTGTTTTGATCGCCGGGGCCGGGATTGCCGGGCTG
The DNA here is from genome assembly GCA_030066175.1 of Paracoccaceae bacterium. GTDB lineage: Bacteria > Pseudomonadota > Alphaproteobacteria > Rhodobacterales > Rhodobacteraceae > JASJCC01. The sequence continues at coordinate 13,227 of JASJCC010000074.1, read as the reverse complement.
ACACTGGGGCTAAGCCTGCATCAGGCGGGGGTGCCGTTTCGGATCTTCGAGGCGGTGAGTGAGCTGCGCCCTTTGGGGGTGGGCATCAACCTGCAACCGCATGCGGCGCGGGAGCTCTTTGAGCTGGGGTTGGAAGCTGAGCTCGACCAGGTCGGGTTGCGCACCGAAGAGGTTGCCTATTTCAGCGCCCAGGGCCAGCTGATCTGGGCCGAGCCGCGCGGGATGCTGGCGGGGTATCGCTGGCCGCAATACTCGGTCCATCGCGGCGGGCTGCAGATGGCGTTGCGCGACGCGCTGATCGCTCGTTGCGGGCCGGACGCGATCCGCACCGGGGCTGCGGTGACTGGCTGGCAAGAGACCTCGGGTGGTGTCCGGATCACGCTGACCAACCGCAAGACCGGCGCCGCGCTTGGCCATGCCGATGGCGCCGTGCTGATTGCCTGCGACGGCATCAACTCGACCATCCGGGCGCAACTGCACCCCGACGAAGGCCCGGCGCAATGGGGCGGTACGATGATGTGGCGCGGCACCACCGTCGGGCCGCGCTTTCGCACCGGGCGCACGGTCAGTATGACCGGCACAAAACAGGTGAAGTTCGTCGCCTATCCCATTGCGGATATTGGCGAACACAGCCTCATCAACTGGATCGCCGACATCCATATGGACGACGCGTATGAATGGCGCCAGCAGGATTGGAACCGGCAAGGGCGGCTCGAGGATTTCTTGCCGCGCTTTGCCGATTGGAGCTTTGACTGGCTCGACATTCCGGCGGTGATCCGCGGGGCCGAGGCGATTTATGAATACCCGATGGTCGACCGCGATCCGCTGCCGCGTTGGACGTTTGGGCCGGTCACACTGCTGGGGGATGCCGCGCATGCGATGTATCCCATCGGCTCCAACGGGGCGAGCCAGGGTATCCTCGATGCCCGCGTTTTGGCACGCGCACTCCGCGACAAGGGGCCAAACGCGAACGCTCTGGAGGCTTATGAAGAAGAACGCCGCCCGCCGGTCAATGCGCTGGTGCTGGCCAATCGCGGTGACGGGCCGGACAAGATCCTCGACATCGTCGCAAGCCGGGCGCCGGACGGGTTTGACGATATCGACACGGTGATGTCGCTTGAAGAACGCGAAACCTTTGCCGCGGGGTATAAATCCATCGCAGGAATGGATATCGAGGCGCTGAACACGCGGCCCTCGATCCTCGGAGGGGCGTAGGGGCAGGGCGCTGATGCAGAAAGTGATGATCTTGGAATCGCGGCTCGCCCGCGTTGTCGAAGGGGTGTCGACCGTGCTGGCTGTCGCTGGCGGGTTGGTGCTCTGCGCCATGGCGGTGATGACCATGGTGTCGATCACCGGGCGCATCCTGCCCGGGCTGGGGCCGGTCAAAGGCGATTATGAGCTGGTGGCCAATGGCTGCGCTTTGGCCGTCTTTGCTTTTCTGCCCTACTGCCAGCTCAAACGCGGGCATGTGACCGTCGACATCCTGACCGCCCGCTTTCCAGCCCGGGTGCAGGCGTTTTTTGGCCTGATGGGCGACACGCTGATCGCGCTGGCGGCGATCCTGATCACCCGGCAGCTGTGGCTGGGGTTTGGTGAGAAATACCCCTACGGCTCAGACGCTTTGCGCGAGGCGCTCGGCATGGGCTACCGCCCGTTTTTCCCCGAAACCACTTATGAACTCTCGATCCCGGTCTGGGCGCTTTACGGCGCGGCTTTGGTGATGGCGGCGGTCTTTGTGTTGGTCTCGCTTTACTGCGTGCTGCGCGCCGCGATCTGGGTGGCGCGCGGGCAGGAGGCGCCGCTATGACCGGGCTGGCGTTGGCGCTGACCGCCTTTGCGCTGATGCTGAGCGCGATCTTTCTGCGGGTGCCGGTGGCGATCGCCATGGGGCTGACCGGGTTTTTCGGCACCTGGTACGTGCTGGGCGCACCCGTGGCGCCAATGGCGCAGATGAAGGCGCTGACCTACGAGACGTTTTCGAACCAAGGCCTTTCCATCGTGCCGCTGTTTCTGCTGATGGGCCAGTTCGCCACCCGCACGGGGATGTCCGCGTCGCTCTTCCGTGCCGCCAGCGATTGGCTGGGGCATCGCAAAGGGGGCGTGGCCATGGCCTCGGTCGGCGCCTGCGCCGGGTTTGGCGCGATCTGCGGCTCGTCCCTCGCCACCGCCAGCACGATGGGGCAGGTGGCCCTGCCCGAGATGCGCCAGCGCGGCTATTCCGACAGCCTCTCCACCGGTGTTCTGGCAGCCGGCGGCACCTTGGGCATCCTAATCCCGCCGTCGATCATCCTGGTGATCTACGCCATCATGGCCGAGCAGAATATCGTCAAGATGTTTATGGCCGCCCTGATCCCCGGGCTGCTGGCCGCCGCCGGCTACATGCTGACCGTGGCGCTTTACGTTCGCTTTCGCCCCGATGCCGCCAGCACGGCCGAGCGGGTGCCCTATGCCGAGCGGATGAAGACGCTGATCGCCACCTGGCCGGTGATCGTGATCTTTGGCCTCACCATGGGCGGCATCGTCGGCGACTGGAACTGGGTCAAACCGGGGCCGCAGGCGCTCTTTACGCCCAACGAGGCCGCGGCCTTTGGCGCGGTCTCCACCGCGCTTTACGGCATGCTAGTGGGCAGCCTGACCTGGCAGGGGTTTGTGCAATCCATCCTCGAGACCGCTAAAGCCACCGCGATGATCTTCCTGATCCTCTTGGGCGCCGAACTGCTCAAGGGTTTCCTGGCGCTCACCCGCGCGCCGGACATGTTGGTCGACTGGATCCTCACCTCGGGCTACACACCGCTGACGGTGCTGGCGATCATGCTGCTCTGTTACCTGGTCTTTGGCTGCGTGATGGACAGCCTGTCGATGATCCTGCTGACCATCCCGATCTTCCTGCCGGTCATCAACGCGCTGGATTTCGGCATGAGCCAGGAGATGACGGCGATCTGGTTTGGCATCCTCGCGCTGATCGTGGTTGAGGTCGGGTTGATCACGCCGCCGGTGGGCATGAACCTCTTTATCATCAACGGCGTGGCGCGTGATATTCCCATCGGCGCCACCTATCGCGGCGTGGCGCCGTTTGTATTGTCGGACATCGTGCGCGTGGTGATCCTGGTGGCGTTTCCGTCGATCACGCTCTGGCTTGTGCAAGTGATGTTTTAGCGCCCCAAGCCCCTTTACGCCGGGCGCCCACGCGGCTACACCCGGGATCGGGCCCAAGTGGCGGAATGGTAGACGCAGGGGATTCAAAATCCCCCGCCTTCACGGGCGTGAGAGTTCGAGTCTCTCCTTGGGCACCACCTCGCTTTTCGAAAAACTTAGACGTCTACGCGTGACCGGGGTTCGCCCCCGGATTGTGACGAGGCCTGCCACATTTACGACAAATGATTCGCACTGTGTTAACTGCCTGGCGCTGGAAACACTGACCAATTCTGGGCAGATGCGCCCATTGGTTCTGACCTCAAAACAAACTCTGCCGCATTGTGCCGCGATTGCGTTTCGCACTTTGGAAGGCGTTGAAACCCGTCCATTGTTGCGATTTCGGAAACGCTTGCTTTGGCAAACCGGCGTCGAATGCCCTTTCGCGTGCTAAATCCGCATAAACACCCCAAAACCACGTCGGTAACCAAAGCGGTTTTGGAAACAATCATTGCTCAACTTATGGTTTTCATTGGCTGAATTTTGCCCCGTTTTGGCCGGACTTGGCCCAATTGTGCCGCGGTTGCGCCTTTTTTCCCTTTGAGCAGGCCGCCCGCCCACGTATTAATAAATGCAAGCCCAACTGGGGGGTGAAGACTGCTGGCCACGGGGGCGGCCGCCGAACTGTCAAGCATCTGCAAGGATGTGAGGTGACGCGAGATCGGAGAATCCGATCATGCCGCAAAGGCGTTCTTCGTCCACGCTAAAGACGTGGGCAAAGGGCAACGCGAAACTTCGCAAAATCGCAGGCATGACGAGCAACTGAGGACTGGGCAGTGCTGCGGCATTGTCGCCGCAACCGCGTGATGGGGTTTAGCCCCGAGTGAAAGGAAGAGGGTCGAGAAATGCCTGATCTGTTTCTGAACTGGGGTGACATTGGGCCCTACGGAACCAACCTGGATGATGGGGTGACCGCCACGGTCGATACCGGTGGCGTCGCTGTCGATATCACGTTTAACGCGGTTGATGATTTTGCCCAGGCGTTCACCTTTAACGCCGAAGGCTATGTCGAGCCGGCCGATAACCTCAGCGCCAACTCGTTCCTCAAGCTCTTTAACGATGACAACAGCGATGGCACGCCGGCATCGTCGAGCGCGGTTCTGGATTTCCGCGCGACCGATATCGACAGCTTTACCGACGAAGTCACCAACGTGTCATTCCGCATCAACGACATCGACACCAGCGCTATCATCGGTGATCTGGGTGAGATCGATGGCGGTGCGTTCCAGGACATCGTGACCGTCAACGCCTTTGACGAAGAAGGCAACCCGGTGCCCGTGACCCTGACACCGGAAACCGTTGATGTGTCGGTGCTTGGCCAGACCGCAAGCGGCGGCACCGAGACCGTGTTCACCGATGCGGCCGGTTCGATCCTTGTGACTATCAATGAGCCCGTGTCGCGCATTGAAATCATTTATGAAAACGGTGGTGACGGCCAGCAGGGTGTGACCATTTCGGACGTGAACTTCACCACGGTCGATATCGACGGCAACCTGCCGCCCACCGCCAATGACGACACCGCCACCACCCCCGAAGACACCGCGGTTGTCATCGACGTGTTGGCCAATGACACCGATCCGGAGAACGATCCGCTGACCGTGACTGGCGCCACCGCGCTGAACGGAACCGTGTCGATCAACACCGACAACACGCTGCTTTACACGCCGAACCCCGATTACAGCGGCCCGGACACGATCACCTACACGATCGAGGACACCGCCGGGAACCCGGCCACCGGTGAAGTCGCCGTGACGGTTGAGCCTGATGATGACAACCAGGCGCCGATTGCCAATGACGATACCGCCTCGACCGACGTGGACACCCCCGTCGCGGTGCCGGTGCTGTTCAATGACAGCGATCCCGATGGCGATCCGTTCTTCATCACCTCGCTGACGGCAGCCAACGGTACGGTCGTCGACAATGGTGACGGCACGGTGCAATACACCCCGAACCCGGGTTTCGAGGGCGAAGACACGATTTCCTACACCATCACCGATGATGGCGGCCTGTCTGACAGCGCCGAGGCGATTGTGACCGTGGGTGATGACAGTACGCCCGACCGTATCGACACCGACGTCTTCCCGGTTGCCCCGGGCGACCAGTTGCTGGACCCGCTGAATGGTCTGGACGAAGACCCCGATCCGTTCGATGACCTCGATGACGTGGTTGGTACCGGTGGTCCCGACTCGATCAGCACCGGCGACGACGCCGATACCATCGAGGCCGGCGGCGGCGACGACACGGTCGAGCCGGGCATCGACGATGACCTTGTGGATCTGGGCGCCGGTAATGACAGCCTCTTTGACATCCAAGGCGCGGACACAATCTCGGGTGGTCAGGGGGATGATACGATCATCGCCGGCATCGACACCTTCTCGGATTATGTGGGCGACGATCCGGCCTTTGCCCCGGGCACGCTGCTGAACGACCTTGGCTTTGTCGCCGACCCGAACCAGGAAGATGGCCGGGACAGCGTGGAAGGCAACCGCGGCGCAGACTCGATCAGCACAGGCGATGACCGCGACACGATCGACGGCGGCGGCGAGAACGATACGCTCGACGGCGGCATCGATGACGACATGATCATGGGCGGCCAGGGCGACGACTCGCTCATCGGTAGCCACGGGTCGGACACGCTGGACGGCGGTCAGGGCAACGACACCCTGGACGGCTCAAACCTGGCGGTCCTCGAATTGACCGACGATATCGACGTCAACACCGAAAACGACCGTGACCTGCTGCAGGGCTTCCTGGGCGATGACAGCCTGATCGGTGGCGACGACGACGACACCCTGATGGGTGGCTCGGGCAACGACTTCCTTGACGGCGGCATCGACGAAGACAGCCTGATGGGCGGTGACGACGATGACACGCTGATCGGCGGGCAGGGCGAAGACACGCTCAACGGTGGCTCGGGTGTCGACTCACTCGACGCCGGCGACGGGCGTGACCGCATTATCGTCGACAGCGCGTCGGACGGTACCGGAGACGTGGTTGATGGTGGGTCCGGCGGTTTTGTCGACATTCCGAACCCGGAAGAGCTGCCCAACCAGGACTATGACGTGCTGGATCTGTCGGGCGTCGGCGCAGAGGACGTGGACTGGCGGGCCGTCAACCTGACCCCGGACAGCAATGGCAACGGCCAGGACGGTACCATCGAGTTCCTCGACGGTTCGGGCAATGTGACCGGCACCATGGACTTCTTCGAGATCGAAGAAATCGTGCCCTGCTTCACCCCGGGGACACTGATTGCCACGCCGCAGGGCGAACGCTTGGTCGAAGACCTCGAGGTTGGCGACCGTGTGATCACCCGCGACAATGGCATCCAAGAGATCCGCTGGATCGGCCGCAAGGAGCTGACCGGCCATGAGCTGGCCCGCAAGCCGCACATGAAGCCGGTTCTGATCCAGAAGGGTGCCTTGGGCAATGGCCTGCCGGAGCATGACATGCTGGTCTCGCCGAACCACCGCATCCTGGTGAACAACGACAAGACGGCGCTCTATTTCGAGGAACGCGAAGTGCTGGCCGCGGCCAAGCATCTGACCGGCCTGGAAGGGGTCGACGAAGTCAGCACGCTGGGGGTGACCTATCTCCACGTGATGTTCGACCAGCACGAGGTGATCCTGTCGAACGGCGCCTGGACCGAAAGCTTCCAGCCCGGCGACTACAGCCTCAAGGGCATCGGCAATGCGCAGCGTCAGGAAATCCTCGAGCTCTTCCCCGAGCTGGAGCATGCAGAAGGCCTGAACGCCTATGCCTCTGCCCGCCGCTCGCTGAAAAAGCACGAGGCGCAGCTTCTGACCAAGTAATCGGAGTTTCTCCGTACGCTTTATGCAGCTGATCTGGTGCGGTCTGCATCTGATCAATCCCAGGGCGGGGTGGCTTGGTCCATCCCGCCTTTGCCTTTTGTGCACATGGTGCGATGACGGGTGGTTCCGCTGGTTGGAAAGGGCGGGAACGGGGCCCGGGTATCATCGCCGTCTGGTCCATATCAGGAGTATGGCGGGGAAATGTGGCGGGACTTGGTTGAAACCGTGAAGTCTCTGAGATAAATGGATTTTTTGGCGTTCTGGTAGTGCGTGGGCGTACGCGCCACTGGACGCCGAGTCTTCAGCGTTCAAAGTTTGAAAAATATCACAATATCAGGCAATTAAGCGAGAAACTTAAACCGATGCATCGGCCCGCCACGCGGCCCAGGCTTCGGGCGTGTCAAGGTCGGTCAACGCGTGCCGATCGGGCAGCGCCACTAGGCGCAACCGATGGCGGTTGGCGCGCAGCACATCGCGCGCGCCGTAATCGCCGGTCAGGGTCATCAGCGCCGGGAAACAATCGGCCGGAAACAGCACCGGATGCCCCGGCGTCCCATCCGCAGCGGTGCCTTGTTGCAGCATCGGATGCGGTGTCGCGCGAAAGCCGCTGACCAGCAGCGCCATATCGCTTTCGGTGATGTCCGGCATGTCGGCGGGCAGGATCATCACCGCGGCCATGCCGCGCGGTAACCGTCCGACACCCCGCCGCAATGACGACGACATGCCGGCATCCGCATCCGGCACCTCGACAATCTGCACCGGAAGCCCGTTCAGCGCCTTGGCGCGGGGGTGGTCATAGGCGGGCAGGGTGACGGCAACATGGTCGCCTGCTTCCAACGCATGCAGCGCCTGTCGCCGCAAAAGCGGCATGCCTGCCACTTCGTGCAACAGCTTGTCCTCACCACGCATCCGGGTGCCAAACCCGGCAGCGGGAATCAAAACCGCAATGCCTCCCATGGCGGGACCATACACCGTTTGCCAAAAAAATGCGCGCTCTTCCTATGCGTGTGTGGAAAAATGCCGACAGGTCTGTGGCCAAAGCGCCTACCGCTGGACTTCGCCGCATTGCAGCACAATAGTACGGCCCATAGCGAGAAAGGAATTTCAATGGTCAAGATCAACCTGGCCTTGCAGGGCGGCGGCGCGCATGGCGCCTTTACCTGGGGCGTGCTGGACCGGCTTCTGGAAGAAGACGATATCGAGATTGCAGGCATTTCGGGCACCTCTGCCGGCGCCTTGAACGGCGCAGCGCTGAAGGCCGGCATGATCACGGGCGGGCGCGATGCGGCGCGTGAAAACCTCGATTGGTTGTGGGAGCAGGTCACCGGGCTGGAGGATACGCGCATGCCCGACTGGATGCGCGCCTGGCTGCCTGATCCGGGTCTGGTCAGCCGCGCGGTGGAGTATTCGCTACCTTACGCAGTGGGGGACAGCGTGTCGCGTATGGTGTCGCCTTATGCCTGGGGCGCGCTTTATCGCAATCCGCTGGAAAAGGTGGTCGAGGCGTTTGATTTCGGCAAGGTCTGCGCCGATACCGGCCCGGCCTTGTTTGTCTGCGCCACCAATGTGCGCGACGGTAAGATCCGGATTTTCGAGGGCGAACAGATCAGCACCGAGGCGATCCTCGCCTCGGCCTGCCTGCCGACGCTCTTCCAGGCGGTCGAGGTCGAAGATCCGCTGACCGGCGTGAAAGAGGCATTCTGGGATGGCGGTTATACCGGCAATCCGGCGCTGTTTCCGCTCTTCGACAAGGACCTGCCGGACGACATCGTGATCATCAACATCAACCCGCTGCACCGCGATGATGTGCCCGTCACGCCGACGGAAATCCAGAACAGAATCAATGAGATCAGCTTTAACTCCTCACTCCTGCGTGAGCTGCGGGCCATCGAATTTGTGCAGCGCCTACTGGACAAGAACCAAGTCAAATCCGGCACCATGAAAGACGTGCGCATCCACATGATCGCCGACGATCCGCTGATGAACGAGCTGTCGGTCGCCACCAAGCTGGTGTCGGTCCCGTCTGTGATTGCTCAGCTGAAAGAGGCTGGGCGCCGCGCGGCGGGGGAATTCCTGCACCACCATGGAGACGAGTTGGGCAACACCCAATCAGTCAGTCTGCGTGAGATGTTCGGCTAGGGCTACGACGCCTTGCGCAACTGCCCTTCGACGGCCGCTTTGGCCTTTTCCCCGTCGGGGTAGACGAGGCCCGCCGAGATCACCAACTTGGCGGCGTCTTCGATCGTCATGTCGAGCTCGATCACGTCTTCTTTCGGAAAGAACAGCAAAAAGCCAGAGGTCGGGTTTGGCGTTGTGGGCACAAAGACCGACACCATACCACCCATGGTGGCCGCCTTTTCCGCCACCTCGCCGCGGGTGTCGGTGGAGATGAAGGCGATCGCCCAAATTCCCTTGCGCGGGTATTCGATCAGGCAGGCCTTTTCAAAGCTGCGCTCGGATTGCGCAAAGACCGTCTCGGCGATCTGCTTGATGCCGGAATAGATCGAGCGCACCACCGGCGTTCGCTCGACAAGGCTCTCGGCAAAGTGGATCAGCGACCGGCCAATCAGCCCCTTGGCCACCCAGCCCACCGTGATCGTAAACACCAGAAAAAAGATCACCCCGACGCCGCGCAGGTTGATACCGATATACTGCTCTGGGTTGAATCGGTCGGGCACCAGTGGCAGGACAAAACCATCGACCCAGCCCATGATCGACCAGATCAGCCAGATCGTCAGGCTGACCGGTGCGATCACCACGATCCCGGTGAGGAAACTGGCACGCAGGCCGGAAAAGAGGCCGGGGCGTTTGGTTTCGGGATCGAATGGGGTCGTCATCGCGTTGTGGGTCCACAGGTTTTTGCCCCTGCGAAGGTAGGGGTTCTAACGTCAAGCTACAATGGCTGGCGCGGATTGCGGCCTAATAATCAGGCTTCAGCGCTCATTTCGCGGGCAATTGCGGCGGCCAGGCGGGCATTGTTGAGCACCAGCGCGATATTCGCAGTCAGGGAGCGGCCCTCGGTCAACTCGTAGAGCCGTTGTAGCAGGTAAGGTGTCAGCGCCTTGCCGGTGATCCCGTGGCGTTCGGCATCGCGGTTGGCTTCCGCGATCAGGGGGGCGAGGGTATCGCGCGCAATCTCGGCCTCTGCGGGGATCGGGTTGGCGATCAGCTGGCCGCCGGGCAGGCCCAAGGCGCTGCGCATGTGGTGGGCGCGGGCGATGGCGGCGGGATCATCCATGCGCAACGGCGCGCGCAGCCCGCTGGTGCGTGACCAGAAGGCGGGCAGGGCGTCCTGGCCATAGGCGATGACCGGCACGCCCAGGGTTTCCAGCACTTCCAGCGTCTTGGGTAGGTCGAGGATCGCCTTGGCACCGGCGGCGACCACCGTCACCGCAGTCTGCGCCAGTTCCTGCAAATCGGCCGAGATATCAAACGAGCTTTCGGCGCCTTTGTGCACGCCGCCGATGCCACCCGTGGCAAAGACCGCAATGCCGGCGCGTTCGGCGGCGATCATCGTTGCGGCGACCGTGGTGGCGCCGGTGCGCCCTTCGGCCATGCAGACGGCCATATCGGCCCGGCTGAGCTTGGCCACGTGTTTGGCTTGCGAGAGCGCTTCCAATTGTCGGTCGGTCAGCCCGACGCAAAGCTGCCCGTCGATTACCGCAATGGTGGCGGGGGTAGCGCCGGCGTCGCGTACCGCCGCTTCGACTTGCTGGGCGACGTCGAGATTTTGCGGCCAGGGCATGCCATGGGTGATGATGGTGGATTCCAGCGCCACAACCGGCCCCCCTGCGTCCAAAGCGGCCCGTACATCTGGCGACAGGTGGATCAGGGTCATGCGCTCTCTCCGGAAACATAGGCGGCGGCGGTGGCCAGGGCGTGGTCAAGCGCGGATTTGCGGCCCGCGCCATTGCGTTCGGCCACGATATGCGCCGCCATAAAGGTGTCGCCCGCGCCGGTGACGCGCGACACCGACACTTGGGGCGGGTGTTCCGTCACCACCGCCTGGGCATCGGCATCACAACAGGTGGTCCCACCATTGGTCACAATGGCCCGGCGCGCGCCGTGATCGACCAGCGCCGCGGCGGCTTCGGGCGCGGTGTCGAAGGGGCGTTGACAAAGGACACTGGCCTCTTCGAGGTTCACGTAAAGCGTACCGCGGCCACTACGCAGAAATGGCAAGAGGCGTTCGGCTTTGCCGGGGCTCGCTGGGGCGATGCGCAGATCGGCAGAGGCAAAAGCGGGGCTGAGCGCGATCTCATCGAGCAGCGCTTCGGTCAGGTTGCCGTCCAGCGCGATGGTCCCGGTATACGGCGCCGCAGGGCGGCCCAAGGGCCCGTCCATCAGCGGGCGCAGGATGTTGTCGCCGGCCTGTTCCAGCGTATGCGCATCGGCAATCGCTGCGATCAGCCCATTGGCGCCCTCGACTGCCATGTAGCGATCGGTTGGCAGATCGTCAGCGCGGTAGACAAAGCCCATGTCACAGCCCAGATCTGCGCAGGCGGCCATCAGTTCATCCCCTTCCGCATCACGGCCAATCGCCGTCAGCAGGGCCGGGCGCAAGCCCATACGCGCCAGTGTCTGCGCGATGTTCAGCGCCACACCGCCGGGCAGGCGGGTGATGCGCCCGGGCCTGTCCGCGCCGGCCGGCATGTGTTGGGGGCAGCGGCCGATTACGTCCCAGAGGACCGATCCGATGCAGAGGATATCCGGCGTGTCTGTCATACCGCCCTTGTGGCAAGCGCCGGGCGGGCGCGCAAGCCGGTCACCCGCGCATCCGCGCGCCATCGGCGTCAAAGAGCGGTTCAGTCAGCATCTTGGCCGGGCGCATCTGGCCAAGGATCTCGATCTCGACCGTCAGGTCGGGCTGCGCCAGCGCCCGCGGGATAAGCGCCATAGCGACCGAGGTCTGGCTGTGATGCGCATAGCCGCCTGAGGTGCAAAAGCCCATCACCCGCCCGTCGATCCAGACCGGCTCATAAGCCTGCACATCGGCATCGAGCGCGTCCACGGCAAAAGGCACCAGCACCCGCTCGGGCGGGTCGGCGCGCTCGGCCTCGGCCGCCTGTCGTCCAATGAAATCAACGTTCTTGCCGAAGCTGATGAAGCGGTCGAGCCCGGTTTCCGCCGCTGTGTAGTCCGGCGAATATTCCGCCCCCCAGGAGCCGAAGAACTTGTCCAGCCGCAGGCTCATCATCGCGCGCATGCCAAAGGGTGCCATGCCGTGGGGCTGACCGGCCTGCCACAGCGTCTGCCAGAGCTGCCGCTGCGCCATCGGATCGCAGTAGATCTCATACCCCAGATCGCCGGTATAGCTGACCCGCTGCACCAGGCAGTCGGTCATCCCAACGGTCAGGCGGCGCACGTTCATGAACCGCATGTCGGCGATATCGTCGCGCGTGCAGGCGGCCAGTACCTCCCGCGCCTTGGGCCCGGCGATCTGGAAGCCGTTGAGCTTGTCGCTGACATTCTCGACCCGCACATCGCCGGACAGATGCTGCAGAAACCAACGCATGTGATAGGCCTGCGCGCCGTAGCTCGCAGTCAGCTGGAAGAGTTCCTCACCCAGACAGGACACCGTGAAATCCCCGATCAACCGACCCGCCGGCGACAGCATCGGCGTCAGGCTTAACCGCCCGGGTTTGGGGATGCGCCCAGCCATAATCCGGTCGAGCCAGGCGCGCGCCTCCGCCCCGGTGACACGGTATTTTCCAAAGTTATGAACCTCATTAATTCCAACAGCTTGTCGGACGACCTTCACCTCGCGCGCGGTGGCGTCAAAGGCATTCGAGCGGCGGAAAGACGGGGTCTCAAACCGCGGCTCATCCCCTGTCGCAAAGTAGTTCGGCACCTCGAGCCCGTATTGATGGCCCCAGACCGCGCCCATAGTGTCAAAGATGTCATACATCGGCGTGGTGCGGTTGGGCCGCGCGGCGGGCAGCTCTTCGTTCGGATAGCTGACGGAAAAGCGTTTCTGGTAGTTCTCGATCACCTTGGGGCGGGTGTAGCCCGGGCTGATCCAGTCGCCATAGCGCGCCACGTCCATCGCCGCGGTGTCGCGTTCGCATTCGCCTTGCGTCATCCATTGAGCCAGCATCAGCCCGACGCCGCCACCCTGGCTGAACCCCGCCATCACGCCACAAGCCGCCCAATACCCACGCACGCCAGGCACGGGCCCGACCAAGGGATTGCCGTCCGGCGCAAAGGTAAACGGACCGTGGATCAC
>JASJCC010000076.1 GCA_030066175.1 Paracoccaceae bacterium | reverse complement strand
ACATGATCGAGGTTCAGCTGCACACCAAGGCCACCCTTGTCGCCCATCTCGACAGCCGAACACGTCAGGCCCGCGGCGCCCATGTCCTGGATCGAGATGACAGCGCCCGTCTGCATGAGTTCGAGGCAGGCCTCGAGCAGGCGCTTTTCGGTGAAGGGGTCGCCCACTTGTACGGTCGGGCGTTTCTCTTCGATGCTGTCGTCGAATTCGGCGCTGGCCATGGTGGCGCCGCCGACGCCGTCGCGGCCTGTCTTTGCGCCGAGATAGACCACCGGGCGGCCGACACCGGAGGCGGCCGAGTAAAAGATCTTGTCGGCTTCTGCGAGCCCTGCGGCAAAGGCGTTCACGAGGCAGTTGCCGTTATAGGCCGGGTGGAACCGCACCTCGCCACCCACAGTAGGCACGCCAAAAGCGTTGCCGTAGCCGCCGATGCCCTCGACCACGCCATGCACCAGTTGCCGCGTTTTGGGATGGTCCTTTTCGCCGAAGCTGAGCGCGTTCATCGCAGCAATTGGCCGCGCGCCCATGGTGAAGACGTCGCGCAGGATGCCGCCGACACCGGTCGCGGCACCCTGGTAGGGCTCGATATAGGACGGGTGGTTGTGGCTCTCCATCTTGAAGACCACGGCCTGGCCATCGCCGATATCGACCACACCGGCGTTTTCGCCGGGGCCGCAGATCACCTGTGGGCCGGTGGTGGGCAGTTTGCGCAGGTGGATTTTCGAGGATTTGTACGAACAATGCTCGTTCCACATCGCCGAAAAGATGCCCAGCTCGGTGAAGGTCGGTTCACGGTTCAGGATACGCAGGATTTCGGCATATTCGTCTGGCTTGATTCCGTGCGCCTCGATCAGATCGGGCGTGATGGCCGGGTCCTGCATGTTCCTGTCGTCCCTCGTTTCGTCTGTCGGGCACTCTTTAAGCCAAGGGGGGTAGAGGGGGAAGGGGTGACGGGTCAGGTGTTTTGGGCCGGTGTGGCGGCGGCACGTTCCTCGCGCGTTAGAACCGTTGCGGTCACCCGCGGCGTGCCGTCTTTGTCAAAGAACGGGTGATCTCCTCCCCCGCGTAGCCGGGCCATCGCAGCGCGCGCCATGATGCCGAACCCGGCCGCGGCCGTGCCGTGGCTGCGCACAGGGGTCCGGGCGTGGGTGGTCTGCACGTGGTAACGCCCCGGGCCAAAGCGGTCTTCGCCCTGGGGCAGAACCACGCCGACAAAGGGCAAACCGGGGCCTGGCAGCGTATTGGCGATCGGGGTCTGGCAGCAGCCCGCATACCAGCGCCGCAGGCCTTTCGGGCCCAGCCGTAGACAGGCCAGGTGCTCGGCCCCTTTGGTGATCGCCACATGGGCCGGCACGGTCTGAAAGATGTCGGTGCCACCTGCTGGGTTCAACCAGTCGCTGCGGTCCAGGTGATTGGCAAAGGCCTGACAATCGGCGCAGTAACACACCAGATGCGTGCCGGGGGCGTCATCCGTCACCTGCCAGCCCATCTTGCCACAGCGGCATGTCAGTTCGCGCATCTCTTCGCCCTTTGCAAAGCCCCTCACCGCATAAGATCAGGCTATGTGCGGAGCGCAAACAAAAAAAGGCCGAGCGCAAAGCTCGGCCGAAGTCCAACAGGGAGGTATGAAGATGCTGCGCAATTCAACGCCTCATCATTCATAAGTCGAATATGTCATCTAAACTGAGTCGTTCAAGCAAAAGAATGCCGCACTTGCAGCATTCCCGCCATGCATGTGGCGCATATCACACAGACAAAGGGTGTCTTAATCGGCGCCCATGGCGCGCCGGCGCTTGCGGTGCATGATGATCTCTTCCTGCACGAAATCGCGGAAGGCGGCGATGCGTTTTGAGGCGCGCAGTTCCTCGGGATAGGCCAGGAAAACCGGCACTTCGATGGATTCCACGTCCGGCAGGACACGCACAACCTGCGGAAAATCCTCGATAATATAGTCGGGCAGTACGCCGATCCCAAGGCCCGCGATGACCCCCTGCAAGACCCCGAAATAGTTGTTCACCGTCAGGGTGGAACGGATGTTGTGAGTGAGCAGTTCCTTGACCAGCATCATCCCCGCGCCCACCTGCGCCGAGCGGGTATTCTGGCAAATCAGCCGATGGGCCGAGAGATCGGCCATCGACGCCGGAATCCCCTTGGAATTGAGGTAGTCGGGGCTGGCATAGAGCCGCATGCGCACGCTCATTAGCCGTTTGCGCACCAGATCGGCCTGGCTGGGCTCTTTCATCCGGATCGCCACGTCAGCCTCGCGCATCGGCAGATCCAGCACCCGTTCTTCCAGCATCAGGTCGATGTTGAGGTCGGGGTATTCCTCGTAAAGCTTGGGCAGGCGCGGCGCGAGCCAGAGTGAGCCGAACCCAAAGGTGGTGGTCACGCGCAGCTCGCCAAACACCTCTTCTTCGCTGTCGCGGATGCGCGCGGTGGCGGCGTCGATCCGCTTGGCCATGGCAACCGTGGCATCAAACAGCAATTCGCCCTGTTCGGTGAGAATCAGCCCCCGCGCGTGGCGGTGAAAAAGCGTGGTATCGAGCGATTCCTCCAGCGACCGGATCTGCCGCGACACCGCCGATTGCGACAGATGCAGCGCGTCGCCGGCATGGGTCAGGCTGCCCGCATCGGCGACCGCGTGAAATATTCGTAGCTTATCCCAATCCATCGTCACAACTTTGTTTGCGCTTTCCGATGTCTACACGAAACAACTGCCTATATAAGAGATAACCGCGGGTAACCGGGCAAAAACGCGAAAAATTCCCTGTTCAGGTCAGCGTATGTGACCTATTATTCCGCCAAATGGCTCGATCATGCAGCGTGGGGAGGCGCGGTAATGAGCAAGCATCAGATTTCCCTCAACGACCGCGTGGACCTGAGCAAGGATCAGGTCCTGCTCAATGGCACGCAGGCGCTGGTGCGTCTGATGCTGATGCAAAAGGCGCGCGATACGGCGGCGGGGCTGAACACCGCGGGTTATGTGACGGGGTATCGCGGATCGCCTTTGGGGGCGGTCGATATGCAGATGACCCGCGCGGCCAAGCACTTGGCCGCGGCGGATATCCACTTCAAGGAAGGTCTGAACGAAGACCTGGCCGCCACGGCTCTCTGGGGCAGCCAGCAGGCCGAACTGCGCGGGGAGGGCAAGTTCGACGGTGTCTTTGGCCTCTGGTATGGCAAGGGGCCGGGAGTGGACCGCTCGGGTGACGTGATGCGCCACGCCAATATGGCGGGCACGTCGCCAAACGGTGGCGTGCTGATGGCGATGGGCGATGACCACACCGGTGAGTCGTCCACCGTCTTGCACCAATCCGAATGGGCCATGGTCGATGCCTATATGCCGGTGGTGTCGCCGGCCGGCGTGCAGGAAATTCTCGACTATGGGGTCTATGGCTTTGCCCTGTCACGGTTTTCCGGGCTTTGGGTCGGTCTCAAGACGATGAAAGACACGGTTGAGGCGACGGCGGTGGTGGATGGCCGGATCGACCGGATGTCGCTGTTCACGCCGGAATTCGCCTTACCCGAAGGCGGGCTGAACATCCGCCTGATCGACACCCCGCACGCGCAAGAGGCGCGGATGATCGACTACAAACGCTTTGCGGCTGAGGCGTTTTCCCATGCCAACAAGATGGACAAGCGCATCTGGGGCAAGCCGGGCGCCAAGATCGGCCTGGTTGCGGCGGGCAAGAACTGGCTGGACCTGGTGCATGCGCTGAACCTTTTGGGCATCGACGCGGAGGAGGCCGAACGGCTGGGCATAACCACCTACAAGGTCGGCCAGACCTTTCCCTTGGATATGAAGGGCTTTCACGATTGGGCCGAAGGGCTCGACCTGATCATCGTGGTCGAGGAAAAGCGCAAATTGATCGAGGTGCAGATCAAAGAGGCGATCTTTGACGATCGCCGGGGCCGCCGCGTCTATGGCTGGCACAAGGGCGGTGGCGCGGGATCCATGCATGGCGAAGAGTTGTTCCCGACCCGCGGTGCGCTTGACCCCATTCTGATTGCGGAAAAACTGGGCGCGATCCTGGTCGAAGAGGGGCGCGGGACGGATCGGATCAAGGCGGGGTTGCAAATGCTGGATGAGGCGCGCCGCGCCGACAATGCCGAGGAAATCGCCGCCCGTCTGCCCTATTTCTGCTCGGGCTGCCCGCATAACAGCTCAACCAAGGTGCCCGAGGGAAGCCGCGCCTATGCCGGGATCGGCTGCCACTACATGGTGCAGTGGATGGACCGTGAGACCACGGGTTTCACCCATATGGGCGGCGAAGGGGCCAATTGGATCGGCGAGGCACCGTTTTCCACCCGTCCACACGTGTTCCAGAATATCGGCGACGGCACTTATAATCACTCCGGTGTTCAGGCGATCCGCGCGGCGCTGCTGGCCGGCACCAACGTCACCTACAAGATCCTCTACAACGATGCCGTCGCCATGACCGGCGGGCAGAAAAACGATGGTGGCCTGACGCCCGAGCGGATCATGGCCGAGCTGCTGGCGATGGGCGTCCGCCACGTCTTTGCCGTCTATGACGAAAAGGAAGAGGTCGATCCGCAGGCCTTCCCCAAGGGCGTCGAGGCCTTTGAACGCGCTGATCTTGCCACCGTGCAGGAGCGCTGTACCGGGATCGAAGGCGTCAGCGCGATTGTCTACATTCAGACCTGCGCCGCCGAAAAACGCCGCCGCCGCAAGCGCGGGCAATTCCCCGACCCGGACAAGCGCGTTTTCATCAACACCGATGTCTGCGAAGGCTGCGGCGATTGTGGGGTGCAGTCGAACTGCGTGTCGATTGTGCCGGTGGAAACCGAACTGGGCCGCAAAAGGGCGATCGATCAGTCCTCCTGCAACAAGGATTTCTCTTGTCTCAAAGGGTTTTGCCCATCTTTCGTCACGCTCGAAGGCGCGCAGCCGAAAAAGGCGGCGACCACGGCGCTTGATCTGCCCGACCTGCCGCAGCCCGACCTGCCGCAGATCGACAAGACCTGGAATGTGGTCGTCACCGGGGTGGGGGGCACCGGCGTGGTCACCATCGGCGCGGTGCTGGCGCAGGCCGCGCAGATCGACGGCAAGGGCGCCGGCATGATGGAGATGGCGGGGCTCGCGCAAAAGGGCGGAGCGGTGCATATCCACCTGCGTCTGGCGGAGCGCCCCGAGGATATCAGCGCCATCCGCGTCGCCACGGGTGAGGCCGATGCGCTGATTGGCGGCGATCTGGTGGTCAGCGCGGGGGCCAAGACCATTGGGCTCATGCGCACCGGGCGCACCGGCGGGGTGGTTAACGCGCATGAAATCATCACCGGCGATTTCACCCGCAACACCGAATTTGTCCTGCCCACCGACCAGTTGACGCTGGCTCTGCAGGCGCGGCTGAAGGACCGGCTGGACCTCTTTGACGCGTCGGAACTGGCGCGTGCCACTTTGGGCGACTCCATCTTTTCCAACATGATGATCCTGGGCGCGGCCTGGCAGCGCGGCCTCGTGCCGCTCAGCCACGACGCGATCACCCAGGCGGTGCAGCTGAACGGCGCCGCGGTGGACCGCAACCTGCGCGCCTTTGAGATTGGCCGCTGGGCGGTGTTGCACCCGGATGAGGCGCGGCAACTGGTGGCGCCCAAGGTGGTGCAGCTGCCGAAAACGCTCGACGACAAGATCAGCTTCCGCGCCGATCATCTGGTCAAGTACCAGGGCAAGCGGCTGGCCAAGCGGTACCGCAAGCTGGTCGACGGTATCAGTGATCCGCGCCTGAAAGATGCGGTGGCAAAGGGTTATCACAAGCTCTTGGCCTATAAGGACGAATACGAGGTCGCCCGCTTGCATCTGGAAACCCGCCAAAAGGCTGCCGAAGCCTTTGACGGCGATCTCAAGATGACCTTCCACCTCGCTCCACCCTTGCTCAGCAAAGAGGGCCCGGACGGACGGCCGATGAAAAAGCCCTATGGCGAAGGCATGTTGCGCAGCTTTGGCCTGCTGGCGCGGATGAAGCGCCTGCGCGGCACGCCGCTTGACCCGTTTGGGCGCACCGAAGAACGCCGGATGGAACGCGCCTTGATCCGGCAATACGAGGCCGACATGGGTGAATGGCTGCCCAAGGCAACGCCTGAGACCATGGATGCACTGGTCGCTCTGGCTGAACTGCCGCTGCAGATCCGCGGCTTTGGCCCGGTAAAACACGCCAACGCCACCAAGGCCGAAAAGCGCCGGGAAGAGCTGTTGGCCGCTCTACGCGGCGGCGGCGCGGCGCTGGCCGCAGCGGCAGAGTGACCCGCAAGCGAGGACACGCATAGGCTGGTCAGACGGGGGCGAACGCAGTAAACCCACCCCGAGCGGGGGCGCACAGCCAGAGGAGCCTACCCATGCCCAACCGGCGCCAGGTGGCACGGGACATCAGCTATTCCTATTCTGCCAGCACCCGCGGCGGACGCGCTATGATCCGGCTTATGGAAAACGCAACCGGACGGCTGGGCCTGATCAAGCGCGCCGATGGTTACGAACACGAGGTCGCGCGGGGCCGCGATTTCTGGGAGGTCATGGTCGAACGCTATGGGCTTGGGCTCGAGGTGATTGGCGGCAGCCTCGACAACATCCCAAAAACCGGCCCGCTGATCGTGATTGCCAACCACCCTTATGGGATTCTCGACGGTCTGATCCTCGGCCACATCCTGTCGGTGGTGCGCGGCGATTTCCGGATTCTGGCCAATTCGGTCTTTCGCAAGGCCGAAGAGCTGAACCGCATCATCCTGCCCGTCAGCTTTGATGAAACGCGTGAGGCGGTGCAGCAGAACCTGCAAACCCGCAAAGACTCGCTCCGCTATCTGGATGCCGGCGGCTGCATTGGCGTCTTTCCCGGCGGCACGGTCGCAACGGGCGTCAAGCCCTTTGCGCGCCCGATGGATCCGGGCTGGCGGACTTTCACGGCACGGATGATCGCGAAATCCGGCGCCACGGTGGTGCCGCTCTATTTCGATGGCCATACCTCACGCCTCTTTCAGCTGGCCTCCCACCTGCATTCGACCCTGCGTATGGGGCTTTTGATCAAGGAGTTCCGCAAACGGGTGGACACGCCGGTGCGCGTCGCCATCGGCCAGCCCATCCCTCCGCAAGAGATCGAAGCGCGCGCAAAAGACGCGCGCGAGCTGATGGATTTCCTGCGCAAAGCGACGTATGAGCTGTCGCCGACACCGCTTGAGACCTTCGATTACGGCTATGAATTCGAAGAAAAACACCGCGGTCCGGACGCAGACGGCAAGCGCCGCGTCTATTAGGGGCTAAGGCGCGGGCGCAAGGAGACAGGCAAATGGCAGTGGGTGTGTTCGATTCCGGGCTGGGCGGCTTGACGGTGCTGGATGCGGTGACCAAACGCCTGCCCGAAGTGCCCTTTGTCTATTTCGCCGACAGCGCCCATGCGCCTTATGGCGTGCGGGATGCCGATGATGTCTTTGACCTCACCTGCACGGCGACGCAGCGGCTGTTCGATGCGGGGTGTGACCTGGTGATCCTGGCCTGCAACACCGCAAGTGCCGCGGCCCTGCGGCGCATGCAGGAAAGCTGGGTGCCGCATGACAAGCGGGTGCTGGGGGTCTTTGTGCCGCTGATCGAGGCGCTGACCGAACGCCATTGGGGTGACAATTCCCCGCCGCGCGAAGTGGCGGTGCAACATGTGGCGTTGTTCGCCACCCCGGCCACCGTGCGCAGTCGCGCCTTTCAGCGTGAATTGGCCTTTCGTGCAATCGGCGTCGATGTCGAGGCGCAGGCCTGCGGTGGCCTCGTCGACGCCATCGAAGAGGGCGACATGATCCTGGCCGAGGCGCTGGTGCGCAGCCATGTGGACGCGTTGAAGCGCAAGATGCCTGACCCCGAGGCCGCGATCCTGGGCTGCACCCATTACCCGCTGATGGAAGAGATTTTTCAGGATGCGCTGGGCCCCGAGGTGTCGGTTTATTCGCAGGCAAGTCTCGTGGCGGAGTCTCTGGCCGATTACCTCGACCGGCACCCGCAGATGCGCGGGCCGGGGTCTGAGGCCGGGTTCCTGACCACCGGCAATCCGAAAAAGGTGAGCGATCACGCCACGCATTTTCTGCGCCGCAAGATCACGTTCGAGGGGGCCTGAGCGCTTAGTCCGGGCGCGGGCCGACATCGCCCTCCCACCAGGCGCGTTTGATCCCCTGATAGACGGTGATCGTATCACCGGACGCAAACCCGGCTAGAACGCTGGGGCGAAACACCATGCTTTGGCCCACGCGCCCAGAGGCTTCGCGCCAATGCAGACGGTAGAGCCTTTCGTTCCCCACCGTGATGCTGGTCGGTTTGATGCCTGTCACCGTGGCGCTTTCGCGCGCGCCGTAGCGCCGCGCCCGGACGGCGGCGACCGCGTTGCGGCCGGTGTACCAAAAGGCCGTAAGGAAGATCAGCCCGATTCCCAGCGCGAAATACTGCGCAATGGCCGAGCCTGATCGGTACTGCCCGCGCGTGATCTCGGTCCGGTCCGGTTCGCTTTCCAGGTACCAGATCGGCATGCTGTCACCTTGCACAAGGCGGTTGTAGTCGGATTTGCCGACGGTGCGATGCACCTCCATCGTCTCACCGCGCCGGGTCTCGAAATCCAGCACTAGGTAATAGGTGATGGTGACATCGCCATCGCTATCGCGGCTTTCACGGTAATACTTGTCGGCCAACAGGGCGGTGGTCTCACGCCCTTCGGTATCAAAGCGGTTGGCGATCGACAGGGTTTCCGCGCTGATGAAGGTCAGCACCAGCAGGGGTGCCAGAAAGATCAGCGAAATCCATCCGCCCATACGGAGGAAGAGCCGCCAAAGCGGGACGGGGGATTGTGCGATCTGCTTGGCCATGACGCATGTTTGCGCAGGGGACGGGTTGGCGCAAGGTTGCTGGGCTTGAGTCCGACACGCAAAAGCGTTGATCGGTCCGCACGCGCAGGCTATAGCGTCGGCGGAAAGGAACGCCCCATGCCCGGTTTTGGCCTGATACTTCGACGATAACGCGCCGCCCGGCGGGTGATCCGCTGTTCGTTCCCCTATTCCCAGACCGTCCGGCGCGTGCGCTTTGAAGCGCGGCCGACAGACCAGGCAAGACGCATCATGACCCATTCCATCGCCATTATCGGCGCCTCGGGCTATACCGGGGCCGAGCTGATCCGGCTGATTACCACTCATCCGACGTTTGAAATCAAGGCCTTGGCCGCCAATTCGAAGGCCGGGCAGAGCCTTGCGCAGGTGTTCCCGCATCTGCGCCACCTCGATCTTCCGGACCTTGTGACCTGGGAGCAGATCGATTTTTCCGGCATTGACCTGTGTTTTTGCGCTTTGCCGCACAAGACCAGCCAAGAGGTGATCTCACAACTGCCGCGGGATCTCAAGATCGTTGATCTTTCAGCCGATTTCCGACTGCGCGATGTCGCGGCTTATGAGAAATGGTACGGCAATCCGCATGCCGCGCCCGAGCTGCAGAAAGAGGCGGTTTATGGCCTGACCGAGTTCTACCGCGACGAAATCCGCGCGGCCCGGCTGGTGGCGGGGACAGGGTGTAACGCCGCGACGGGGCAATACATCCTGCGGCCGCTGATTGCTGCCGGGGTGATTGACCTGGATGAGATCGTTTTGGACCTGCAATGCGGCGTTTCGGGCGCCGGGCGGAGCCTGAAGGAAAACCTGCTGCATGCGGAGCTTTCCGAAGGCACCAACGCTTATGCGGTGGGCGGCACGCACCGGCATCTGGGAGAGTTTGATCAGGAGTTTTCCGCGATTGCGGGGCGCGACGTGCAAATCCAGTTCACCCCGCATCTGGGGCCGTTCAATCGCGGGATACTGGCGACCTGTTACCAGCGCGGGGAGGCGCAGGCGGTGTGGGATGCACTGGTGATGGCCTATGCGGCGGAGCCTTTTGTGGAGGTTCTGCCGATGGGGGAGACACCCTCGACCCACCATGTGCGCGGATCGAATTTCTGCCATATCGGTGTGGTGCCCGACCGGTGTGAGGGACGGGTGATTGTGGTGGCGGCGCTGGACAACCTGACCAAAGGCTCATCCGGGCAGGCACTGCAGAACGCCAATTTGATGTTGGGCGCAGACGAAACCGCCGGGTTGATGCTGGCACCGTGTTTCCCGTGATTGTGTTTCGGACGCTGTCGCGTCCGACGTGGGGGGCGCGCTGCGCGCGCCCCGGTTTTGAGGGGCGCTGCCCCTCTTGGCCTGCGGCCAATTCACCCCGAGGTATTGGAAAACCGGAGAAGAGGCAGGTGTGGCGCGGCAAAGTGGCCGTGGGGCTACAAAACGGCGCTTGCCGGGTCTATATTCGCCGCGATGGCAGGAGGATGAGATGGCACTGAAATCGCTCAAGAAACAGCGGCGAATCCAGGTGGTGGCGCTGGCCGCAGTCGCGCTGGTCATTTCAACGGCACTGATTGGCTATGCGATGCGCGACGGGATCAACTTTTTCCGCTCACCCAGCCAGGTGGTCGAAGCGCCGCCACCGGCCAACGAGGTGTTCCGGATCGGCGGGTTGGTCGAGGAAGGTTCGATCGTGCGGGGCCAGGGCGAGCAGATCAGCTTTCGGGTGACCGATGGCGGGGCGACGGTGCCGGTGGTGTACACCGGCGTTTTGCCGGACCTCTTTACCGAGAACGAAGGCATGGTGGGCACCGGGCGCTACGTGAACGGTGTCTTTGAAGCCTCTGAAATCCTTGCCAAACATGACGAGACGTATATGCCTGCCGAGGTGGTGGATGCACTGAAAGAGCAGGGCGTCTACAAGGATCCAAACGCCGGCAGTTAAGCCGTGATCCGCAGGGCCGCTACGTCTTCTGCTTGGAGCGCGCCGAGGAGGGAGATTTCGGCCACGCTGTCCTTGGATTTGACCAGCCCGCGGGCCCGCCTGTTTTGGCGAAACGCGTCCATGCCGGCCTGCAGCGGCACGTAGAGCCAGTCACCGCGCCGCGCGTGCGCGCCGCCTTGGGTGAAGTTGCCGCTATTGATCGGGCTGAGATAGAGACGCGCGCTGTGGCGTTCGATCAAGGCGACTGTGTCGAACCACAGCACATGCAGCGCGACATCGCGGGCGATGCTGGCGCGGAAGCGATTTCCCCGCGTCTCCGGCCAGAAAAACACCCGTTGATCCAGTTGCTCCGCCCAGGACTCCGCATCGTGCCCATCGACGATGCGATTTGCGGCCTTCAGCCCGCGCAAGATCGGCTTTTGATGGTTAAGCCGGGCGTCCACGTCGGCGCCGCGCAGGTGCAGGCGGTGGTCGCGTAGGGCGATGCCGTGATCACCGCCCGCCTTCTGCGCCAGTTGCGCGGCGGGCAGCAGCCCGTGGCGTTCGATCCCTGGCAGGTTTGTGGCCGCGGTGACATGCGCCAGCCGCGGCCCGAGCGCTTTGACAAAAGGGGTGGGGTCGATCACCCGCGCAGGATGTCGCGGCCGGCGTATTCGGCGACCTCGCCCAGGGCCTCTTCGATGCGGATCAGCTGGTTGTATTTCGCCAACCGGTCGGAGCGGGCGAGCGAGCCGGTTTTGATCTGACCGCAATTGGTGGCGACGGCGAGGTCGGCGATGGTGGCATCCTCGGTTTCGCCCGAGCGGTGACTCATCACGTTGGTCATGCGGGCGCGGTGGGCCATGTCAACGGCGCGCAGGGTTTCGGTGAGCGAGCCGATCTGGTTGACCTTGACCAGCATCGAATTTGCGCAGCCGCGCTCGATCCCCATGGCGAGCCGGTCGGGGTTGGTAACAAAGAGATCATCGCCCACCAGCTGCACCTTGTCACCGATCTGGTCGGTGAGCGCTTTCCAGCCGTCCCAGTCATCCTCGGACATTCCGTCTTCGATCGACAGGATCGGGTAGTCGTTCACCAGCGCGGCGAGGTAGGCGGCGTTCTCGTCACTGGTCAGCGTTTTACCTTCCCCAGAAAGCACATAAGCGCCGTCCTTGAAGTACTCGGTGGCCGCGCAATCCAGTGCCAGCATGATGTCGTCGCCCGTGGTGTAGCCCGCCTTTTCGATGCTTTTGAGGATGAAATCCAACGCCTCGCGAGTGGATCCCAGTTCGGGCGCAAAGCCGCCTTCGTCCCCCAGACCGGTGGACATGCCGGCGGCTGACAGCTCTTTCTTCAGGGTGTGGAACACTTCGGAGCCCATGCGCACCGCGTCGCGCATCGTGGGGGCGGCGACCGGCATGATCATGAATTCCTGAATGTCGATCGGGTTGTCGGCATGTTCGCCGCCATTGATGATGTTCATCATCGGCACCGGCAGCGTGCGGGCCGAGGTGCCGCCGACATAGCGGTAAAGCGGCTGGCCGCAGAACTCCGCCGCGGCTTTGGCGGTGGCGAGCGAAACGCCGAGGATGGCGTTGGCGCCCAAACGGCCCTTGTTGTCGGTGCCGTCCAGCTCGATCATTGTCATGTCGATGGCGACTTGTTCTGTCGCGTCCATACCGAGGATCGCCTCGGCAATCTCGCCATTCACCGACGCACAGGCGTCGAGCACGCCTTTGCCCATATAGCGCGCCGCGTCGCCATCGCGTTTTTCCACCGCTTCATAGGCACCCGTGGACGCGCCCGAGGGGACGGCGGCGCGGCCCATGCTGCCGTCTTCCAGCGTCACGTCGACCTCGACCGTGGGGTTGCCCCGGCTGTCGAGAATCTCGCGGGCGAAAATGTCGATGATGGTGCTCATGGCGCTGTCCCTTGGAATGCAATGCGTTTGCGCAGGGTCATAGCAGGCAAACGGCAAATGTAAACCGCGACTGATAGCGCTAACGGATGCCTTTTTTTTCGGCTGTCATTGGCGGTGCCAGGCGTTGCGCGAGGCGGCGTTCGCGAACGAAGGTGTAAAGCCCCGAGGCGATGATCAGCGCGGCGCCCAGATAGGTCACCAGATCGGGCCGTTCGCCAAAGACGGTGATGCCGATCAGCAGGGCAAAGATCAGCCGGGAATAGCGGAACGGCGTGATGACCGACACATCGCCCATGCGCGAGGCCGCGGTGATCGCCCAATAGGCGGCGATGCCCACAGCGACAGCGGTCAGCAGCAGGCCCCAGGTGGTGCCATCCGGCCAACTGCCACCGCCCGAGGCCGCCATCAGCAGCACGCCGGTGGGGATGAGTGTCAGAAAGCCATATGTCGCCAGTTGCAGGTTCGGAATGTCCCGCGGCACAGCCCGAGCGGCCAGATCGCGCCCGGCGAGGCCGAACACACCCAGGACGGCAAACAGCGCCATCGGATCAAAGCCCGCCATCCCGGGGCGGATGATCAGCAGCACGCCGAAAAACCCAACGGCAATCGCGCTCCAGCGCCGCCAGCCCACAGGCTCGGCAAAAAGCAGGGCGGCGCCCATGGTGATGACCAAAGGGGTCGCTTGCAGGATCGCCGAGGCGGTGGACAGCGGGATGGTGGTGATCGCGGTGATGACGCCGACGGTGCCGATGATCTCGGTCAGGATGCGGGTCATGACCGGGCGGGACCAGAGTACCGGGGTCAGCAGGGCGATGCCGCGGGCACGGGCGAGGGCGGCGAAAAACGCACCGCCCAGAAAGCCGAGGATCAGTAGGATTTGCCCGGCGGGCAGCGTGGCGGCGGCGGCCTTGATCAGCGCGTCTTCGATGGCGAAGGCCGCCATCGCAAAGACCATCATGCCGATGCCGCGCAGGTTCTCCATTCAGGTGATGACATCCGGCGCGTCACGCCCCGTGCGCGCGCGCAGGTTGGTCAACGCTTCTGTCGCCGCAGCGACCGGGGCCAGCGCCGCTTGCGCATCGAGGTCCAGCGCCTCGGCGTCGAACCGTTCGAGATAGACCCGCAAGGTAGCGCCTTCGGTCCCGGTGCCCGACAGGCGCAGCATCACCCGCGCGTCGCCGTCAAAGCGGATGTTGAGGCCTTGACCGGTGGTGCGGCTGCCGTCGACCGGATCGTCATAGGCAAAATCTTCGGCTTCGGTCATCGTTAGGGGGCCGGCTGTCGTGCCGGGCAGGGTGGGCAGCCTGTCGCGCAGATCGTTGATCAAAGCCTCGGCGGTGGCGGTGTCGAGCGCCTCGTAATCGTGGCGGGAATAGTAGTTGCGGCCAAACCGCGCCCAGTGATCGGCGAGGATCTCGGCCACCGACATCCGGCGCTTGGCGAGGATGTTGAGCCAGAAGAGCACCGCCCAAAGCCCGTCTTTCTCACGGATATGGTCGGAGCCTGTACCGGCGCTTTCCTCACCACAAAGCGTGGCGCGGCCGGCATCCAGCAGGTTGCCAAAGAATTTCCAGCCGGTGGGTGTGGCGTAACAATCGAGGCCCTGAGCTTCGGCCACCCTGTCCACCGCCTGCGATGTGGGCATGGAACGCGCCACACCTTTCAGACCATCCGCATAGGCCGGCACCAGCGTGGCGTTGGCGGCGAGCACCGCGAGGCTGTCAGACGGGGTGACATAGCAGCCGCGCCCGACAATCATATTGCGGTCGCCATCGCCATCCGAGGCGGCACCGAAAT
Organism: Paracoccaceae bacterium; assembly: GCA_030066175.1. Classification (GTDB taxonomy): domain Bacteria; phylum Pseudomonadota; class Alphaproteobacteria; order Rhodobacterales; family Rhodobacteraceae; genus JASJCC01. The sequence continues at coordinate 3,682 of JASJCC010000076.1, read as the reverse complement.
CCGGCGCATCCGAGCCCATCATGACGTCCATCAGATCCTTTGCCCAGATCGGGTTTGGGTCCGGGTGGCCTTTGCCGAAATCGGGCAGCGGGACGGCGTTCAGCACAGAGCCGGGGGACGCGCCCAAACGGTCCTCGAGGATCGCACTGGCATAAGGGCCAGTGACCGCGTGCATGGCATCAAAGCGCAAGGTGAAGCCGGATTGGAACAGCGCGGAAATCGCTGCGAAATCAAACAGCTCTTCCATCAAGCTCGCGTAATCGGCCACCGGATCGACAACCTCCACCTCCATCCCGTGCAGGTCCTGAAGGCCCGGCTGCGACAGGTCCACATCCTGCGCTGTGAGGATGCAATACTGGGTGATGCCGGCTGCGGCCTGGGTGATGGCGCTCGTCACCGGCTCCGGTGCGGGGCCGCCATTGGCAATGTTGTATTTCACCCCAAAATCGCCGTCCGGCCCGCCGGGATTGTGGCTGGCCGAAAGGATAATGCCGCCATTCGCGCCGCGTTTGCGGATCAGACGCGAGGCGGCTGGCGTCGATAGGAGCGCATTCTGCCCCACGATGACCTTGGCCGCGTCGTTTGCCGAGGCCATACGCAAGACAACCTGCGCGGCCTGCGCGTTGAAATAGCGCCCATCGCCGCCCAGAACCAAGGTTTTGCCCACGACACCGCCGATCCCGTCAAAGATGCTCTGGACATAGTTTTCCAGGTAATGCGGCTGCTGGAAGACATGGGTTTTCTTGCGTAGGCCCGACGTGCCGGGGACTTGTCCGTCGATCGGGGATGTCGGGATGATTTGAAGGGTCATGGCGGGCCTCGTCGCAGCGTCCTAAGGCGGTGGTATCGCCGGGATAGCCGAGCGAGGCAAGCCGCAGGGCGGCAGCGCGCCCTAGCCGGACAGCATTTCGCTCATCAAACCGGCACAGCCAGTCAGGGCGGCATAGTCGTCGGTGATCAGCCACACCGGGAATTGCTGCATGAACTCGGCAAAGCGGCCTTTGTCGGCGAAGGCCTCGCCAAATCCGGCCTTCATCAGATGTGGGCCAAAATGCTGGGCCACCCCGCCGCAGAGGTAGACACCGCCGAAGGGCAGGGTGATCAGCGCGAGATTGCCCGCAACGCGGCCGAGGAACCGCGAAAACAGCGCCACTGTGCGGTCCGCCAGCGGGTCCCCGCCGGCCTCAAAGGCCTGCATGATCGCGCCGGCGTCCAGTGGCGTGCCGCTACCCGCCTCTTCGCAGGCCCAGGCATAGACATGCTCAAAGCCGCGGCCCGAGAGCACCTCTTCCAGGCCCGGCATGCCGTATTTGCGCGCGATGAAATCCATCAGCCGCAGCTCTTCGTCGTTTTGCAAAGGCAGGGTGATGTGACCGGCCTCGGATGGGGGCACCAGCGTCTGGTTGCCCAGCCGGTAGACCGGGGCCGCGTTCATGCCGGTGCCGACGCCGATCACCAGACGTGCGGCCTGCGGACTGGCGGTTTGGCCCGGCAGCAAAGTGTTGAGCGCCGTGTCGGGCAGGTGTTCGAGCGCGTGGCCCTGTGCCTGCAAGTCGTTGAGAACCGCCACCGTCTCGGCCTTAGTGGCCTTGGCCACCTGGGTGCGGTCGACCACCCAGTCGAAATTCGTCAGCCGGCCCACCCCGTCGCGCACTGGCCCAGCCATCGCCACGCAGGCGGCGGCGGGGCGTTCGCCCATTTCGGCCAGGAACATGCGCAGCGCCTCGGGCAAGCCCGACACTTCGGCATTGCGGTAGCGCCGGATGCTGTCTGCGCGCACCACCGGCCCGTCCGCCAGGGCGACCCGGGTGTTGGTGCCGCCGATATCGGCAACGACGGACAAAAGGGGCTGCGACATGGTCATGCTTTCAATGCGGCTGCCAGGGCGTGGTAAGACGCCTTGGGTGTGCGCACAAGGGTGTCAAAGTCCACATGCACGAGGCCAAAGCGCTTCTCATATCCCAGGGCCCATTCGTAATTGTCCATCAGCGACCAGATGAAATAGCCCTGCACCGGCACCCCTTCGGCCAGCGCGCGTTGCACCGCATCGAGATGCGCCTCGACATAGGTAATGCGTTGCGGATCGTCGATGCGGCCAGCATGGATCACATCGGCAGAGGCCATGCCGTTTTCGGTCACGATCAAAGGCAAGTCGGCGGTATAGTCGCGCGCCGTGCGGGTGAGGAACTGGTAGAGGCCGTCGGGGTAGATTTCCCAATCCATAAAGGTCTTGGGCAAGGGGCCTTCGACGCCATGAAGCCCGGGCCAGGCGCCGTCATTGGGGGCGATGACCTTGCGGGTGTAGTAATTCAGCCCGCACCAATCCACTGGCGTCTGGATCACCGGAAAATCGTCTTGCCAATTTGCGGGCAGGTGCGGGCCGAGCCCCTCAAGCACGTTTTCGGGATAGGCGCCTTTGAACACGCCGCCCAGGAACCAGCGGTTGTAATAGCCATCATGCAGGGCGGCCGCTTCGGCCGCGGCGGCGCTGTCATCGGCGGGTGTGGCCCATTCGAAATTGAACACCGCGCCCAGGTTCGACAGGCCCATGTCGCGCATCACCTGGGTCGCACGGCCATGCGCCAGCAGCACGTGATGCATCGCCCGCGCGGTGGCGCGGATGTCGCGCAGGCCGGGGGCGTGATGGCCCTCGAAATGGCTCAGCCACGCGACGCACCAGGGTTCGTTGATGGTTGCCACCGAATACATCCGGTCGCCGATCCGGCCCATGATGACGCTTGTGTACTCGGCAAACCAGTCGGCGATGTCGCGGTTGCGCCAGCCGCCTTGGTCGGCAAGGGCCGAGGGCAGCTCCCAATGATAAAGCGTCACGCAGGGTTTGATGCCGCGCTCGAGCATCGCGTCGGTCAGCCGGTCGTAGAAATCGAGGCCCTCGGGGTTCACGCTCCGCCCATCCGGCATCACCCGTGCCCAGGAGGTGGAAAAGCGGTAGCAGTCAAACCCGGCTGCGGCGACCAGATCGAGATCCTCGGCATAGCGGTTGTAGTGATCGCAGGCCCGCGCGCCGTTTTCGGCCCGCACCACATTTCCTGGCGTGGCGGCGAAATCGTCCCAATGGGTGCGGCCTGCGCCACCCTGCGCGTGGCCTTCGATCTGGTAGCTGGAGGTCGCAGTCCCAAACAGGAACCCCTCGGGGAAATCCGAACGGCGGTGTTTCATGGGTTATCCTTTTGCCGGGGCCGGGCCGGTGGAGGCGCCGATGATCAATTCGGCCTCCATCACTTCGGTCATCAGCGGGTTGCCGGGGGCGGCGATCATCTGCAAGAGCATTTCCGCCGCCCGCACCCCCGCCGCCCGGACCGAGCTGCGCGTGGCGGTAAAGATCGGCACGTCACCGCCATTCTTAAGATAGCTGAGATCGTCGTCATGGGTGACCACCGAGATGTCGCGCCCCATCTCCAGCCCGCTTTCGTGGATCGCCCGGCGGATGCCGATGGCGGTGATCATCGACGACACCAGAAAGGCCGTGGGCGGATCGGGCTGCGCCAGCATCTCGCGCGCCGAGCGATAACCATAGACTTCGGTCATCTCTTCGGAGCGCATCAGGCCGGTGTCAGCGTCCACCCCGCGGGCGGCCAGGGCGGCCAGATAGCCGTCGCGCCGCCGGTGGGCGAAATCCATGTGCTCCAGCCCGTTGATCAGTGCGATACGGCGGTGGCCA
>JASJCC010000075.1 GCA_030066175.1 Paracoccaceae bacterium | reverse complement strand
TTGGCGCATCTCTTGCCGCAATCGGCGCTGACCTTGGATGACAACGGCGCCCTGGGCGTGCGGATCGTCGACAGTGACAGCGCTGCGCAATTCCGCGAAATCACCTTGTTGCGTGACACGCCGCAAGGCGTCTGGGTCACCGGCCTTGCCGATGAGGTCGACGTGATCATCGTCGGGCAGGAATATGTCACCGACGGCGTGCCCGTCGCGCCCAGCTTCGAGGAGGTCATTCAATGACCGGGATCGTCGATTGGGCCGCCGAGCGCGCGCGGATGATCATCGCCTTTATCATTCTGTCTCTGGTGGTTGGCGGTTATTCCTACATCTCACTCCCGAAAGAGGGTGAGCCGGATATCGAGATCCCTGCGCTCTTTGTGTCGGTCCCCTTCCCGGGGATTTCCGCCGAGGATGCCGAAACGCTGCTGGTCAAACCGATGGAGACCGAGCTTTCGGACCTCGACGGGCTGAAAAGCCTCGGCGCCACGGCCGCCGAAGGCTATGCCGGCGTGCAGATGGAGTTCGAGTTCGGCTGGGACAAGACCAAGATCATGGCCGATGTACGCGACGCCATGAACAGCGCCGAGGCGCAGTTCCCCGAAGGTGCCGAGCAGTATTCGATCAATGAGATCAACTTTTCCGAATTTCCCATCGTCATCGTGAACCTGTCGGGCCCGGTGCCCGAACGCACCATGGCGCAGGTCGCTAAGGATCTGCAGGACCGGATCGAGGCGCTCGATGCGGTGCTCGAGGCCGGGATTGCTGGCAACCGTGACGAGATGCTCGAGGTGGTGATCGATCCCTTGCGGCTCGAATCCTACAACGTCACCGCGGGCGAGCTGATCACCGTTGTTCAGAACAACAACCAACTGATCGCCGCCGGTGAGGTCGAGACCGAGCAAGGCGCCTTTGCGGTCAAGATCCCGTCCTCGTTCGACGATGCGCGCGATGTCTATGACCTGCCGGTCAAGGTGAATGGCGACCGGGTGGTAACGCTGGGGGATCTGGCGACGATCAACCTGACATTTGAAGATCGCAAGGGCACCGCGCGCTTCAACGGCGAACAGACCGTGGCGCTGCAGGTCGTCAAGCGCAAAGGCTTTAACCTGATCGACACGGTGGCCGCGGTGCAGGCCACGCTGGACACCGCCCGCGGCGACTGGCCCTCTGAGCTGCAGGCCGCGGTGACCGTGGGTGTGTCGAACGACCAGTCGCGGCAGGTGGACTCCATGGTCCGCCAGCTCGAAGGCTCGGTCCTGACCGCCATTGCGCTGGTGATGATCGTGGTGCTGGCCGCCTTGGGCACGCGCCCGGCGCTGCTGGTGGGTTTCGCGATCCCGACCTCGTTCCTGCTCTGCTTTGCGTTTCTTGCCGTCATGGGCGTCAGTGTCAGCAACATCGTGATGTTCGGTCTGATCCTGGCCGTCGGTATGCTGGTCGATGGGGCCATTGTGGTCGTCGAATACGCCGACAAGCGGATCAAAGATGGCGTTGGCCCGATGCATGCCTATGTCGAGGCCGCCAAACGGATGTTCTGGCCGGTCGTCAGTTCGACCGCGACCACGCTTTGCGCGTTCCTGCCGATGCTCTTCTGGCCCGGGGTGCCGGGTGAGTTCATGGGCATGCTGCCGGTGACACTGATCTTTGTCTTGTCGGCCTCGCTGGTGGTGGCACTGGTCTACCTGCCCGTGATGGGCGGGGTGACCGGCCGATTTAGCCGCATGCTCAATCGCGCAACGGACGCGGTGCGCGGCGCCCTGCCCTGGGCGGCACGGGCCGCGCTGGTGCCGGTGGTGCTGATGGGGCTCTTTGTCGGTGCGATGATGGTGCTGAACCCAGCATACCTGTTTGAACCGATTGGCGAAGGCTTTGCCGGGCGCCTGCCGGGGATCATCGTGTTCCTTGGCTTTGCCGTTGCGTCGTCGATCGTGCTCGACGCCGCTGCGATCCAGCGCCGGCGGCAAAAGATCGATGGCCGCTATCGCCGCACGCCCTTTGGCTGGTTCATCAAGGCCATCGCCGGCAACCCGGTGATGCCCGTCGTCACCGTCGGCGCGGTGATCTTTTTTGTGATGAGCGTGTTTGCCTATTTCGGCGAGAACAACAACGGCGTGGAATTCTTTGTCGAGAATGAGCCCGAGCAGGCCATCGTCTATGTCCGCGCGCGGGGCAACCTGTCTCTGGCGGAAAAAGACGCGCTGGTGGCCCGGGCCGAGGAAATTGTGCTGGCCCATCCCGGTGTGAAATCCGCTTTTGCCTTTGCCGGTGAAGGGGGGCTCAATACCGATGCTTCGGGTGCGGCGATCCCCAAGGACACAATCGGCCAGATCCAGCTGGAAACCATCGCCTGGGAGGATCGCCCCGGCTTTGCCGCCAGCCGCGATGACATCACGCTGGCGTCGCTCGATGGCAATGTGGTGCTGGATGAGCTCGCCGATCAGCTGAGCACGATCCCCGGCATCCAGACCGAAGTGTCCGAGCTCGCGCAAGGCCCGGCCAGCGGCAAGCCCATTCACCTGCGGATCAAGGGTGATAACTGGCAAGAGCTGATTGAGAACACCACCCTTGTGCGCAGCCAGTTCGAGACGACGCCGGGCCTTGTGCTGATCGAAGACACCCTGCCCTTGCCCGGCATCGACTGGCAGATCGATGTCGATGTGGAACAGGCCGGGCGGTACGGCGCCGACGTGGCCACCGTGGGTGCGATGGTGCAGCTGGTCACGCGTGGCATCCTGCTGGATACCATGCGGGTCGATACCTCGGATGAAGAGATCGAGATCCGCGTGCGCCTGCCCGAGGAAGACCGCCTGCTCAGCACGCTCGACACGCTCAAGGTGCGCACCAGCGACGGGTTGGTACCGCTGGCGAATTTCGTGACCCGCCAGCCGGTCTCCAAACTGGCCGAAATTAGCCGGGTCGACCAGAAACGTTTCTTCGACGTCAAGGCGGACGTGGCCCCCAACCTTGCCAAGCTGGTGAATGGCGACAGTGTCGCGGCGCTGGCGCTTGTGCGGGTGTTGTCGGATGAAGTGACGGCCACGGGTGTGGGGGCTGTCCTGACCGGTGCAGATGGCGCGGAATATGAGCTTTATCACCTTGCCGACGGCCAGACCGAGACGGGCGTGGCCGAGGCGCTAGAGGCCGGTGATCTGCGCGCCGTACCGGTCAACGCAAATGAACGCATCGGGGTGATAACCCAGTGGATTGAGACCGGCCCGCTGGCCGCGGGGATCGAGACGGAATGGACCGGTGATCAGGAAGAACAGGCCGAAAGCCAGGCGTTTCTGTCATCGGCCTTTGCCGCGGCGTTAGGGCTGATGTTCATCATCCTGCTGGCGCAGTTCAATTCCTTCTACAACGCGACACTGGTGCTTTTGGCGGTGGTGCTGTCGACCACGGGTGTTCTGATCGGGATGCTGGTGATGGACCAGTATTTCAGCATCATCATGACCGGGACGGGGATTGTCGCGCTCGCTGGGATTGTGGTGAACAACAACATCGTTCTGATCGACACCTACCAGGAATACAGCCGTTACATGCCGCGGATCGAGGCCATCGTGCGCACCGCCGAGGCGCGGATTCGCCCGGTGCTGCTGACCACGATCACCACGATGGCGGGTCTGGCGCCGATGATGTTCGGGCTGAGCCTGGATTTCTTTGCCGGCGGCTATTCGATCGACTCGCCAACGGCGCTCTGGTGGAAAAACCTTGCTACCGCGGTGGTGTTTGGTCTGGGGATTGCCACGGTGCTGACGCTGGTCTTTACCCCATCGATGCTGGCAATCCGGATTTGGGCCACGACTTATGTGCTGTGGTTTGCGCGGCTCTTGGCGAAACTGTCGCTCGGCCGGTCCAGCCGCGTCGCCCGCGACTGGGCGCTGCAGCGCCAGGCCCGCCGCGTGAAGGCGCCCGAGATCCTGTGGGACGACGAAAGCCTGGGCGAGCGCCCCGCCGCCCAACCCGACCTGCCAATGCGCGCCGCAGAATAGGCGCTGTTGCTGGAACCAGTCGGCCCGTGACCCATGGCGGATGACAGCCCACTGTGTCGCAAGGATCAGCCGTCGCCAGCGCGGGCCAGAACGTCGGCGATAGTGGTTTCCAAGACCTCGCGCTTGACCGGCTTGACCAGGCGGACGGTTAGCGGATCTTGCTGGGCGCTGTCGATGCTGTCGGTCGCGGTGTAGCCGGAAATCAGGATGGCGGGCTTCGACGGATAGCGCTTGCGGAACACCCGCGCCAGTTCGACGCCATCCATCTCGCCCGGCATCACCACGTCCGAGATCAAGAGCGTGATCGTATCGCCGCGCTTTTCCAGAAAACGCAGCGCGTCTTCGCCGGTCTCGACGGCGTCGACCTGGATGCCCAACTGACGCAATTGCCGCGACGTGGTCAGCCGCACGCGCTGTTCATCTTCGACCAAAAGCACGCGGGCCGACACCTTGTCACTGCCCAGATTCCCCGCGCCGGCGCGGGGCTGTCTGGTGGGCGCCTCGGACGTCGTCGGCAGGTGCAGTCGAACGGTGGTGCCGGTGCCCACCTTGCTGACAATCTCCAACCGGCCACCGGACTGATCGACAAAACCGTCGACCATGGCAAGGCCCAGGCCCGAGCCCATTTCCGGGCCTTTCGAGGTGACAAAGGGTTCGGTGACCCGGGGCAAGAGATCATCCGGGATGCCTTCGCCGGTGTCCTGGATCTCCAACACAACAAACCCCTGCCCCGCCGTGCCGCCGTCAGACAGGCGGAGCGTGATGGTCCCGCCGCGCGGCATGGCATCGCGGGCATTCAGCACCACGTTCAGCACCGAGCTTTCCAATAGCCCCACATCGACGCTGACCGTATCTTTTGTGCCGCTGTCGGTGGTGAAATCAAGCGTGATGCTTTCGGGCAGAACGCGCTGCACGAAGGGCATCATGCCCTGAACGATATCCGCCAGATGCACCACCTCCGGATCCAGCCGGCTTTTGCGCGCAAAGCTGAGCAGGCGCCTGGTCAGATCGGCGCCTTTCGAACAGGCGCTGATGATCGCCTCAAGCGATTCACGGTCCATGTCGTCGAGCCGGGAATCCTCGATCAGTTCGGCATTGCCCAGCACGATGGCCAAGAGGTTGTTGAAGTCATGCGCGATGCCACCGGCGATGCGGCCGATCGCCTCCATCTTTTGCGCCTGTCCCAACATCTCGGTCTTGGCGCGCAGTTCTTCGCGCGCGGCCATGGCCTCGGAAACGTCGATGACAAACCCGTCCCAGAGCGTATCACCGCTTTCCAGCCGCTTGGGAGCGGCACGGCATTCGATCCAACGGGCGACGCCGTCGGGCAGCACCACGCGCCAGCGGTGGTTCAACCGGGTGAGGTTCTGCGTGCCGTGCACAAACGCCGCCTCGACCCCGGCCACGTCTTCGGGATGCACAGTCGCCCAGACCTTGCCCGGATCCCCGATGATTTCCGGCGCCGTCAGGCCCCAGACCTTTTCGGCACCGTCGCTCATATAGTCGATGCTGTCAGTGCCATCCGCCTTCATGCGGTAGCGAAACACAGCGCCGTCGAAATTCGCAGCCAAAGTGGCCAGGCGCTTTTCGCTGTCATTTAGCTGTGATTGCGCCTCAACCTGGTCGGTAACGTCAAAGGTGACGCCCATCATGTAATTCGGCCCCTCGCCCTGGGACTGCACCAGCGCACCTTCGGTCCGGCAATGCAGGTAATGCCCGTCGGCATGGCGGTGCCGGAAGTCGAGCCTGTAGGGTTCGCCGTCGGCGAGATGCGCTTCAATCGCTGCCTGCACCCTGGCCAGATCATCGGGATGCACGATGGAAAAGAAGCTGTCGAGCGTCGGGACAAAACTGTCATTGTCCTGCCCCAGCAGCTTTATGAGCCTGTCGCTCCAATGCAGAGCATTGTCCGACAGGTTCCATTGCCAGAACGCAACATGCTGGCCCAAGACCTCATAACCCGGACCTTTCGCCAGCGACGAGGACGACATCGGGACAGGTTTGTTTTCGCCAGCAGTTGCCATTTCAACCTAAGTGGTTTGCTCAAACCAGTGTTTCAATCAAGGGATAATAACTCCGACTGGCTTCGCGGGGTCAAGCCTAACGCGCGTGCGCCGATGTTGAGCCGTTATCTGGCAGTCCGGGACTTGGCGATGTACCTGCTCGGAAAACCGGGGTTTTTGCCGGGTGCTCTTGCCATGAATGTGGTAGATTTGCATTGAAAAGGTTTGTGATTCTGGGTGCGGGTGTTGCAAAATGAAATCGGGTACGAGTGTTTGATTTGCCAGAGCATCTCAACGCTCTGCGCGGGCAGAAGACGCGCAGCGTTTCGAGCAATAGCGCACCTCGTCCCAGACGCGCTCCCATTTCTTGCGCCAAGTGAAAGGCCGGCCGCAGGTGACACAGGTCTTTTGCGGCAGGTTCGATTTCTTTGTCCCGCGGGGCATCAGAGGTCGAGCTTCATTTGGCGTTGATCGCCGGATTTGCGCGCTTTGCGCGGGGCGCGGTCATTGACGAAATGGCGCTGCGGGTCCTTGCGGCTGGCGTGTTTCTTGACCACGCGTGCGGCCTCGGATCCGAACCCCGCCTCGCGCCGCACCGCCCAGATCGCGTCGCGTGCGGAACGCGCCGCAGCGGGCACATCGACAATCGGCGGTGGATAGGCGCGCGAGCCGTCATGCTTCCAGGGTTCCTGCAACAGCGCGTCGGGCACATCCGCGAGCTCCGGGCACCAGCGGCGGGTGAAGGCGCCCGTGGGGTCCTGATCGCTGCCCTGCTTGATCGGGTTGTAGATGCGCAACGTGTTGATGCCCGTGGTGCCCGATTGCATCTGGGTCTGGCTCCAGTGAATGCCGGGTTCGTAATCGGTGAAGAGCCGCGCCAGGTGTTTGCCGGTGCGCTGCCAGGGCAGCCAGAGGTGATACGACGCAAAGCTCATCAGCATCGAACGCATGCGAAAATTCAGCCAGCCGGTGGCGATCAGCGACCGCATGCAGGCATCGACAAAGGGCACGCCGGTTTCCCCTTTGGCCCAGGCGTCATAACGCGCGGGATCAGGCATCGCGGGCCGCAGCCCTTCATAAGCACGGTGCAGGCAGCGCCATTCCAGCTCGGGTTCATCCTCGAGCTTTTGCATGAAGTGGTCGCGCCAGGCGAGCCGGCTTTGAAAGCTTTTCAGGCTGCCCAACCAACCGCTACGGGTGCCGCGCAGGGCGCGTTGGCGGCTGGCGGTCTCTTGTACCGCCTCGCGCACCGACAGGGTGCCAAAAGCCAGATGCGGCGACAGGCGCGAACAGGCAGTGGCGCCCTCCAGCGGCGTCGACATGGCGCGGCGGTAATCCTGCCCGCGTTCGGTGTGAAAGCTGTGCAGCAGCGCCTCCGCCTGCGCGCGGCCGCCCGTTTGCCGTTCGGGGCAGGTGTCTTGCAAGCCGTAGTCGTCTGCCGTCGGGACGGCGTCGGAGGCTAGATCGACCGGCGGCAGGGCACGCGGTGGCAGTAAGGGCGCTTGCCCGACAAAGGCGTTGCGCTTGGCGGCCCAGCGGTCGCGGGTGTCGAGCCGGCGTTTGACCCCGGACTGCGGCAGCTCCACCCACTCAACCCCGCGCGCCCGGGCCCACCCCGCGACGGATTGATCGCGCGCAAAGGTCCAGGCGTTGCCGGTTTCTTCGTGACTGACCAGTTGCGTAGCCCCGGTCTCAGCCCGCAGCGCCTCAAGCACCGCCACCGCGTCGCCGCAGCGGATCACCAGATCGCTGCCCAGCGCGCGCAGATCGTCCCGTAGGGCCAGCACGCTTTCCCGCAGAAAGGCAAATTGCCGGCCCGAGACGTCGTCCTGCTGCCAATAGGCGGGCTCAAAGATATAGACCGGGACCGGCGCGCCAAGCTCTAGCGCGTGGCGTAAGGCGGGATGATCGCTGAGCCGCAAATCCCTTTTGAACCACAAAAGCGTGGGCATCCCGGTTCCCTGTCTGTCGCGCATTTCCCTTGCCCGAACCCAGGTAGGCCAAAGGCCGGCGCGTTCAACGTTTGGCTGTTTGAAACGCCGCTTGCATATGCCCCGATGACGAGGGAGATTTGCGCCAAAGCAGCGCTAGCTTTGCGGCAAGACCGCCATCATCCAAAGGACCCGCGCATGAAAGACGCCGCCCCGCAGACCGTCTATCTCAAGGATTACACGCCGTTCGGCTGGCAGATCGAGGATTTGCACCTGACCTTTCGCCTGTCCCCCGGGGCGACGCGGGTTCTCACACGGATCCACTTTGCGCCCAACCCGGGCGCGCCGGCGCAGGAGTTTTTTCTGCATGGCGAAGAGCTGAAGCTGATCTCGGCCCGGATCGATGGCGAGGCGGTCACCCCTGACGTGACTGACCGCGGCCTCACCTGCGCCGTGCCCGCCGGCCCGTTCCTGTGGGAAAGCGAGGTCGAGATCGCGCCCGAGGCGAACACCGCGCTCGAAGGGCTTTTCATCTCCGGCGGCATGTATTGCACGCAATGTGAGGCCGAGGGCTTTCGCAAGATCACCTATTACCCCGACCGGCCCGACGTGATGGCAGTGTTCTCCGTGCGGATCGAAGGTGACATGCCGGTGCTGCTGTCTAACGGCAATCCCGGTGACAGCGGCGTGGGCTTTGCAGAATGGCATGACCCCTGGCCGAAACCCGCCTACCTCTTTGCGCTGGTGGCCGGAGAGTTGGTGGCGCATGCCGACGGTTTCACCACCGCCTCAGGCCGCAAGGTGGACCTGAACATCTGGGTCCGTCCGGGCGATGAAGGCAAATGCGCCTTTGGCATGGAGGCGCTGAAGAAATCCATGGTCTGGGACGAGGAGGTCTATGGCCGCGAATACGACCTTGATGTCTTCAACGTGGTTGCGGTGGACGACTTCAACATGGGCGCGATGGAGAACAAGGGGCTCAACATCTTCAACACGTCCTGCGTGCTCGCCTCCCCCGAAACCGCAACGGACGCGAATTACGAGCGGATCGAGTCGATCATCGCGCATGAATATTTCCACAACTGGACCGGCAACCGGATCACCTGCCGCGACTGGTTTCAGCTTTGCCTGAAAGAGGGGCTGACGGTGTTCCGCGATCAGCAGTTTACCGCGGACATGCGCTCGGCCCCCGTCAAGCGGATCAGCGACGTGATCATGCTGCGCGCGCGCCAGTTCCCCGAGGATCAGGGGCCACTGGCGCATCCGGTGCGGCCCGAAAGCTTTCAGGAAATCAACAACTTCTACACTGCGACCGTCTATGAGAAAGGCGCTGAAGTGATCGGGATGCTGAAGACTCTGGTCGGCGACGCGGCCTATGCCAAGGCGCTGGATCTTTACTTCGACCGGCATGACGGCGATGCGGCCACGATCGAGGATTGGCTGCGGGTGTTTGAGGAGGCGACGGGGCGCGATCTTGGCCAGTTCAAGCTTTGGTACAGCCAGGCCGGCACGCCCTTTGTGGATGTGGCCGAGGATTGGCAGGACGGCACCTATACGCTGAGCTTCACTCAGTCGCTGCCGCCCAGCCCCGGCCAGCCCGAGAAGGCGCCGATGGTGATCCCGATGGCGGTCGGGCTGCTGAATGAAAACGGCGATGAGGTGCGCGGGACGGACGTTTTTGAGCTGACTGAGACCAGCGGAAAGATGGTGTTCGAAGGGCTGGCGACCAGGCCGATCCCGTCGATCAACCGCGGCTTTGCGGCGCCCATCGTCGTGCGGCGGGACCAGAGCCGCGAGGAACGTGCCTTTCTGCTGGCGCATGACACCGATCCGTTCAACCGTTGGGATGCCTCGCGCAACCTCGCCCGGGAATGCCTGGTGGCGATGATCAGCGACGGCGCGGCGCCGGACGATGCCTGGCTCGACGGGCTGGAGCGGGTGCTACGCGACGATACGCTCGACCCGGCCTATCGCGCGCTGATGCTGGCGGGGCCGACGCAGTCCGAGCTGGCGCAGGTGCTGCACGAACGCGGCATCACGCCCGACCCGGATGCGATCTGGGCCGCCAATGAACGGCTGGGCCAGCATATGGCGACGCGCTGGCAGGCGCTGCTGCCCGAGCTTGCGGCCCAGACCAAGGTGACCGAGGCTTACCGCCCGGATGCCGAACAATCCGGCAAGCGCGATTTGGGCGCAGTTGTGGGGTCGCTGCTGCGCCGGCTCGATGGTGGCGATGCGGCAGCGGTGCAATTTGCCGAGGCCGACAATATGACACTGCAGCTTTCAGCCCTGTCAAACCTGATCCGCGCCGGGCGCGGGGAGGCGGCTTTGGCGTCTTTCCGAGATCAATGGCGCGATGACCGGCTGGTGATGGACAAGTGGTTCGGCCTGCAGGTCTCGGTCTCCGAGCCTGTCGACACCGCCGAGGTGGCGGCGCGGCTGACGCAGGATGCGGATTTCGACTGGAAAAACCCCAACCGCTTCCGCGCGGTGCTGGGCGCGTTGGCGATGCATCACGCGGGCTTTCATCGCGCGGACGGGGCGGGCTATCGCCTGCTGACCGACTGGCTGATCCGACTGGACGATGCGAACCCGCAGACCACGGCGCGGATGTGTTCGGCGTTCCAGACCTGGCGGCGCTATGATGCCGACCGCCAGGCGCTGATCCGGGCGCAGCTGGAGCGCCTGCTCGCGAAACCGAACCTCAGCCGCGACACCTCGGAAATGGTGACGCGGATCCTGTCATGAGCGGGCTTCTGGTGATCACCGGCGCGTCCGCCGGCATCGGGGCGGCCACGGCGCGGCTGGCGCCCGCGCATGGCTGGGCGCGGGTGGTGGTGCATTACGGACGTGATCGCGATGGAGCCGAGGCGGTGGCGGCGGATGTGCGTGCCACCGGGGCGGAGGTGCATGTGATGCAGGCTGATGTGGCGGATCCGGGCGCGGTCGCAGCACTGTTTGACCAGGTAGGCGCCCTGCCCCCCGGCCCGCTTGGGCTCGTCAACAACGCCGGGATCGTTGCGCCCACCGGCAGTCTCGCTGATCTGACCCCGGACCGGGTGCGCCAGGTCTTTGCCGTCAACGTGCTGGGCGCAATCGAAGTGGCCCGGCAGGCGGTTGGAATCATGCGCGCCCGGGGGCACGGTGGCGGGATCGTCAATATCTCGTCGGCTGCGGCGCGGCTGGGCAGCGCCAACCAATATGTCGATTACGCCGCCAGCAAGGGTGCCATCGACACATTCACGCTGGGCCTGGCCGATGAGCTCGCGCCCGAAGGCATCCGCGTCAACGCCATCCGCCCGGGCATCATCGACACCGCCCTGCACGGCAAAGGCGGCCTGCCGGATCGGGCCAAGCAGCTGGGGCCAACAGCGCCTCTAGGCCGCGCCGGCACAGCCGAGGAATGCGCCGAGGCGATCCTGTGGCTGTTGTCGGATCATGCCTCTTACGTCACCCGCTCCATCCTCGACGTGGCCGGCGGGCGATGACCCCTCTGACGCATCAAACCTCGGGCCGGTCACGTAAGGCGCTGATTGTGCTGGCGGTTGTCTGGCTGGTCGTGATCACAGGCTGGGTGATGCTGGACGTCGCCACCTGGATCGTCGCTGGTCTGTTGCTGCTGACCCTGCCCGCCGCCTATGAATACGCCACCAACAAAAGCGCGGCCCTGACGCTGGATGACACGCATCTGCGCTGGCATAGCGGCGGGCATGAAGGTGAGGTGGCGCTGGCGCAGATCGATCATGTGCGCTTTGACACGCGACTGGATCTGTCGATCCGGGTGCGCTTGGTGCTGCCCACGGGCCGCCGGATCCCGGTACCGCAGGACTGCCTGCCGCGACATCCCGCCCTGCAAGAGGCGCTCGAGGCGCGGGGGATCAAGACGCAACGGCATCATTTCTCGCTGATGTAAGGCGCTTTTGGCAGAGCTCCGCCGACGCGCGCCGCTTTGGGCAAGCCCCTGCCGACGCACGGTGCCCAAGGTGATCTGACGGCGGTTTTGCGGTATCATATCCAGCGTGACGCGACATGTGTCACGGATCTGTCGCGAAACCATGGTTCAGGTGCCGCTATGAAAGATCGCATCGACCCTATGATCGCTGAGCGTGCGCCCTGGCTCTTTTCCGACCGGCTTGGCGTGCGGCCCGTCCGGGCCTTGCTGCACCGGCTGTTGGATTACCAAACGACGCTGGAGGTGGGTAAGATCGTCGCCAATCTGCCCGCCGATCGGCTGATGGCCATGATGGGGGATAGGCTGGCGCAGGACGTGACGGTGTCGGGCCTGGGGCACCTGCCGCGGCACGGGGCGGCGTTGATTGTCGCCAACCACCCAACGGGTATCGCAGATGGCATCATCCTGCACCATCTGATCGCGCAAGCCCGCCCGGACGCCTATTACTTTGCCAACAAGGATATCTGCCGGGTGCTGCCGCAGATGGCGGCTATGATTTGTCCGGTGGAATGGCGCCAGGAACAGCGCAGCCACGCCAAGACGCGCGAGACGATGGCCTATACCCGCCAAGCGGTGGAGAACGGCCGGCTGGGGGTGATCTTCCCCTCGGGTCGGTTGGCGAAACGGCGGGGTTTGTCGCTGCATGAACGGCCCTGGATGGCCTCGGCGGCAATGATTGCGCGTAAGTTCGACCTGCCGGTGATCCCGGTGAACATCCGGGCGCGGAATTCCGCGCTGTTTTACCTCTTTGACCTGATCCACCCGACCCTGCGCGACATCACCCTGTTTCACGAGACGCTGAACAAGGCGCGCCAGCCCTATCGCGTCACGGTGGGGGAGCCGATCTCTGCCGCCGCCCTGCCCATGAGGTCCGAGGACGGGATCGCGATGCTGCGGCGCGCGACCTTGGCCTTGGGTGGGCCGAAGGCACCGGCGGTCTCTTTGGTGGACACATCGCGCAAGCCGGGCTGGCTTTGAACGCTCAATTGGATGTCTGCAGCGCGGTGTTTGTGGCCAGCGACGGCGGCACAACCGGGTTTGGCGCTCGCCGCGCCACCGGGCGGAGCGAGCGGCTGAGCCCGTTGCAATAGGCCTGTTTGCGCACCCAATTCTTCATGTCTTCGCGTTTGCGGGTGGAATGGAACGGCCCCCAATCCGCCGCCACGCCGCGCATGCCGCGGCTGACCACGCCGTCGCGCGGCACGGTCACCGCCATGATCCGCATCGCGCAGCTGAGATTGTCGCCCGGATGCTTCAAGGCCGCGCCGGTGCGCGCCCGGCAGCCATAGCCGCGTGCGGTTGCCGGCAGGATCTGTGTCAGCCCGTACCACTTGCCGCCTCCGCCCACGGCCGTGGGGCGAAAGGTGCTTTCGTGTTTCACCAGGCTTGAGACAAGGCCAACCCAGAACGCCTCCCGCTGCTGGGTGCCGGCATTGGGATAGGCCGGGCACCAGGACGCGATGTCTTTCGGCGTCATCTTGGGCAAAGCCTGTGCGTGGCCGCGCAAGGCCGACAAAACGGCCATCGACCAGGCGATGCGCCCACCCCCCGTGCCCCAGCGCGCCTCGGGCACCACCAGGCTGCGGGCGTTGGGGCGCAAAGACGCGGTGACCGCCTGCCCCGACGGTGCCGCCTGCGCCGTGTCGGGCGTGGCGGGGTCAGGGCTGGCGCATACAGGCGCCGAAAGGCAGAGCAGAAAAGCGGCAGCGTATTTCCACATCGCGCCACCATGCCCCATAGGCGCGTGGCAAGGCAAGTCCGCACCCATTGTCTGCAACGCGGCAACAGAGTGTTTGACGAAAACCCGCACCCGTCCGGCAATCGCCGGAACAATGACCCGCCCCTTGCGCAAGCCCGCCGCGATTATGCCCGATTGCGCTGGCAGTCTTGTGAACATGCCGATGAATATGCCCTCGCTGATGCGGTCGTTGACCGACCGGTTCACGCCCTCTGCCCCGGCGCCTGCGCTGCGGGCGATGCTGCCCCGGGACATGCTGGCGCGCGACACCAGCCATGTGCCGCCGCTGCGCCCGCGTGTCGATATCCCGGTCTGCGATCCCTCCCCCGCCGCTGAGGACCGACGCAAACACAGCGCGCGCGGCCGGTTCCTGGCGCGGCAAGAGGCGTGGGAGGAACTGGGCGCGGAAATCAGCGCGGCAGACGCGGCGGGCCAGATGACAGAGGGGCTTGAGCCCGTGGCGGACTGCCTCGCCCTCGGGGCCCGCGCCGATATGCTTGAGGCCGGCCGCACAGCGCTCGCCAAAGGCGAATTGCGCAGCGTCGAGGCCACGATGACCGCGCTGGACGCGATCCTGACCGACTTGCCGGGTGATAGCGGCGTGGCTTACGTGGTGGCGATGGCGCATGTGGACATGGCCACGCTCTGGCGCGGCTGTGCCAGTGTGCGCGAGTTGCCCCCGCCCAGGCGTGAGGGGCATGATCGCCATCTTTTGGGCGCCTCGGCGCTCGCTGACCGCTTTGATCCCTTTGAGCAGGGTGCATCGATCTGGGCCGCGGCGCGCTGCGCGGTGCTCGATGCCGATCCCTGCCCGGCGCAGCGTGTTGCGGATGACTATGAGGATCTGATCGACCTTGCCCCGCATTGCCCCGATCACCTGAGCGCCTTTGGCGCAGCCCTGCTGCCACGCCGCTATGGCACCTATGAAATCCTCGACGTGCAGGCCCGGCGCATGGCGGCGATGACCGCCGATATCTGGGGCCTTGGCGGCTATGCCTGGGTCTATGCCGGCGCCCTGGCGCAGGATCCCGGTGCGTTTCGGCGGCTAGATGCCGAGCTTTTTGCCGGTGGTTTACACGATATCATGGAACGGCATCCCAGCCAGCACATGGCCAACCGGCTGGCTGCCCTCACCGGTCTGACCCTTTCTGGCGACGCATTGCAAGAAGGCCGGCGCGCACGTATCGCGCAGGTCTTCGGCTGGATCGCCGCAGATCACCTGCGCGAACTGCACCCGCGGGTCTGGGCCGAGGCGCACGTGCCCGGCCAGGCCGACACGGTTGAGCTGGAAGCGGCCGATCTGACCCGTCGCGGCCGCGTGCGGGCGCTCTCGGCCCTGGCCGAACACTTCACCCCGCAGATCAGCGCCGGTCAACGGCTGGTCTTTACCCCAGCCGGGCTTGAGTTGCGCCACGGCGATTGAGCCTGCCCGCCCCTTGCCCCTCACCGCGCCGTGGCTTAGACCAACCCGCATCTGACGCGTGTGAGGAAAGCCATGCTGGATCTGACCTATGAAAGCCCCAAGCCCAAGGTGATTGCCGGGGCGAAATACGATTGGGAACTGGTGATCGGGATGGAGGTCCACGCCCAGATCGCATCCGAGGCCAAGCTCTTTTCCGGCGCCTCCACCCGCTTTGGCGCCGAGCCCAATGCCAACGTGTCTTTCGTCGACGCCGCTATGCCCGGCATGCTGCCGGTGATCAACGAGTTTTGCGTCGAACAGGCAGTGCGCACGGGGCTGGGGCTGAAGGCCAAGATCAACCTCACATCGGCCTTTGACCGCAAGAATTACTTCTACCCCGACCTGCCGCAGGGTTACCAGATCAGCCAGCTCTATCATCCCATCGTGGGCGAAGGAGAGGTGCTGGTGGATATGGAGCCCGGCATCGCGCGCCTCGTGCGGATCGAGCGGATCCACATGGAGCAAGACGCCGGCAAATCGATCCACGACATGGACCCGGCGATGAGTTTCGTCGATCTCAACCGCACCGGCGTGGCGCTGATGGAGATCGTCAGCCGGCCTGATATTCGCGGCCCGGAAGAGGCCGCCGCCTATGTCGCCAAGCTGCGCCAGATCCTGCGTTATCTCGGCACCTGCGACGGCAACATGCAGAACGGCAACCTGCGCGCGGATGTAAACGTCTCGGTCTGCCGCCCGGGGCAGTATGAGAAGTACCAGGAAACGCAGGACTTCTCCCATCTCGGCACGCGCTGCGAGATCAAGAACATGAACTCCATGCGCTTCATCCAGCAAGCCATTGATTATGAAGCCAAACGCCAGATTGGCATCTTGGAGGCCGGAGGCTCCGTCGATCAGGAAACCCGGCTCTATGATCCCGACAAGGGCGAAACCCGGTCGATGCGCTCGAAGGAAGAGGCGCATGATTACCGCTATTTCCCCGACCCCGACCTGCTGCCGTTGGAGATCGAGCAAGCCTGGGTCGACGACATCGCAGCGTCTTTGCCCGAGCTGCCGGACGAAAAGAAAGCCCGCTTTGTCACCGATTTTGGTCTTAGCGAATATGATGCGTCGGTCCTGACGGCCGAGACGGCAAATGCGCAGTATTTCGAGGATGTTGTGGCGCATTGCTCAGATGGCAAACTCGCCGCGAACTGGGTCATCAACGAACTCTTTGGCCGGCTCAAGAAAGAAGACCACGACATCACCGAAACGCCCGTCTCGCCGGCGCAGCTCGGCGGCATCGTCACGTTGATCAAGTCGGGCGACATCTCGGGCAAGATCGCCAAGGACGTGTTTGAGATCGTCTACACCGAAGGCGGCGACCCGGCTCAAATTGTCGAGGAAAAGGGCCTCAAGCAGGTCACCGACACCGGCGAAATCGAGGCCGCCGTCGACGAGGTCATCGCCGCCAACCCCGCGCAGGTCGAAAAGGCCAAGGCCAACCCCAAGCTCGCCGGCTGGTTCGTCGGCCAGGTGATGAAAGCAACGGGCGGCAAGGCCAACCCCAAGGTGGTGAACGAACTGGTGTCGAAAAAGCTGGCGCTGTAGTGCGTGCATCGGGCGGCGGAGGATCCCGCCGCCCCACCCTCTCACCCCCGCAACGCGAGCCCCGCATAAAGCGCGGCCATGGGGGCGTAGAGATACCAGTAGTCTGTCCAGAGACAGCAATTGCCATGCGCCGCCGACAGGCCGGCATAAAACGCGCGATGGCATGTGAGGGCGGCCCAAAGGGCCTGGGCTTTGGTTTTCGGTTGGTCCGACATGATGTCTTCCTCATCAGGTTGAACCGGCGCCGGATTTGGTTACGTTTCGTCTAGACACCCCCAATGTCGCGCGTTCCGACGTGCAAAGCAGTGACATCGCCTGATCTGGATGGGTCCGTTCGTGAATGGAAAGTGACCTTTTGTGACCTCCCCCGCCCTTCTCGCATTTGGCAAGGCCGTCCTTCGGGCGCGCACGTCCATGGGATGGACTTTGGAGCAGACCGCGCATGAGGTGTTGGGGAATCAGGAGCGCAAAAGCTATGTCAGCGCGGTTGAGAAAGGGCGCAAGAACCTCTCGGCGCTGACCATCCAGAAATTCGCGCGGTGCCTTGATCTGCCGGACGCTGTGATGGACCCACTGCTAGGTGGCGCCCCTGCGGCGGACGATCCGGCCACGCAGGTTGAGGCAAACGCCGACCGGCTGGGCGCCGAGGTGGAGGACTTACGCGCGCAGCTGAAACTCTCCGAGGCCCTGGCCGTCGCGCTGGCTTATGAATTTGCCGAGGGCAACCCGACCGATCTGGAAAGCGCGTTGCGCGAATTGCGCCGGGCGTTTGAGGTTGCGGCGGAGCAGAAGGCTCGTGGTGCGCTGCCCTCGAACACCGATGCGGCGGTGGACGAGATCATCGCCGAGGTGGACCGTCTGAACGAAGCAGGCGCCGTGGAGGAGGCCGGCGCGGTGCTGGCCCGCGCGTTGGAGGCGGCGCGGGATGAGGCGGAACGTGCGGACGCCAAACGCCGCCGGTTGATCGAGGCGGGGATATCGCAAGCGGTGCTGGAACGGTCAGTTGACAGCGCTGTGGCGCTGGAGATGGAGAGATGGCGGCTCGACGGCGGCGGGTTCGAGGCGCTGCGCAATGTACAAGACGTCTGGTACGAACGCGGGCGGGACAAGGGGTTGCGCTTTGACCTCGAAGTGGCCATCGCCTTGGCCCCCGCCACCGAAGACTACGCTGCGAACAGCGACCAACGCGGGACCGTGCGCAATGATCGCGGCAACGCGCTTCAAACCCTCGGGGAACGCGAAACCGGCACAGCGCGGCTGGAAGAGGCGTTGGCCGCCTATCGCGGCGCCCTTGAAGAGCGGACCCGAGACCGCGTGCCGTTGGACTGGGCCGCGACGCAGAACAATCTGGGCAGCGCGCTTCAAACCCTCGGAAAACGCGAAAGCGGCACGGCGCGGCTGGAAGAGGCGGTAGCGGCCTTTCGCGCCGCCCTTGAGGAGTGGACCCGCGAACTTGTGCCACTGGACTGGGCCATGACGAAAAACAATCTGGGCAACGCGCTTGCCACCCTCGGGCAACGCGAAACCAGTACCGCGCGGCTGGAAGAGGCGGTGCAGGC
>JASJCC010000069.1 GCA_030066175.1 Paracoccaceae bacterium | reverse complement strand
GATGTGTTGCGTGATCTCAACGAGGGCAACAGCGGACTCAGCCAAATCGGCAAGGCTCTGACGGTCTATTGTGGCAGTACGCTCGGTCCAGCCAGCCTGATTGCCGCGCTTGATACGGCCACCATCGGGTTAGAGGCGCCGCGGATTCGGTTCGAACCCTGCTACCGGGGACGTGGAAATCTACATGCCCGTTACGGTGGGTTTCAGGGGCGTCGCGTGCGCCTGCCGATTGGGGCGATTGAACCTGCTATCATCGACCCAGACGGGCGTTTCTTGCCAGATGATCGCCGCCACAGAGCCGATGATCCAGAACTGAAGGACGCCGGATTTCAAGAGCGTGATGGCCCGCCGCCCTTGATTGACGGGCGTTATGCATTGGTGCAGCGCATCTTCGAAACACCGCGCGGTGATGTTCTTTCAGCGATTGACGTCCAGGCCCTGCGCAAGTGCATCGCGAAAGTTGCCTTTGCCGGGGACGGCCGCGCCCCGGATGGAAGCGACGCGGTCCAACGTCTGGTGCGCGAAGCCACAGCCCTGGACGCTGCGGCGCCAACAGGCCTCTGCCCCACTGTCCTCGCGCAAGGCATTTTCCAAGGCGGTCGCGTACTTATCATCGACTATATCGACGGTGAGGATCTCGTGGCGTGGATGCAGGCGCGCCCCTACACTGCGTCCCTTGCCGAGCAGCGGCACCGGCTCGCCTTGTTCGACAAACTTTGCGGCCGGCTGGACGCGCTCGAAGCCGTGGAAGTGAGACCACTCGACCTCAGCGCTCAGAATGTCCGGGTGACGCCGGAAGAGGAAATCCGTCTGATTGATCTGGAACATGTGGAATTGAAGGGCCGCCCGCTTGCGGTTCCGGCGCGGG
The DNA here is from genome assembly GCA_030066175.1 of Paracoccaceae bacterium. Taxonomy (GTDB): domain Bacteria; phylum Pseudomonadota; class Alphaproteobacteria; order Rhodobacterales; family Rhodobacteraceae; genus JASJCC01. The sequence continues at coordinate 17,245 of JASJCC010000069.1, read as the reverse complement.
GAACACCGGGCTACGCCATGCCCGACGGAGTGTCCGGCGATCCGGGAGTATACGCGCTTTCTGCCATTCTCTACATGCTCCTGACCGGGCTCGAGCCTTCGCGCCATCCTGCGCCAACCGCGCTTGAGCGTATTCCGATCAACGAACTCAACCCGGCAGTCCCGTCCAACCTGTCCACCGTTGTAAGCGCGGGCCTTTCGGGCCGGATACTCGATCGCGAAACCCTGCGTCGGGCGGTCGGAGACGCGGCGAAATCGCCGGGCGGCCCTTGGGAACGTCCCCGTCCGACCGCGCTGCCCGATCCGCTCACCGCCATAGACGATGCGCTGTGTCGTTGGATCGACGCGCAAGTCCCCGAAGATCAAGCAGGTCAGGACCGCTGCGTGTATTCCGGTCTTGCCGGTGTCGCCGCATACGCGCTTGCCGCTGAATATGACACCGACAGGCTGGCATCGCTGGCCAGATGTCTGGCCGTTCCCGAAATGCCGTCTCTTGCCCATCCTGGTTTCCTTGTCGGTGATGGGGGCCGCGCGTTGGTTCTTTTTGGATTGGCCCGACATCTTGAAGACGCCTTTTGGGCCGACACAGCCGTTGCATTGGCGATGAAGGTGCTTGCGCAACGACCGCCCTCGCCTGACCTGATGAACGGACGCGCTGGTCTGCTTTGTCTTGCCACGCAGATGCAACGGTTCACCGGTATTTCCGACTTTGGCACGCACGCCGTTTCCATCGCCCGCGATCTGGCGGAAAATCCTGACTGGTCCATCCCAGAGGGTTATGGCGACCTTGTGGGCGCGGAGTGGCGCGGCGCGGCGCATGGCGAGGCAGGCATTCTGCTTGCCTTGAATAATTGGCAAACGGTCAGTCAGGACCGGCTGGCCGCAGCGCTCGTCTCTGCCAGACTGCGGTCTCTTGCTTCCGCTATGACAGCCCCGTCACCGGGGCGTCGCAAAACGGGCTGGCCGAGAACAACGGACCCGACAGGGTTCGGAGGCTACACATGGTGCCACGGTTCGGTAGGTATTTCGCGAACGTTGTTTGCGGCGCGCCGCGCCGGTGAGCACGTTCCGGATGGAGTCTTTAACAGGGTGATCCGCGGTCTGGAAGCCGGCGCAAGCGGGTTTGGTCCTTGCCTGTGTCACGGCCACGCGGGAACGATTGACGTTCTGGTCGACTTCCAGCAGATCAGCGAAATCGCGGAACCGGCAAGGCACGCCACCGCGCGTATGGAACGTTTGCTGAAAAGGTATGTCGACTGTACTGGGCCTGACGCGATGGCTGATACCAGCCTTTACACCGGTCTGGCCGGTATTGCTTGGTCTTTGTCACGCGCCAACCAAAGATTGAGATTCTCTTCTCATGATCTGGTGGCTTGGCCAGTATAGACGATTAACGCTGTGAAAACCTCCCTTTGTTTCTTGAGACTGTTTTAAGAAAACATCTCGAAGACGAACGACTCGATCCTGATGAAGGGATCGAAACTCGGAGGCGCCTGCTTCTTGGCAGTGTGGAAGCAGGCGGGACCCGTCACGATGTCGTGCCACTCCGATGTCTCATCGAAGCGGCACGACTTTCAAAGGCCAACGGGCCGTTTCGCCGCGGAACTGCGTGTGGTCGCTGTAATGGCTGTTGGTAAGGCTCTTATCCGGCGCCATCTGCCACAGTGGCCCGAATGAAGATCTGCAAAGGCGTTGTGCGAGCAGTTCCTGATGCGGGATTTGAGGTGCAATGAGACGGTCCTAGGTTCAGGACTTCGGTAACGGGGTCGTCGCAGTCAAGCGGTTTTGCGCAGTACAATTGATCCGCCGGAGCGGTGCCCTCGACTCTGTTCGTCTCCGTCCTCCTTTCTATTGAGGCTTTCGGCTAAGAACCTCCAGGTACATGCTTCGGTACGTTGTCAGCGCGACGCCTGCCACTATCAATATGATGCTGGTTCGAGGTTACTCCGATGTGCCTTTATCATTGGCGTGCTTGGTAAAAGTCAGCGACAGCCCTGACCACGGCATCATCGGAACCACGTCCTTACAGGACCTCGAAAGCTTGCGATCAAACAGGCAATGGTTAGGACTTAGCGACGGGTTCAGTTCATTTTCGGCGCAACTTCTGGCTGGAATACTGTGCCGTCGATCCAAATCCGGTGGAGAATGACCGCGATACGCCGCGGCAGGGCAACCATCGCGATTTTGCGACCACGACGTTGTGAGAACTGGGCTCCGCATGATCTTTGCCATGTCGACCGGCCATGGTTCATCATGACGGTTGCTGCCTGGCACAACGCTCGCCTCAGATTGACGTTGCCAGCTTCGGTGTTTCCGCCGGAAACATCCCGCTCACCAGACAGGTTGCGTCGGGGCGTCAAGCCAACCCAGGGAGCAACCCTCTTCGAAGAACGAAAGCGGGCCGGATCATCAACTGCAGCGCGGAAGGTCAACGCTACGACTGGAACGACCTCCGGTATCGTAACCCCCGGCATCGTTATGAGACGACGGCAAACTGGATCGTCTTTAGCAAACTGGCGCACGCGCTTTTCAAGACCGGCCAGTTCCTGTCGCAGGAATGCTCTGGCACGCAGCATTGGTGCTGTCGTGGTTTCCAGCATCGGATTACCATCCGACAGTTCCCGAATGCGGGCCTCGAACTCGCCGTGAGAGATCGCACCTGTCATTAGGCCGAAGACTCGCAGCAGCCTGTGCAGGAACATCTACAAGGCGATCATGTCCTGCTGAATAGCCTTTCGAGCCGCGAGTAAAGCGCGTGTTTCCTGAGTTGGGGCAGACTTGCAGTGAACTGGGCGGAACCACCCGAGGTGAAGAAGTCGAGCAACACCTTCAACATCGCGCCGATCCGTTTTGATCGATGCGGCTTTCAGAGCCTCTTTCATTTGGCGCGTTTCCATGAGAATGGCGTCCAAGCCCGCCTTGATCAGACCGTGGCATAGCCATTGCAACAAGGGCCCGGCTTCGAGGCCCAGCAAAGCGATGCGCCCGTCCAAATCGCCCAGCCAGCGCGACAAAACTTGGGGCGCGCTCGCAGTCTCAGCCGCTTTAACAATCGTACCGTGCTCGCTGATCACGCAGATTGCACTCTTCGCCAGCGATACATCAATTCCAACAAATAGCTTCATCCCGTCGTGCCCCATGTGGGTTCAATATAGGAATGGCGGCAGCGTGGCGCTGATCTGACACATGGCAACGGCGGTGCACGACGCAGGCCCCGTTAAGCATCTAATAGCCAGTAAATGGCGATTGGGACGAGGGCAATTGAAGACAGAAAGACCTTCGGGCACATATCGTATCAGGTTGCGACGCGCCGCCAGTCCTTTAGCCTGCGAAGCATTATTTCAATCACTGCCCGGCTGTGTATTCCGAAGTATGTCACGAGAGCGGCGGTTGCGCAGTTAATGGCGGCCCCTGTTGAGCCTGGCGGTCGTTTTGCGCTGCTTTCGGCTTGGGATGCAAGCGCGGATCCCCTTTCCATGTAACGCTTCTCAAAGCCAATCTGCGTCGTTGCCCGGTCCCCAAACAGCCAATTATACGCATACATTCCCACTCCGTCGAATTCGGCGTTCGCTACAGACGGCCGCGACCGAAGTCGGCGAAACAGTATGAATTTGCGTGATCGAAACATCAACACCGGCTGCACACGACGCCTTGCAAGCAATTGAAATAACGCCCAAATTGCCTCCATCCATCACTGAACCAACTCGCCCAACTCTTTGAATGGCAGCTTTACTCGGCTTTGCAGCACTTGGTGCAGACCGCAGCATTCGGTAAATTGCGCTCGTACCGGCCATTCTCTGCGTTTTGCGTCGATGACCGCTGTGGGCTGCAACCAGCCATCGGACGAGAGGGGTACATATGGCTCTGAGAGGCAAATAGCGCACGGGGAAGCCCATGTGAGGTTTTTCGGGCACCCACACCGTGCTCTGCGGTAGCCTAGAACGCGGCAGATTGATTTTCGATCTATCGGGGTGAGTCTCCGCCATCAAGCAACTCAACCAGGTCTTGGGTGGTCACACCCGCTTTCTGCATCGCGTCCTGTAAGTCTTGTATCAACTCTTCATCGGACTTGTGATCAAGTGGCGGGTTGATCTGCATTGACGAGTGCTTCCCGAACGTCTCGGGAGCGTATCTGGTCATAAGAAATTTCTGTGTGTCGATCGACAGTCTCGCTTGGTTCACATGTGTGCCGTTGAACTTGAAGGCCACGGACCCGGTTTCCTCGATGCGCTGTAACTCCGGGCTGTCAATTGGCACCGTAATCTTGAAGCCACCTTCGGCATCATCGGCGAGGTGTATGATCTGGTTCGCCAAGAGTGCATTTGGTCCACGCAGGCGCGCTGATACTGTTCGTCGAAGTTGCAGTTCACCTGCCGCCATTTCCAAACCGTACGTTCGGCGGGCATGTGCTTGTCCTTGTCCTTGTCCTTGCAGATGCTGGAGACGGTCTCTCCCAATGCAATCCGTTCACAAATTTCAGCCGCAACCGCTTCGCTGTAAAGGCACCGCGGAGAGCGATGCGATCCGGGTCGAGGCGCATCGCGACAACCCGGAGAAACTGGGGCTGGTTCTGCAAGGCGCGGATGAACACTTTGCGCCGACGCATTGGTTCTTTGGCAAGCTTTCCAGCCTGGTCAGCGCGCCGACGGCCGATCTGCGGCAGCTGCCCGCGCCCCTGGCGGGATCAACCCGCAATACGGCCTGACCAATCACCGAGCTGAACAGATCAAGACCATGTAGCTTGCAAACGGCTGCACCGAACTGCGCGCCGAGACCGGCCCCGACTACGGGCGCATCTAGGACCGCGAACTGGTCTCGGCGGTACAGCGCATCGCGGGTAGGGGAGAGCGTTCATGTGTGTTAATACATCGTCATGCAAATGACCGTTGATACCGGCCAAAACGACAGTGCCGCTCTGAACAAAGCGCTTCAGGGCATGCTGTCATCCTGCCCCAAGATGTGTATTGCTGGCCAACAGGTTGGCGGCGGCGGAGATAGGCTGTCCATTGCGCTGACAAGCGCCGGGGGCCAATCGTTCGAATCGCAATCCGCGGATTCGGAGCAGATTACTTGGGCGGCGCAAAGCGCCGATGCTGCATTCGGTTCTTGGGCGGGGCTGAGCGTCAGCGACCGAGCAAAGGTCATGCGCAAAATGGCCGACAGCATAGCCGAATTCACCGATGACATTGCCGTTCTGCAAACCCATGAATCAGCAACCCCCATTCGGCAAAGCCGGGATTCGGTGCGATACGCCGCGCAGTACCTTTCAGATTTGTCCGATCTGGCGGAAGAATTGTCTGACACTGACGAAGTCGCTCCCGGAGTTGTCGTGCGCCACGACCCGATTGGCCCGGTCGCGGTTGTCTCAAGCTGGAACCAGGGATTCTTCAATATCGTGCAGGCTGCCGGCAATGCGTTGCTGTCAGGCAACCCTGTTGTAATAAAACCGTCCGAGCGCGCACCCTTCACCGCGCAGGCCTTTGCCGAGCTCGCCGGCGAGGCCGGCTTGCCCCCAGGTGTCGTGAATATGGTTACGGGATCGGCAAGAACAGCCCAAGTGCTTGCTGAAAACCCTCTGATCACCGGCATCCATCTGACCGGAGGGACAGAAGCCGGGCAAGTGCTTGGCGAGATCGCTCACCGCAGCCACATGCCCGCGAATATGGAGCTGGGCGGAAAATCGGCGCTCATCGTTCTTGAAGATGCGGATTTGGGTGCGGCGGCGGCACAGGCGACGATGGGAATTGCCATGCTGTCCGGGCAAGCGTGTGCCGCGCCGACACGCATTTTCGTTCACAACAGCGTCCGACGTCGGTTTGAACGGCTATATCGCGGCTTTTTGCGCCGGATCACGCTAGGAGATCCGTTTCTCGCGGAAACGGATATGGGTCCGCTGATCAGCGTCGAAGCTCGGCGACGCATCATGCTCACCGTTCACGCGGAGCTGTCTAAGGGTGCGTCACTGCTCGATCCGTCGATGGAACAACCGCTAGAGACCGGCGACGCATGGCTAAGGCCAATTGTGCTTTCGGACCCACCCGTTACTTCGGAGGTAGCCCGGGTCGAGTTGTTTGGCCCGGTACAATGCTTGTGGGGATACGATACAGTGCGCGAGGCGATCGAACAGGCCAACGATTCCGATTATGCACTTGCGGCCTATGTGCAAGGCGGATGTCCTGACCGCACCCAGAGCGTGGCCGAAAAGCTGTCGGTAGGATCGGTTTGGATCAACGGGGTGCGCCCGTTGTCGGCTAGAATGCCATTCGGTGGCGTCGGCGCAAGTGGTAGCGGCAGGTTGGGTGGCGTCGAAGGATTGCGGAAATTCACTCGCACCAAAGCGTATTGCCGGGGCACACAGGCATGAAGACAGGAGATCTTTCGTGCATGGTCCGCAAGGTCTCATCTGATTTGGCCAAAGCGCAAGGCCAACGCGAGGCGCTTCGGCAGGCCACAAAACCGATTAAGGACGCCGGTTTTTTTGACCTTACGCTTGCCCGGAAACACGGAGGCGAAAACGCACAGCCCTCCGATGTAACAAAAGCCGTTGCCAAGATAGCGCGTATTGACGGGTCCGTCGGATTCCTGGTTTCGCAGGCTTTGCTTGGGCACATTATGACGGCTGGGTTCCCGGAAGGCACCTTGTCAGAGCTTCACCGGGACGAACCCGCGCGGATTGCCGGCGTGTTTGCGCCTAAGGGACGCGCCGCCAGAACAGAAAAGGGCTGGACGGTGTCCGGCACTTGGCCACTGGCAACCGGTGCAATCATGTCGGACTGGGTCTACCTTCAGTGCTTGGCCACCGATGGGCGCCGGGTCATCGCTGATGCGTCAGGGCGTCCGATATCGGTGCTTACGGTGATCCCGACGGAACACCTGCATATCAACCAGAATTGGCGGGCCCCGGGACTTCAACTGACAGCATCCGATGAAGTCACAGCAACCCGTGTGGACGTCCCGGGCGCGTTTGCAGGAACTTTGCAGCCGTTAGGCAAGGACGAAGCGCAGGGTATCCCGGTTGTTCCGTTTGACGCGTCCGGTTTCTCTGGACTGACGATCGCGGCTGTGGGCGTCGGGCTGGCGCATGCCTTGACGGACGAACTGACGGCATTGGGTGTTGCAGGTCGGCGGGCAACTTTCTCTCGGTCACCGATGCCGGAGGCCCCTCTGCCCCAGGCCGATTTGGGGCGCGCGGTCATGCTGGCCGAAGCGGCCGACGCGCTCTTGCAGAAGAGTGCCGAAGGTGTCTTTGGCACCACAAAAGTCGGGCGGGCAAAAACTCAGGCCAGTTGTGCCGCCGTCGTCGATCTGTGCAACCAGTCGGCGGAACTGATCTTTGCCTGCGCCGGCAAAGTCGGGCTTGACCGGCATTCCGCCATCTGGAAGCACTACGCAGACCTGCGCACCTTGTCGCTGCATGCGTGGTGTTCGAAAGAGCGCATTGCGCCGCTCGGGGCTGTGTTGATGGGCGGGACGGTTGATCCGATGATCTTGCCGGACAAGCAAACGTGACGTCTTAAGCCTCGATCAAGGTCACGATGAACTCCGGCGACACGAACAGGTGACCCGACAAGCGGTCGGTATCCACTTTGTCACGCAGCCATGGAGAAAGGAAAGCCGAAAAGGTACCGTCCCCAACCCTTGGTTCGATATGCGCGTGTTCAAAGCCGAAGAACTCTTGCACGACAGGATACAGCGCCTTGAACACGCATTCCTTCGCCGAGAACCAAATACGATCCGTCTGTCCGGATTGCCGCTGCGCTGCCTGTTCGTCTGGCGACAGAACTCGTGGGGCAACTCCACGCGGTAAAACGGCATTGGGTTCGGCGTCGGAGCCCAGCCATTGCGCCCGCGATGACAGGCTGGCAACGGCGAGGCAAAGTCCATCGCAATGGGTGATCGTGCCGGTGTATCCCGTCGGCCAGATCGGGCGGCGGTCGGGGCCGATACCGACGATGCCCGTAGACGCCCCAAGCGCAGCCAGCGCCGCATTCGCGCAGTCGCGGCCTGCGGTGAATTCGGCGCGCCTTTTGGGATGACATCCTTTCACATATGTCGCCTCTTCCGGGACAAGGTGCGGTGTGCAATCGAAATCGCGACGCGCGGCCCAACGTGCGCCCTGTCTCAAGCGCTCTGTCAAGAATTCGGCAAGCACATCCCTCGAGTTGCTTGAACTGTCGTCCCGAAATGCCATAGTCCGATCTACTTCCGCTGGTTGAAATTGGTGACAGCCTTGGACGATAAAGCCTTTTCGACGCGCATATGGCAAAGCTGTCTGGCCACCCAGGAATTGCTGTGCATTTATATCGGACTGAAACTCGGTCTTTACGATACCTTGAGTCAACAGGCGTTGACAGCCGAGGAATTGGCGACCCAATTGCAACTCGACCAGCGCTATCTGTCCGAATGGTTGGCGCAGCAGGTGACTGCGGGAATTCTGGTTTCGGACGAGCAAAACCGGTGTTTTCTGCCCGATGCGCATGCCGAAGCACTGGCGCGTTCCGATACAGCACTGTCCCGGATTGCCGGCATATTGCCCATTGGGGGTGTTGCCGCCGCCCTTCCCCAATTGTTGGCGGCTTACCGCGACGGGCGTGGTGTGCCGGACAGCGCGTTTGGCGAAGACTGGGAATGCGGACATGCCGGTGCAAACCTGCACTTCTTTCAGTCACGACTGACGGCGGCGTTGCGCGACAAATTGCCGGATATCTATTTGCGACTGCTGGATGAGGGCGGACACATCGTGGATCTGGGATGCGGGACCGGTGGCGCGTCCCTGGCCTTTGCCAGGTCTTTTCCCCGTGCGCATGTAACCGGCGTCGACGTCGCCGAGCATGGCTTGCGGGCACTTGAGCGAGACGCCGCCGAAATGGGCCTTGCCGCGCGGATAGACACGCAGCACAGCCTGAACGCGCTTAAGAGCCCGGTGACACTGATCGTGCTGATCGACACGCTGCATGAAGTCGGACGACCGATTGAACTTCTGTCCGCGTGCAAGGATTTGCTGGATGCCGACGGCTGCATCGTGGTGATCGATGCGCTGGTTGCGGACACCGCGCAAAGTCCGGGCGATGAGGTTGAACGTTTCCAGGCAACCACAAGTGTGCTGCATTGCCTTCCTGCGGCGCGCGCCTTTGAAAGCAGCGACCCAACGGGCACCATGCTCAGGCGCCCATTGATGAAAGACATCGCGAGCCAGGCCGGTCTTCGCATCACAATGTCGAGCGATCTCGATGACCGTTTTCACCGCCTCTACAGGTTGGAATGCGCGCCTCAGGACCTCGAAATAACATCTTAACAAACCTGCTCTTAATGTAGTATTGTGGTTGAAAGGTCTTTGTTCGAAGGCACTTGGATTATGGAGCTGACAGGTGCTCATCCCTTATCTGATTGTCAGGGACGCCAAAGCCGCTCTTGACTTCTACTGCCAGGCATTTGGCGCCGAAATCTCATTTGAGCCGGTGATCGACGACCAGAATCGCGTCGGGCACAGCGAAATCACGTTGCCGGACGGTCAGAAGGTGATGCTGGCCGATGAACACCCAGAACACCAAATTCTGGCTCCGTCCGCAGGTGGTCCAGAGCAGATGTTCGTCTTTCAAACCAGCGATCTGAACGCGATTGCCGGGAGTTTGGAGGCAAAGGGAGCACAAGTGATCTCTGCTGTTGGCGATGACGGTCATGGCGGTCGCGCCGGTCGTTTCCGAGATCCGTTCGGTTATGTTTGGATCGTTTCGGACGGCGCGTGAAGGCAGGCAAGACAAAGGACAGTCAAATGACCCGATCGGGCGGAACACTCAGCGTCGGCTTCACCCCTTTTCCCCCCGATTATGAACAAAGATATCGCGACCGTGGCTACTGGACCGGGCAAAGCCTCGGGCATGTCAGCACCGAATGGGCAACCAAGACACCCCGGGCAACTGCCATCGTGACGGTTGACGGTGAAACGATCAGCTTTGCCGATTTGGAAATTGCGGTTGCACGGCGGACGGCGGGACTGGCCGCTTATAATTGCGGACACGGTGACCGCGTCGTTCTGCACTTACCGAATTCACCGGAAATCATAATCACGCTTCTGGCGCTTTTCAGATTGGGCACCGTTCCGGTTCTGGCGTTGCCACCGCATCGGTCCAGCGATATTGCATATTTCTGCAATGCCATCGGCGCATCTGTCTACATCACCACCGACACGCATGGCGGTTACGATCATCGCGAAATCGCGCGCCGGATCACCAGTGATCTGGACGACCCTCCGCTGGTCCTGATCGACGGGGACGCCGGCGAGTTTGCTCGCCTCGACGCAAACGACGCCGCCAAGCCGGTGCAAAACAGCCCCGGCGCGGGTCCTGAGATCGCGTTCTTCTTATTGTCCGGGGGCACCACAGGACGGCCCAAGTTGATACCACGCACCCACGATGATTATGGCTATCAAATCCGCGCGACGGCAAAAGCCATGGAGTTCGGAGCCGGGGAAACCTATCTCGCGGCTCTTTCGGTGGCGCACAACGCCGCGCTTGGCTGTCCGGGTATGCTCGGGGCTTTGGCGGCAGGCGGATGCGTTGCCCTGCTGCCGGCGCCGGCGCCCGATTTGGCGTTTGAGATGTTTCAACGCACCGATGCCAAACTGACGACGCTCATGCCGCAGATCCTCGCCGTATGGGCCGACGCCAGCGAGGCGTTCGACATCGACATGAGCGGCTTGACCGTCGAGGTTGGCGGCGCTCGGCTTGATCCGGGCCTCTATGACGCAGTTCAATCGACGCTGGGATGCCGCATCAGCCACTGGTTTGGTATGTCCGAAGGGTTTTTGGCCTTTACGCGCCTGAACGACCCTGCGGAACGGGCAAGGCGTTCGCAAGGCAAGCCGCTGTCGCCCGATGACGAGTGGAAAATCGTGGATGATTCCGGCCAGCTTGTTGCGCCGGGGGAATTCGGCGAGCTTCTGGTGCGCGGCCCCACGACTATCCGGGGATATTTCAACGCGGCCGATGAAAATGCTCGATCCTTCACGCCAGACGGGTTCTTGCGGACAAAGGACCGCGCCCGGTTCAACGGATACGGCGATCTCGAAGTGTCCGGACGCCTTGACGAAAGGGTCAATCGCGCTGGCGAAAAGGTATCGCCGGATGAAGTCGAAGAACACCTCATGCTGCACCCGGACATCAAAGACGTTTGTGTACTGGCGCTGCCGGACGCAGTTCTGGGGGAACGGACGCTGGCGGTTTTGCGCAGCACCTCCAACACTGTGGACCGCCAGGCGGTATGTCGCTTTCTCACGGACATCGGTCTGGCGGAGTTTAAACACCCGGATCAGGTGGAACGCATGGATGAACTGCCCAAGACCAAGATCGGCAAGACGGACCGCGCGGCGCTTCGCCGGACTTTCGGCGCTATAGGCATGGTGTGATGGAGGAACCGCTCAGGGTTCTGGCGCGGCTTGCAGGGGGCCTGCTGGGCACGTCTGCCGAAAAGCTCGATCCCGACACGGAGCTTGTTGCCCTGGGGTTGGACTCCCTGCGTGTTCTGAAACTCGCGGCGGCGTATCGCGCGGAGGGGTTCGAGGCGCCGTTCAAGGTTTTGATGGAACGCCCGACCCTGGCCGCCTGGGCACGGGCGTCAAGCCGAACCACGATACCGGGTCGAAAACCCGCCAAACCGCCGCCGGAGGCATTCCCTTTGCGGGACATGCAAAGGGCGTACTTTGCAGCCCGGCAAGGCTTGGGTGCCTATGCGTCGGGGGCGCATCACTATTTCGAGTTCGAAAGCGACGTTGATCCGGGCCGGTTGTCGCGGGCAGTAGATGCCGTGATCGACCGGCATGCCGCCTTGCGGCTGATGATTAGAAGCAACGGGACGCAACGAATTCTGCCGCAATCGCCCGTAGCATTGAAGCGGATCGACCTGCAGCGCATGAGCGAGGTTGAGCGCCAGCTCAGACTCGATCAATTGCGCAAAGAGGGCAACTCGGACCCACTGGCACCAGAACGGGGCGAAACAATCGCCGTCACAATTGTGCAGCTTGGCCGGGGACGTGTCCGTGTTTTGCTGAAAGTCGATATGATTGCGTGCGATGCTGCTGGCTTCCGTGTGCTGCTCAAGGATCTCGCGGCCGCATACAAGGACCCCAACTGCCTACCCCGCCAAGGCGATCAGGATTTCGCCCGGCATGCAGCCCTAGAAGCGCAAGAGGTGGATACCGACCTGGTCAAGCGTTGGCTTGACCGGCTTGACGACATCGCACTCGCGCCCACACTGCCGCACCGGCCTGCTCCAGGCACCGCGCAACCCATGTTCCGGCGGATGTCTTGCCTGGACACTGGCGTAGTCACAAAACTTAAGCGGGTATGCGCAGAACATGGTCTGACTCCGACCAGCGTTCTGGCCGCAATCTACGGACGGGTTTTGCAGTCTTTCAGCTTGCAGAGCCGCTTTGTGATTACTGTGCCGGTCATCGGTCAGATGACCCGTCTGGAATCCGAGCTTACGCCGGTCGGAAACTTCACCGAAGCGGTGCCGCTAATCTGGAGCGACTCGGCGGACGCACGGATGAGCGAAACGGCCAGGCGGATACAGAACGATCTTTTGCGCGATCTCGAAGACGCACATTTCACGACGACCGGTCTGGGACGGGCACTGGCCGACGCAGGACGTGCGTCCGGGGCGCGGGCCGTATTCACAAGCATGGTGGGTATGGGCGATTTGATTCCTTTTGAGGCCAGGGAACTCCTCGGCGCGCCTGTATGGATTGCCTCCGAAACACCGGATGTCGGTCTTGATCTTCAGGTTTTCGAGGATGCCGCAGGGCTCCAGATCGTCTGGGAGGCGCGCGAGGCCTTTGTGGACGAGGCGTGTCTGCATGCGATGGCCAAGGCCTTCGACGCCGCGGTTCGGGACGTGGCGGACGGGCATGACCGCACACCGACAGAAGCACAGTATTTCGATCGCGCTGCTGCCGTTGCAGGACCAACTTTGCCGCTGCCTAATGCTCGCCTCGAGGCCGCGCTGAAGGAGTTTGCGGCAACCCAGCCGGACGCTGCGGCCCTCGTTTCGATGGACGGCAGCACGCACCTGACCTACCGACAGTTGTATGACGCCGCATGCTGTGTGGCGGGCGGATTGGCGGCGTCCGGGGCGGAGCCCGGCGACGTCATTGCCTTGGCCATTCCCGACGTGCAGCAGGAAGTCATCGCCGTTTACGGGTGCCTGATGGTGGGTGCCGCCTATATGCCGATCAGAGCCGACGCCCCGGACACGATGGTCAGTTCGATGTGCGACTGCGCTGATCCGCGCTTCTGCGTCACCGGCGAAAACGCCGCCGAAGTTTTTGCCGGACTGGACGGATTGTCGGTAAATACTCTGCCGATGGCCGAACTGATGCGTGCCGCGCACCCTGTACCCGATCACCCGATTGACGCAAAGGCGACTGCCTATGTCCTGTTCACCTCAGGCTCCACGGGACGACCCAAGGCGGTGGCCGTCAGCCACGCATCGGCGAGCAATACCATTGCCGCGATCTGCCACGAACTCGAGCTTGACGGCAGGCCCTGTTTTCTCGGCCTGTCTGACCTAACGTTCGATCTTTCCGTATTCGACATTTTTGCCGCGCTGCGCAGCGGAGGCAAAATTCTGCGCGTCGGGCGGCAGGACCGCTTTTACCCGGTGCGCTGGTGCGTCGCCTGCCGCGACGCCGACGTGCAAATCTGGCAATCGGCGCCGCAATTCCTGGAACTTGCGCTGAAAAGTCGGGAATCGCCAATGCTGCAGGGGCTTCGGCACATTCTGCTTGGCGGTGACGTGGTTCGCCCAAGCCTGCTGAGCAAACTCCGCGAAACGGCCCACGGCGCGCGGCTTTATTGTCTGGGTGGAGCGACAGAAGCAGCAATCCACTCCACGATTTTCGAGATTACCAACGCCGAACTGCCAGCGCCGGCACCTTACGGGTGGCCGCTTGCGAACGTGACCTGCCGGGTGGTGGATAACGAAGGCCGGGACCGACCATGGGGTGCGAAGGGGGAATTGTGGATCGGCGGAGCGTCTTTGGCGGAGGGTTACCTCGGGGATGACGAGCGCACAAGTGAACGGTTCGTTCGCTCTGGCAGCGCCCGGTGGTATCGGACGGGAGACGTTGCGTATTTCGACTCCGACCGCATGATCTGTTTTGCCGGGCGGCTGGATCAGAGGATCAAGATATCGGGACAACTCGCTGATCTCGCCGAAATCGAAACGGCGTTGTGCGACTTGCCCGGAATCGACGGCGCTGTGGCCATGCATGCGGACGACATCGGGCTGGCGTTCGCGGTTCTTGCACCAGACGGATCTCATGCAGCAGTGCTGTCCCAAATCCGCGCCACACTCCCCGGCTATCTCCACCCTGCCCGCCTTGTCACCAAATCCGGTTTCCCGGTCACCGCGAATGGAAAAACCGATCGCGCCAAACTGATCCAGGCACTGCGCCGGGTGGATACGGGAAACAGAACCGGCGACGATCATGCGCATCGCCTGCAACTTGTTCTGAATATCGCTGGCGAGGTGTTGAAGCGTCCGGTCAACGACCCGGATGGTCGGTTCTTTGCATTGGGCGGCAACAGTCTTATGGTGATCGATTTCGTCAGTCGGCTGGAGGCACACGGATTGAGGCTGAGCGCCGCGCATGAGACCGTTGCCACCAGAACCTTTGCCGGGATTGCGGCAGCCGCAACCTCGGTCGAACCGGCGGAGGTCTTGAACCCCGGTGTCGCGCTGCAGACAGACGTGCAGAGCGCCTACGCGTTTGGGCGTGGAGACACCTTCGAATATGGCGGTATTGCGCCGCTTTGGTACTGGGAGTTCCAGCGCTCAACACTTGACCCGGACAAGCTTGAGGCTGCTCTACAACACTTGATTGCGCAAAACCCGGCCACCCATCATGTCATTTCCTCCAATGGTACCCCGGTACCAGCGAACCCGGTTCCCAAAGCCCTCGTCACCCGGCATGTCCTTGCACCGGGCCGGTCCGTCGATGACGCCCGCGACACCATGCGAGATGAACTTATGGGGGCGCTCGACGGCGCGGGCGAGCCGCCGCATGTCCGGGCCGGTATTCTGCGGCTGGCGTCTGACGACATACGCATTGGCCTCGCGTTTGATATCATGTTTCTGGATGCCAACAGTATTTCCAGGTCTATTCGTGAACTGGGGGCAATGCTGGCTGACAGACCGTTGCCGCCCGTGCCCACCGATCGTCTCTCACCCGCCCGCAGCCCGGCGGCATGCAAAGCCGCACGCGCGAACTGGGCTTCAAGGCTGCCGAGTTTACCGGGTCGTCCCAGCTTGCCGTTACGGCATGACCCAACTGAAAAGCCGCGCTTCGCAAGACGCCGACTGGTGCTGAACGCGCGCGATTGGCAGACGATCAAGACCATAAGCAGTGACAACGCGGTGACCCCCACCGTACTTGTCGCTACGGTCTATGCAGAGGTTCTGAGAACATGGGTGCAAGACGAAGCCGTGTGCCTGAATGTCACCCTCTTTGACAAAAACCCGGAACAAGCCGGCGCGATGGGGGAATTCACACGCCTTGTCCCGGTCTGGGCCGAGGCGTTGGGCGGCACGTTGGCTGCCGTGGGGCACGCATTGACCAGAGAATTCGCCCGTGCCGTGGATGGCGCCGACTACGGCTCCCTCGACCTGATCCGCGATTTGACACAGGCGCGGGACGCCGGACAGGTGCTGCTACCTTTGGTGTATACAAGTACCCTTGGGCTCGCACAGGGTGACCTGCTCGGCGACTGCGGGCTCGGGACCTATGTCGATGGGCTGTCACAGACGCCGCAGACATGGATCGACTGTCAGGTGATGGAGTCGGGAGACGCCTTGCACATCAACTGGGACGTTCTGGAAACTGCATTTCCAGATGGCCTGATCGACGCGATGTTCTCAGGCTTTTGCGCCATCATCGAGGCGCTCGTCACAATGCCCGAGTCGTGGCAGGATACTGCGCAAAAATGCCTGACCGGCACCACTCTTCGGTCGCCGGGAAAAGCCCCCCGGCCCCAGGCAACGTTGCACTTGCCGGTCTTCGAACAGGCCGACCGGCAGCCGGATGCCAAGGCACTGACCACTGCTGCAGGTCAAGACGTGACATACGGTGCGCTGCGCGTGGGTGCCCTGCGTTTGGCGGCCAAGCTGAGGACCTCCGGCGTCAGGCCGGGCGACCGGGTTGGCATCATGCTTGCCGATCGGGCGGATCAGATAACAGCTGCTTTGGCCGTTCTGCATTTGCGAGCTGCATATGTGCCCATCGGTCCGGCTTGGCCCGATGCCCGGGTATCACAGGTTCTGAAGATGGCCGGAATCGCTGTCCTTGTCGGGGATGATTGCTTGAAGGGTACATTTGTCCAGGTGGTCAGCCCACACGACGCAGAAGACACGCGACCCGATGCCTCGGACACAACGAGCGAGGCCAAGGGATCGGACACAGCGTATGTAATATTCACTTCGGGGACGACGGGGGCCGCCAAAGGTGTGGCCGTTTCCCATTCTGCCGCCCGGAACACGCTGGACGCGGTTCAGGCATACCTCGACTTGGATGCGGACAGCGTTTGCCTCGCGGTGTCGCCATTTGATTTCGATCTGTCGGTATTCGACATCTTCGGCGTGCTGGGTGTGGGTGGGCATTTGGTTTTGACGCCAGCCGATGGGTTGCCGGCACCCGCCACCTGGGGGCGCCTGATTGCACAACACAAGGTCACCGTCTGGAATAGCGCGCCACCCCTTTTCGGTATGCTGCTGGACGCCACCAAGAACGGCACACCGCTTGCCATTTTGAAGCACGTTCTGCTGAGCGGGGACAGGATTCCGCCGGACGTATTCGCCCGCATGCGGCAATTGACGCCGAACGCAACGTTGATGGCCATGGGTGGCGCCACGGAAGCGGGCATCTGGTCGAATGCCTACCGAGCAAAGGACCTGCCTTCCGGATGGTTGGTCGTTCCCTATGGAACTTCCTTGGCTGGGCAATGCCACCAGATCTGTGATGATGACGGCAACGTGTTGCCAGAATGGGCGCCGGGCGAACTGTGGATTGGCGGATATTCACTGGCCCTTGGATACGAAAACGATCCAGATCGAACCAAGGCCGAATTTCCGAGGCAGGGCGGCGCACGTTGGTACAGAACCGGTGACCTGGCGCGCATTCGCGGCGACGGTCTGATCGAGTTTATTGGCCGCAGCGACCCGGGGATGGTCAAGATCAACGGGGTGCGGATCGA
>JASJCC010000010.1 GCA_030066175.1 Paracoccaceae bacterium | reverse complement strand
GGCCCCGGTGAGGCCAATGGCCAGCGCCAGCGCGGCCAGTTTCGGTTTCAATCTGAAAATCATGATGGCTGTCCTTTTTAATCTCGGGGCGCCCAAGGCTAAAACCGTTTGTTATCCTGTTCCCCACAAAGCCAGGCTGAAAACTCGAAAAACCAAACCAAACAAAGACCTTGGGCCAAAAATCAACGCCTGTCCGGAGCACGTCTCGCGGGTCCGAATGCCGTTAACCTTCAACCATTAGGATGACGGTGCGTCATGCTGTCAATCGTTTTCACCGCGGGTTCGGGCTTTAGCCGGCCACAACCGCCTGAAGATCAAAGATCGGCAGCAGCACGGCCAGAACCACCACCAGAACCAGCCCGCCCACCAGCATCATCAGCGCCGGTTCCAGCAGCGCTGCGATGCGTTTGCGTTCCGTGCGCAGACCGTTTTCCACCAGCATTGCGGCGCGCTCGGCCATCCGCGCCAGCCGGGCCGACATCTCACCCGCGCTGACCAGCTGGCGCGCCACGGGGGGGATAAAGCTGAGCCGGTCCAGCGCGGTCGATAGGCTCTCGCCCTGCCGGACGGCCTCAGACACCGCATCGGATTCGCGTTTGAAACGGGCCACGTCCAGTACACCCCCGGCGCTGTCGACAGCCGACAGCACCGCATGGCGGCTGCCCAGCACCAGGGCCAGGGTGCGCAGATATTGCACCGCCGCCTGCAGCCGCATCAGCCGGCCCGCCACCGGCAGGCGCAGGATCAGGGCGTCGCGCGCATCGCGCAAGGCGCGGATCCGGCCCGACAGCCAGATCAGCACCCCCAGCCCGAGGAGCGCCGCGCCAATCAGCACGATATTGGCCTGGATCCAGTCGCTGACCCCCAGCACCACCTGGGTGATCTGGGGCAAGGGCTGGTCGGAAAGCGCAAACATAGAGACGATTTCCGGCGCGACCGAGGTCATCAGGATGCCGCAGACCAGCACCGCCACCGCGGCCACAAAGGCGGGATAGACCAGCGCCGCGCCAATCTGCGCCCGGTCCTGGCCGCGGGTTTCCAGAAAATCCGCCAGCTCGCTGAAGACAACCCCCAGATCGCCCGAGCGTTCACCGGCGCGCAGGGCGGCGGTGTAATAGGGGGCAAACCCGGCGCCCGAGCCTTCCAGCGCGTCCGACAGGGCCTGACCTTCCATCAGCGCCGCTTTGGCGTGGGCGGCCACCGTGTCCATCGCCCCTGCCCCGCCGCCGGCGCGCACCGCATCGAGCGCCGCCTCGACCGTCAGGTCAGCGGTCAAGAGCACCGCCATCTGCCGGGTGAACACCGCCTGCAGATCGGCATTCAGGCGTTTGCCGCGCGGGGCTTTGGCTTTGCCCTTGGCCGCGGCCCGCGCGCCCCTGTCGCCCAGTTCCGAGACATAAAGCCCCTTGGCTTTCAGCTCTTCGGCGGCATGGGCTTCGGTTTCGGCCAGCACCGTGCCGGTCCGGCGTTTGCCGGTATCGGTATAGGCGGTATAGGCAAAGGCCCTCACGCCAGATCCCCCACCACGCGCAGCACTTCGGCCAGCGAGGTGTGCCCGGCGGCGACCTGCGTCAGACCCTGGCCCGCCAGGGTGTCGCGTTCCTCCAGCGCCAGGCGCTTGAGCTCGGATTCTGGCGCGCCGCGGTCGATGCCGTCGCGCAAGACTTCGGTCACTTCGAGCATCTCGAAAATCCCCACCCGGCCGGCATAGCCGGTCTGGTTGCAGGCCGCACAGCCCACCGGCGCGTTGATCTGCAGCGGCAGTGGCAGCCCGTGTTTGTCAAACCAGCGCGCCTCGGATTGTGAGGGCGGATGGCCCTCGCGGCAATCCGGGCAGAGCCGGCGCAACAGCCGCTGCGCAATCACCCCGCGCAGGGTCGCAGCGATCAGGAAGTTATCGAGCCCCAGGTCGCGCAGCCGCACCACCGCCCCGATCGAGCCATTGGCATGCAGCGAGGAAAACACCAGATGCCCGGTCAGCGCGGCCTGGGCCGCCACAGAGGCGGTTTCGCCATCGCGGATCTCGCCCACCAGGATCACGTCTGGATCCTGCCGCAGGGTGGCGCGCAGCCCGGCGGCAAAGCTCATGCCGATCTCGGCATTGATCTGGCTTTGGCTGATGCCTTGCAGTTCGTATTCGATCGGGTCTTCGACGGTGACGATGTTGCGCTCGTCGCGGTTGGCGAGCTTGAGCAGAGAATAAAGCGTGGTGGTCTTGCCCGACCCGGTCGGCCCGGTGGCCAGGATGATCCCGTTGGGCAGTTGCGACAGCCGTTCCAAGAGCGCCACCTGGTCCGGGGTCAGCCCCAGCCCATCCAGCGGCATCAGCCCGGTCGACCGATCGAGGATCCGCAGCACCACCCGTTCGCCGTAACTGCCGGGCAATGAGCTCACCCGCGTGTCGATCAGCCGCCCCCCCAGGCGCAGCGGGATGCGCCCGTCCTGCGGCAGGCGGGTTTCGGCGATATCGAGCCCGGCCATCACCTTGAGCCGTGAGACGATGCGCCTGACCGGCACATCGGCGCGGTCGAGCACGGTTTGCAGAAACCCGTCGATCCGCATGCGCACGCGCAGGCCGCCCTCATAAGGTTCCACATGCAGATCCGAGGCGCCGGCCAGCACCGCGCGGCGCAAAAGCTGGTTCACTAGCTGGATCACCGGCGCGTCTTCGGCCTCTTCCAGCAGGTCGCGTTCGCGGCTGGGGCGGGCGGCTTCCTCCAGATCAAAGCTGAGCGCGTCGCTGTCGCCATCCGTCTCTGTTCCGCCCTGATAAAGCCGGGCCAGGGCCGCCTCGAACCCCATCTGGTCGGTCTGTTCGATCTGCAGCGCGTGGCCGGCGCGGCGCCGCGCCTCGCGCAGCCCGTTGGCGCTGGCGCCCGGGCCGACGATCAGCCGCGCGCCATCCAGTGCCACCTGCGCATCGCGGGCAAAGGCAAAGGGCAGGCGCGTTGCGACGGGCGCCTCAATCGGCGCTGAATCGGAGCCGGCTGGGGAGCGGCGGGAGGTTGCGGCGTTGCGCGACGTCATCGATGAATCCGGCATCAAACGGTTGATTGAGATCCGCTCCGTCAAACGGCAGCGCCCCCAAAGGTGTGCGCGGATATTGTTCGACATCCGGAGGGGTGATGGCAAGGCTTGCGCGTTTGGCATCGCGCGCCAGCTCGCGGGTCAGCCGCGCGGCCTCCTTGTCGGTCTTGACGACGCGGGGCCGCAGCATGACCAGCAGCACACGCTGATCCTTGGAGGCGTTCTTGCCGCGAAAGAGCCCGCCAAAGAGCGGCAGTTTCGACAGACCCGGCACCCGCTGGCTGACGGTGCCAAAGCCGTCCTCCAGCAGACCACCCAGCATGATCACATTGCCGCCCCGGACCAGCACGGTTGTCGAAAGCGCCCGCCGTGCGGTGATCTCACCGCCTGCCGAAGATTGAGAATTGGTCAGGTTCGAGACCTCTTGTTTCACCACCATGCGCACGGTGCCATCGGCATTGATCTGCGGCGTGACATTCAGCGTCAGGCCCACATCCTGGCGTTCGATGGTCTGGAACGGGTTTTCCGGCAGCGCGCTTTCGCCCACCGTGGCAAACGACCCGGTCACAAACGGCACGTTCTGCGCCACCACAATCTCGGCCTCTTCGCCGTTCAGGGTCAGGATCGACGGGGTCGACAACAGGCGGGTGGAGTTGGTCTGGGCAATGGCCGACAGGAAGGCGGCAAAGCCATCGTCGCCGCGCTGGCGCAGCCCGGCCAGCGTGCCGCCTGATCCGGTATCGACGTCTTCGCCCTTCAGCACGGATGACACCAGCCCGGTCAGGCTGGGCCGGCCTTCGAGGGCAAATTGCACCCCGCCCACCACTGCGTTGTTGACGATGCCGCCAAACTGGCTGGAGAGGTCGGCAAAACCTTCGACGCTCATCTCGAAGATCACCGCTTCGACCAGCACCTGGGTCGGCCGGCGGTCGAGATGGCGGATCATGGCGGCGATGTCCTGCAGCCGTTCCTGCGGCGCGGTCACCAAAAGCGTGTTGCTTTGCGGTTCGGGCACGATGCGGATCTGGCCTGCACCGGCCCCATCCTCACCCGCATTGGCAAAGCCGCGCAGCACCACATCGGCGATGGCGGCGGCATCGGCATAGTTGAGCTGGATCGCGGCACTGGAAAGCGTGTTGCGCTGCGTGTCCAGCCGGCCGGCCAGTTGCCGCACCTGGTTGCGCAGCTCGGGCGGGCCCGACACCACCAGCGCGTTCGAGCGCCGATCAACCGTGACGCTGGCGCCATCGGGCACCAGGTTCATCGCCTGCACCACCTGCAGCACCTCGGCGGCATCGGCATTGCGCAGGCGCACCATCTCGATCGGGTTTTCACGCGGCACGTCCAGCCGGTCGATCAGATCGGTGATGCGTTTGAGATTGCCAGTGCGGTCCGACAGGATGATCAGCCGCGCCGCCGGCACGGTCGAAATCACCGCCTCGGCGGGCAAGAGCGGGCGGATCACCTCGACCACCTCGCCGGGCTGGGTGTTTTCCAGCTCGATCACCCGTGTGGTATAGCCGCCCGTGCCCCCTGCCCCTGGTGCCAGTTCCCGCGCGGTGCCCAAGGGCACGATGCGGTCGGCCTCGACCCCTTCGACGATGGTCAGGCGGTTGAGCTCGAGCACGTTGAGAAACACCTCATAAAGGGCGGCGGGTGACATCGTGCCCGAGGCCAGCACCGTGACCGTGCCGCGCACATTGGGATCAAGCACAAAGTTGCGCCCCGTCGCCTCGGACACGATCTGCACAAAGCTGCGCAGATCCGCATCACGCAGATCGAGCGCCACCTGCGCGCGTAGCGGTCCTGCGCTGCCAAGCGTCACACCTGCCAGCATCAGGGCGGTCAGCGCCGCCCGCATCCATGTCAGACCATTCATTGTCCGCTCTGCCTGCTCTCAATTCTGCGCAGCTTGCCTGTCTGCGCTGTCCGGTTTCCGGACTGATTTTCCGGCACCCTAGCCGATTACGCGGCAAATGGCATCCTTAACCTTTGACCACGCGCGGCTTTTCGCGACCTGTGCCCTATTGGCAAAGCCCACATCCATGACGTGTGGAGCCGCGCATTGCCGACGCGCGCGGGGGCGATCCATCAGGTCTTCGACAGCGCTTTATGGTGGCCAAGTCCGGAAGACATCGGAACGACGCCCCTACGACAACCAAATCGCCGCCGCGTGGGGGCGCGTCGGCGATGCGCGGCGCCCTGCGGGCGCGGTTTCGCGCGGAGGGGCTTTCTGCGCCTCGTGTTTTCTGAAGAGCGCGGGAAACCGGGCCTATTCGCCAAAGCCCAGCAATTGCGGTTCAGCCTCGGGGTCGCTGACCGCCCACAGCCCCTGCTCGTCGATGGCCTGCACGGTATAGACCTCGCCCAGGGCATCGCCGACGCGGACCAGCTGTTCGCCGGTCGGGTGTGAGATGATGGCCCAGCGGCTGGTGCCGTCACTGACCACGCCCTGCAGCTTAAATCCCAGGCTGGTGATCGGCGGGGCCGGCGGCGTGGGCGGCTGCGGTTCGGGCTCAGGCTCAGGCGGCGGTGGTGGGGCCGGCGGCTGGGGTTCGGGAATGACCCGCTCACCAAAAAGCGCCGGCCAGTCGCGCGGCTGCGCGGGCGCTGGCACCACGGTCTCGGCCGGGGTCCCAAGCGCGGCCGCCTGGGGCGCCTCGGCCGGGGCGGGCAGCGGGCCGCGCACGGCCTGAAACAGCGCCTGACCGGCAAAGCCGGCAGCGGCCAGAAACCCCAATGTGACAACAAAGGCCAGAAGGCGCATGTGACATCCTTGCAGCAGGGGGTGGCGCCCGACGTAGACGCACCTCGCTCTGCGTGGTAAATTCGCCTGAAAATACAAGAAACAAAACCAATAATACAGACGAGCAGGTCATGCAGATCAACCGCACCATGCGCGCCGGGGTCGCCACCCTTGTGCTTTTGGCCCTTGTGGGCTGTGACGAGGGCATGTCGTTCAACGACAAAAGCTTCCGCACCCATTACATCGCCGCCCGTGATGCGCTGGAAGCAGGCAAATATGCCAGCGCCAGCCGGTCTTATGCCCGGCTTTTGCCGCAGGCCGGCCCGTTTGAGCCGCGCGTTCGGCTGGAATACGCCCATGCGCTGCTGCGCGGGGGCAAATATGAAGATGCCGCGCGTGAGGCCGGGCAATTGGCGATGCGGCAATCCGATACCGCGCGCCGCGCCGCTTTGGCGGTGCGCGCCACCGCCCAGCACGAGCTGGGGCTGCAGGCGCTGATGATCGGCGATACCGCGCTTGGCAAACGCCTGTTGCAAGAGGCCGACGGCGCCATCACCGAGGTGCTGGAGCATGATCCCACGCTTGATCCGCTGGGCGCTTTGGCCGGACGGCAGGCCAGCATCAAGGTTCGTCTCAAGGCGCTTTGAAGCGCGCGGCGCCAGACACGGGATTTTCCCTCGCACGGGGCAAGAAACCGCGTTAGGCTCTGCGCGTTACGAGGTGCCCCCACCTTACAAGACCTTTACGCAACGATCCCCAAAACAGGCCCTGTCCCATGCGCCCATCCCTTTCGCCGCGTTCCATGGCCCTTGCCGCCCTGGCCCTGCTGTGTTGCACCCTGAGCGTTCCGCTTGCCGCCGAAGAAGACGCCGAGGCGCTGCCGCTGATGGCGCAGGTCGAACAGGCCTGGGCGCAGGGCAATTTCGTCTTTGTCCGCGAAGGGCTGAAGACACTGGCCGAAGAAGAGGGCACACCACTGGCGCAGTACCGCTATGGCCGGGTGCTGCTGGAGGGCCGCGGTGGCCCGCGTGACGTCGAGGCTGCGATGGACTGGCTCGAAAAGGCGGTGGCGCAGAACCATCTTGAGGCCACCACCCTGCTGGCGCGGGTGCTGCTGTCGATCCGCCCGCCGCAGACCGACAAGGCGATGCCCCTGCTGAACCGCGCAGCGGCGCGCGGCGATGCCGACGCGCAGTTCTTCCTGGCCGAGCTGCAGACCGACAGCGACCCGGCCGCGGCGTTTGACTGGTATCTCGCCGCCGCCGAACAGGAGCACGTGGCCGCGCAATACGAACTGGCGCGCGCCTATGCACGGGGCCACGGAACCGGCGTCAACACGGCCGAAGCGCTGCGCTGGCTGACCGCGGCCGGCGAGGCCGGGCATGTGGAGGCGCAGTATTACCTGGGCCAGACCTACGAGACCGGGCAGCTAAGCGCCAAGAACCCCGCCGAAGCGCTGCGCTGGTACCGCCGGGCCGCCGAAGCCGGGCTGCCGCTCGCGCAGCGTGAGCTGGGCACACGCTACCTTGAGGGGATGGGTGTTGAGGTCAATGCCGACGAAGCGCTGCGCTGGCTGCAGGCCGCGGCCGAGGCCGGCGATCCCGGCGCGATGTACAATCTTGGGCAGGCCTATGTCTCGGGCAAGGTGCTGGCGCAGGATGATGCGCGCGCCTTCCGGCTGTTTGATCTGGCCGCCGGGTCTGACCTGCCGCGTGGCATCACGGCGCTGGCGGCGATGTACGAGGCCGGGCGCGGCACAACCGCCGATCCGGACCTTGCCATCGCGCTTTACCGCAAGGCCGTCGAGGCCGGCGACCGAAATGCAGCCGTGCGGCTGGGAACCCTGGCGCTGGCCGGGCAGCTGGACGGCAAGCTGGCGCCGCAACGGGCCGTGCCTTGGGTGGTCGAGGTTGCCCGCGCCGGGGATGACAAGGCCGCCGCCCTCGCCTGGCTCGAGACGCAAGCGGATACCGGCATGCGCAATGCCATGACCGCGCTGGCGCTGCTCTTGCTGGATGAGCCCGACCGCGCCAGTGACGGCACCGATCTGCTGCAGCGCGCCGCGGCGGCCGGGGACATCCGTGCGCAGGGCCTGTTGGGGCAGTTCTATACCACCGGTGAACACGGGCTGGCGCTGGATTACGTCGCCGCGCATACCTGGCTGAACCTCGCGGCTGCGGCCGGGGATGACGAGGCGATGCAAACCCGCGATCTGATCTCGGAACTGATGACCCCGGAACAGGTGGCCGACGCCCAGGCCGCGGCCCGCGCCTATTACGAAAACGAACCCGGCCCGCCCAAGCCGGCCGCTGATCAATGACACGGCAGACAACGCGGAGAAACCCGGCGGTTGTGACCCTGTTGCAGCCGGTTTTGGCGCTGCTCCTCTGTCTGGGCCTGACAGCTGCGCCCGGCCAAACCAGCGCTCAGGCGCTTGAGACGCTCAACCTCGAGGCGCTGACCGCCCGGGCCGAGGCCGGTGAGGTCGCCGCGCAGCGCATCCTGGGGGTGCGCTATCAGGACGGCACCGGGGTGATCCGCAATTTTGCCACCGCCGCCGGTTGGTTTACCCGCGCCGCCGACGCCGGAGATGCCGAGGCGCAGAACCGGCTCGGCCAGTTCTATGCCACCGGGCTGGGGGTGGCGGCCGATCGCGCCCTGGCCCTGCGCTGGCTGGAGGCCGCGGCCCAGCAGGGCGATCCGCAGCATCTCTTTGACCTTGCCGCGACGCTGGAAAAGGCGCCGGAGACACCCGAGGTGATGGCCCGGGTGGCCGCGCTTTACCAGCAGGCCGCCGATGCCGGACATCTGGAGGCCACCGTCAGCCTGGGCCTGCTCTATCAGAACGGCACCGGGGTGGCGCAGGATTACACCCGGGCGCGCCGGCTTTACGAGGCCGCCGCCGATCAGGGCCATGCCCGGGCGCAGAACAACCTGGGTCTGCTGTATGTGCGCGGGCACGGCGTGCCGCAGGATTACGACCGCGCCTTTGCGCTTTTTGAGGCCGCCGCCGCACAGGGGCTGGCGCAGGCGCTGACCAATCTGGGTGTGATGTATGAAAACGGCTTTGGCGTCGCCCATGACGAGACCCGCGCCGCAGCCCTTTACCGCCAGGGTGGCGCCGGCACGCGCGGTACCGATGGGCCGGTCTTTGTCTATGACCCCCGGATTGTCCCGCCGCCCACCGACGCAGAGGGGCTTGCCGACCTGCGCGCCGATGCCCAGGCCGGCGATCCGGTGGCGCAGTTTCAGTTGGCCTGGCTGCTGCTGCAGGCTGAGACGGTGCCGATCGCCAACTGGCGCCTGGCCGCGGATCTCTTCAAGACCATGGCCGAGGCCGGCCATGCCGCCTCGATGGCCAATCTGGGCCTGCTCTATGAACAGGGCCGCGGGGTGCCGCAGGACTTTGTGCTGGGGCAGATGTGGCTGAGCCTGGCGGTCACCGCGGGGCTTGAGACCGCCCTGCCCCACAGCACCGCCCTGCAGGCCCGCATGACCCCCGACCAGATGAACGAGGCACAAGCACGCGCCGCGGCCCATTGGCAGGCGCGTTAAAGCACGCGATACCGGCGGGTCTGTACCGACAGTTGCGCCCAAACACCAAGACTGTTTCGCGCAACGGCCAAAACAGTTAAGCTTATATTAATACTTTGCCTGCGACTCGGTTCTCGCATAGTCTTTTTGTGTCTTCTTCTTCTACCGTCTTAGAAATGTTTGAATATATAGGCCCCCTGATGCCCAAGCTTCTCAGCGTTGCCAGATCCACGTATATGGCGGGTGCCCTGCTGCTGATGGCCAGCGCCCCCGCTTTTGCCGCGGATCCGGTCCAGCAGCACAATTCCAACGCTGTCTGGTTCGAAAACTGGATCGGGCTGAGCAATGCCACTCTGACCGTGACCGTCCCCGATGGCACGATCACCGTGATTGCCGCCAAAAGCGGCACCCCGATTTATGAGCTTGATCGCGCCAATGCGCCCGATGGCGTCTATCGCTACGAACTGACCGCCGCGACCGAAAAAGAGGTCAAGATCGTCAACGCGATCGACCAGGGCCGCGGCGACGCGCAACGCGACACCCAGGCCGCGCCGTTTTACGCCAGCGGCAGCTTTACCGTCGAACGCGGCGTGATCATCACCCCCAAGGAAATCAACGAAGAGGACGGGTAAGCGCCCCGTTCTCGTCCCCAACAGGCCATTACAGAGGAGATTGCAATGACCAAACCCATTCAGAAACGGCTTCGGGCCGCGGCGTTCGGTGCCACGGCGCTGTGTGCCATGGCTGTGACAGCACAAGCCGACCAGGTGATCCTCGACGACCTGATCGTCGACGGCTCGGCCTGTATCGGCCAGGACTGCGTGAACGGTGAAAGCTTTGGCTTTGACACCATCCGCATCAAGGAAAACAACCTGCGGATCAAGGCGCAGGATACTTCGTCCACGGCGTCCTTCCCGACCCAGGACTGGCAGATCACCTTCAACGACAGCTCGAATGGCGGGCAGAACAAGTTCGCGATCGACAAGATCTCGCCGAGCGCCGGCACGGTCTTCACCATCGAGGACAATGCCCGGGTCAACGCGATCTATGTCGATGGCAGCAATGTCGGCTTCGGCACCTCGACCCCGGTGACCACTCTGCATGCCCAGAGCGGCAACACCCCGACCCTGCGCCTGCAACAGGACGGCTCTTCGGGCTTTGCTGCGCAGACCTGGGACCTGGCCGGCAACGAAACCAACTTCTTCCTGCGTGACACCACCAACGGCTCTACCCTGCCGCTCCGGGTCTTCCCGAACGCACCGTCGAACGCTCTGGCGATTGAGGGCACCACCGGTGATGTCGGCCTCGGCACCACCAGCCCCTCAGTGCCATTGCACGTGCTCGTCAGTGGCTCGACCATTGCCGCACCGAACGGTGGGGATGACGTGATCGTCCAGGATGCTGGCGCGGTGCGCATCGCGATGATCAACACCTCGCCCTCGAGCGGCACGAACGAGATTTGGACCTTGACCAACAACAACGAGTTCCGCCTCTCGGCCGGCACGGACGACCCGGAACTTATCCTGACGGAGACCGGCAATCTCACGATCTTGGGCAACTTCATTTCCGGCACAACCACGCTGAACGTGCCGGATTATGTCTTTGCCGACGATTACGAGCTGCGTCCGCTGAGCGAGGTGAAAGCCTTTATCGAGGCCAACAGCCACCTGCCCGAAGTGCCCTCGGCCGACGAGGTCTATGCCAACGGGCTCAATATGAGCGAAATGCAGATGACCTTGCTGAAAAAGGTCGAAGAGCTGACGCTTTACACGCTGGCACAGCAGGACGAAATCGCCCGGCTGAACGAAAAGCTGGAAACCCTTTCCACCGAATAAGACGCGTCACGTGTCTTTTTGGGGCAGGCTGTCTTGACAGGCCTGCCCCATTGCATTTTTACCGACATGTGATCTCAACCAAGTTTCGCTTCCTTTACCTGCACGTGCCCAAGACCGGGGGAAACTCGATCCAGCAGGTGTTGCTGCCGTTCAGCGATGACAAGGGCGTCTTGGTGCATGGGCAGGATGGCCGGGATCAGTTCGGCATCACAGGCCCCGTCACACCGCACAAACACGCCACCCTGGCCGAATACGAAAGCTGCGCCCCGGGCGTGGCCGCCACGCACCGGGTGATGATTTCGGTCCGCCACCCCTTTGACCGGGCGCTGTCGGCTTATTTCTCGCCACATCGCTGGCCCGGGAGCCGCTTTCCGGAATGGGACGAAACCGCGTTTTACGATCTGCTCGACACGCCGGACCTGGCCCCGGCCAGCACCTTTCTGAAACACGAATCCGGCTGGCGCGCGCCCGATCTTGTTTTGCGGTTCGAAAAGCTGACGGCGGATTTCAAGGCGGCGCTGGCAACGCTTGGCCTGCCGATACAGACCGCCCCAGTCCTGCCGCATCTCAACCGCTCGCCCGCGCCGCGCGGCATATGGACCAAGCTGCGGACCAGCCGCGTGCTTTGCGCAGAAATCGAAACCCGCTTTGCCGAAGATATGGACCGGTTCGGCTATAGCTCGGTCATGGAAACCCCCTAGGCCCATGGCCATCGTGTCGTTTCGCCACAAGCTGATCTTTGTCAAAACGGCCAAGACCGCCGGCACCAGCATCGAGATCGATCTCAGCCAGCGCGTCGAAGAAGACGCCATCGTTACGCCGATTTTCCCCGCAGCCCCCGGGCACCGCGCGCGCAACTGGCAAGACGCCGATGGCCAGCCGCGATTCTGGAACCACATGTCAGCGGCCGAGATCCGCGACCGGCTGGGGGCGGCGGTTTTTGACGAGATGCGCTGCATCTGCGTCGAGCGTGAACCAGTCGAGAAATGCATCAGCTATTTCCACATGCTGCGCAATTCACCCGATCACGCGCCGGGATACGATCTGGACTGGGCCGGTTTTGTGGCCGCGGGCGACTTTCCGATCAACCTCGACATCATTTCCGAACAGCACGGCACGGGGCGGCACCTGCTGGTCACCGATGTGCTGCGCTATGACCGGCTGGACCGGGATCTGCCGGCGCTGCTGGCGGCGCAGGGGATCGCGGATTTCCAGCTCACGGCACGGGCCAAATCAGGTTATTCGGCGCAGCGGTTGATCGCGCCGGACGAGGTGACGGCAGACCAGCGCGCGCAGATCTACGCGGCGTTTCACGAGACCCTGGCCCTGACCGGGATCGACTGGTCTGCGGCAACTTAGCCTCTTCGATGCCGCAGAGCGCCGCCGCAATGTGCGACACACCGCTTTCGGCATTTGCCAGCACCGGCGCGCCTGCGCATACTGCACGTGATTGCGCATCTTGGAGGTATTATGACCCAATTCATCGCGCCACCATTTGAAAAACGCTTCTTTCTGGCCGCGCTGATCCTGATCATTCTGGCCTATCTGTTCTGGACCGGCTCGCGCTATCCGTCGCTGAATGAAAAGGCGATGATGTCGGGCGCGATCCAGCTTGAGGACGCGCTGAGCTTTGAGGCGCGCTACCCGATCACCGACGATATGGGGATCTTTGAGCGGATCTTCTGGTCGACGATGAACTGGATCAACACCAACAAAAAGGGCATGACCTTTGGGGTGCTCTTTGCCGCCGCCTTCCTGACCGCCGCCGGCTATCTCAGGCGCAAGAGCTTTGAGGGCGGGTTTTCCAACTCTTTCCTTGGTCTGGTGATCGGCACACCCCTGGGGGTCTGCGTGAACTGTGCTGCCCCGATTGCCAAGGGGATGTATTCCAGCGGGTTGCGGGCCGAAACCACGCTCAGCGCGATGATCGCCTCGCCCACCTTGAACGTGGTGGTGCTGACGATGCTGTTTTCGCTGCTGCCGATCTATATGGCGCTGACCAAGATCGCGCTCAGCCTGATCATCATCCTGGCGCTGGTGCCCTTGATGGCGCGGTTTCTGCCACGCACGGTGATTGACCCGGAAAAGATGATCCAGAACACCTGGAGCGAGGCCGAGCTTGCCGCTGGCGGCACCCCTGCGCCCGAGCCGTTCCACAGGGCCGTGCTGGAGGTCACGATCAGCTATCTGGGCAACCTTTGGTACATCGTGAAGATGACCGTGCCGCTGATGCTGCTGGCGGGGCTCTTGGGCACGATTGCAGCGATCTTTTTGCCGACAGATGCGGTGATGGGGCTTGGGTTTTCGCTGGGGGTGCTGGTGCTGGTGGCTTTGGTAGGGGTGTTCCTGCCGGTGCCCATCGGCTTTGACGTGGTGATGGCGGGCGCCCTCTTGGCCATCGGGATGGAGCAGGGCTATGTCATGGCGCTTCTCTTCACCCTGGGCACGTTCAGTGTCTATTCCTTCTTCATCGTCGCCGGATCCGTGGGATTGCGGGCGGCCTGGATGCTGGCCGCTTCGGTGGCGGTGATGGGCATGCTGGCGGGCTGGGGCGCGCAGGCCTGGCACGAATACCAGACCGACCGCGCGCTGCGGATGCTGACCGGTGAGGCGCTGGCTGACCCACCCCGCCTGCTCTGGGCGGCTGAGGCCGCCGGCGCCGATCCTTGGGTTGTGACCAGCGACGATGCGACCCGGATCACTGTCACCGCCACGCCCTTTGCGCCAAAATCGCCTGCTGCCGAGACCGGCTTTACCCGGATGGAGGCCGCAGAGATTGGCATCGACAAGCCGCTCGAGTTCTCCATGGCCGATATGTGGCCGCCCTTCTGGGAAGGCCGGTCGCTGAGCTCAGGCGATATCGACAATGATGGCGATCTTGATCTGGTTGTCGCC
Organism: Paracoccaceae bacterium; assembly: GCA_030066175.1. GTDB lineage: Bacteria > Pseudomonadota > Alphaproteobacteria > Rhodobacterales > Rhodobacteraceae > JASJCC01. The sequence continues at coordinate 15,976 of JASJCC010000010.1, read as the reverse complement.
TCGACCGAGGCGGGGCTGTACCTCTACGCCAATGACGGCAGCGGCCAGTTCAGCCGCATTGGTGTCGATCTGGGCGCAATCCCGATCTGTTCAGACGTCTCGCCCGGCGGCACGCCGGGCAGCCCCCGACCGCCCCCCCGGGCGGGGGCTTCACCCCCTCCCGCGGCCGGGGGCTGCCCGTCTCTGGCTGACACACCGGTCTTCAACGCCGCGCTCGCTGATATCGACAATGACGGCTGGCGTGACCTGGTGATCGCCACCTACCGCCAAGGCACCTTTGTCTGGCACAACAGCCCGGAGGGTTTCACCGGCGCGCCCATCCCCGTCGGCAACCGCGAGGACGCGGTGCTGGTGATGGCGCTGACCATGGCCGATGCCGACCGTGACGGCGATCTCGATCTCGCCTTGGGCAACTGGACCTCGGGCTGGTACCGCCGCGTCCCGGGCGAGGAAAGCCGCAACCGCATCCTCTGGAATGAAAACGGCACTTTCGGCAGCAACAGTGTCGATTTGCCCGGCATCCCCGGCGAGACCCTGACCATCCTCTTTTCCGATATCGACCGCAACGGCACCGCCGATCTGCTGGTTGGCAATGATTTCGAGATCCCCGATTACATCTATCTCGGCGATGGCGCGGGGGGCTTTCAGGCCATCGACCACGCCGATCGCCGCCTGCCCCACACCACCACCACCACGATGGCGATCAAGGTCGATGACCTGATGAATGACGGCAGCCCCGAGCTTTACTTTGCCCAGATCGCCGGGCGCTCTTCGGGGGTCAGCGAACGGCTCAAGATGCAGGATCTGGCGCTTTACTGTGAGGCCATCAAAGACCCCGCGGCCAAGGCCATCTGCGAAACCAATATGGCGATCAAGACCTGGTACCGCTCGGGCAACAATTTTGACCCGACCTATGCCTCGAAATGCCAGGCGCTCAGCGGCCGGTTGCAGGCCGAATGCAAGGCGATGCTGGTCAAGGATCTGGCGATCCAGCGCGGCGATCCCAAGGTCTGCGCCCTGATCCCCGCCGACCAGCCCCGCCCGCGCAGCTTTTGTGATCTGCATTTCCTGCCGATCCGCGCCGTCACCGCCGCCGAGGCCGAAGCCAGCGTACAGCAGATCCTGCGCTCAAACGTGCTGCTGGAGGCCGACGGCGAGGTCTATGCCGACACTGCCGACACCCGCGGGCTTGAGGTGGGCGGCTGGTCCTGGGACACCAAGGTGGGGGATTTCGACAATGACGGCTGGCTTGATGTCTATATCGTCAACGGCACCTGGGTGCCGAATGAGGTCAGCCCCTCGAACCTCTTTTTCCACAATTCCGGCGAAGGCAGCTTTACCGAAGCCTCGGGCCCCTTCGGGCTGGAAGATTACCTGATGACCGCCGCCGCCACCGCCTTTGACATGGATGGCGACGGCGATCTCGACATGGTCACCCACCCGGTCAACGGCCCGCTGGCAGTGTTTCGCAACAACGCCCAGGACGGCCAGGCCATCGCGGTGGAACTGACCGATCTGGGCGGCAACAGAGACGCTATCGGCGCGGTCCTCACCCTGACCGACGAGACCGGCCAGAGCATGAGCCGCGAGATCCAGCTGGGTGGCGGGTTTATGTCCTTTGACGCCCCGCGCGTGCATTTCGGGCTGGGCGCCGCACGCCAGGCCGCCCGGCTGTCGATCCGCTGGGCCGACGGCTCGGAAACCGAGATCACCGGCCCACTGGAGGCCGGCGCGCTCTACCGGATTCGACGCCAGTAAAGGGGCCCGTAGCGGCAAAACCACATGCCCCCGCCAAGCTGTTTGCTAAGACCCGCAAAAACTGCCAAATGAGACGCGCTTGCCAAGGCATCCGCCGCAAGTGGTCCGGCAAAACCTGCCCAACCCATGTCTTCGAGTAGAAAGCCCATGCAACGCAAACTGTTCCTGCATATCGGCAGCCATCGCACAGCGACCACCTCTATTCAGCAGTTCATGTTTGCGAATTTCGAGGCGCTGAAAAAGACCGGCATTCTCTATCCGATGCGAGTCGCCCGCCATCAACGGCTGATCAACACGATCTTTGCAGGCAAGCGCAACAGCGCCGAGGTGGGCCAAGACCTGATGGAGCGCGCAGCCAAGCACGAAGCGGCATTGGGCAAACCGATCGGGACAGTGGTGCTGAGCGACGAAGATATTTCCATGCGGCGCGATCTCAGCCCGCTGGCGGGGCTGCGCGAACATTTTGACGTGCAGGTGGTGTTTTCCCTGCGCCGCCAGGATCTGTGGCTGGAAAGCTGGTTTTTTCAGAACATCAAATGGCAATGGATCCCGCATCTGAGCCATTGCACCTTTGACGAATTCCTGGAACGCCGCGAAGAGTTCCACTGGATCCGCTACAACCGGTATGTGCAACATCTCGAAGACGTCTTTGGCGCCGAAAACATCCGTCTGAACGTGTTTGAAAAACAGCAGATGCCCGACGGCCCGGTGGTGGCCTTCTGCAAGCAGATCGGCCTGACGGATCTGAGCACCTGCAGCACCCCGCCGCATGTCAATTCGTCGATGTCTGCCGAGATGGTGGAGTTCCTGCGCCACATACCGCTGGATACCTTTGACCCACCCGAGCGTGACCTGCTGCGCCAGGCTTTCGAGGCGGTGGATCGCAACGTTCTGGGCAATACCGGCAAACAGAGCGAGTTGTTGCTGTCGCCGGATCAGCGCCGGGCAATTCTGGCGATCTATGCAGAAGGCAATCGCGCTCTGGCACAGCGCCATTTCAACCGCGATCAGCTGTTTCTTGATCCGCTACCGGCCGAAGACGCGCCTTTGGCACAGATGACCTTGCCGGCTGACACCGACACGCTGCTGGCGCGGTTTGTGGCTCCCCTGCTGACCCAGCTGGTCAAAAGCGGCACCATTTCCGCGACACGCAAAAAATGACGCCCCCGTCCCCCATGCCGCTGCAAAGCCTGATCTGGCCTGAGATTGGGCTTTGTACCGAGCGTGATCTCTATGTCCGGCTGCGCGGCGGGGCCGCCTTGTCGCTGGAGACGTCCGTGGTGCATTTCGTGCCCGGCGCGGTGGCGGATTTCGGCACTTATTACAACCTCTTCAACATTGGCAAATGGCACAAGCATTGCGGGCTGGAAACGCTGTCTTTGGCTCTTGAAGGGGACGGTCGGTTCGAGCTGGTGGTGTTTCACGCCCGTCCCGACCGGTCATGGGAGCGGTTGGTCAACGAGGTCATCACCCTCAAACCCGGCCAGCCACATGCGGTGGCGCTGACCTTGCCGGACGGGTTTGCCAATCGCGGGGTGCTGTTTTTCGAGTTGCAGGCGCTGGAGGCCGGCACGCTGCACCAGGCGCATTGGCAGACCTCCGAGGCCCCCAAGCGCCGCCCGGACCTGATGCTGTCGGTCACCACCTTCCGGCGTGAGGCCGCCGTGGCGCGCACCGCCGAACGCTTTGCCGAGTTTATCGCGCAATCGCAGCTGAAGGATCACATCCATCTCAGCATCGTCGACAATGGCCAAAGCGCCGAAATCCCCAAAAGCCCGCATGTCACGCTGATCGGCAACGAAAACCTTGGCGGCTCGGGCGGCTTTGCCCGCGGGCTGCTGGAGGCGCAGCGGCGCGGCGCCTCGCACTGCCTTTTCATGGATGACGACGCGTCGGTGCATATGGAGGCGATCGAACGCACCTGGATGTTCCTGGCCTATGCCACCGATCCCAAGACCGCCATCGCGGGGGCGGTGTCGAACGCCCAGCATCGCTGGCAGCTCTGGGAAAACGGCGCCCGCTTTGATCGGCTCTGCCGGCCGCAGCATATGGGCCTCGATCTGCGCGACATGGGGCAGGTTCTGGCGCTGGAGTTCGACAGCTCGGCCACCCAGCCAGACGATTTTTACGGCGGCTGGTGGTATTTCGCCTTTGCCGTCGATGCCGTGCAGCACATGCCGTTTCCGTTCTTTGTCCGCGGCGACGATGTCAGCTTTTCGCTGGTACATGACTTCAACATCGTCACCCTGCCCGGGGTGATCTCGTATCAGGACGAAGATTTTTCGGTCAAGGAAACCCCGCTCACCGTCTATCTCGACCTGCGCAGCCATCTGGCCCATCACCTGTCGCTGCCGTCGATGGAGATTGGCCGCAAAGGCCTGGCGCAGATCATGCTGCGGTTCTGGATCCGCAGCCTGCTGGATTGCCATTACGAAACGCTCGAGGCGGTGGCCCTGGCGCTGGAAGACGTGCGCAAAGGCCCAGACTATTTTGCCCAGAACGCCGATATGGCCAGCCGGCGGGGCGAGATCGGCAAGCTGACGCAGATCGAACGCTGGCAACCCATCGATGAGCGTCCCGAACCCGGGCGGCACTGGTTCTCACCCCACCGGCGGCTGCCCCGGATGTTGATGAAAGCCACGTTGAACGGCCATCTGCTGCCGGGATTTGGTCTGATTGGCAATGTCCTGGTGCTGCCGGCGGCTGAACGCGGGGCGCGGCGGCCAATCTGGGGCGCGTCCGAGATCACCTATGTCTCGATCGACGGCAAACGCGCCTATACCGTGCGCCACAACAAGGCCCGCGCGCTGCGCGTCAGCCTGCGGATCCTGGGCCATATCCGGGCCATCCTGCGCGACTATGAGGCGCTGCGCAAAACCTGGCACGCGGGCTATCAGACGCTGACCGGCACCGGGTTCTGGCACGAGATCCTCAAGCTTGATCCCCCTGCGGAAGACAGCAAAGCCCCCGCCGCCAAATCCGCCGGCTAGCCACCTCAGACCGGCTGTCCGGCCAAGGCCAGCAGCCACCACAGCGCGGCTGACGCACAGAGGGCGGCGCCAAACGGCAAGGGACGCGTGGCCCGCAACGGTCCGGCCTGCAGCGCCGCCGCCGCCAGGGCCAAGAGCGCCGCCAGCAACACCATCTGCGGCAGGCCCAAGGGGCCTACCAATGCCCCCAGACCGGCCATCAGCTTGACATCGCCCAGCCCCAGCCCCTCGCGCCCGCGCAGGGCGCGATAGACACCCCGGATCGCCCAGAAACTGCCCGCCCCCAGCGCCGCCCCCAACAGCGCCTGCACCACGTCCCCGCCGCTCTGCCAGACCCAGAGCAGCGCCAATGCCAAAAGCGCCGCGGTTAGCACATCGGGCAGGCGCAACCAGATCAGATCGGCCACCGCCAGCGCCAAGAGCAGCCACAGAACACCGGCGATCAGCAGCATCGCGGCAGGCCCCTGCCCCAGCAGCAGCGCAATCACACCGGCCCCGGTGGCGGCAATCTCAAGATAAAGATGCCAGGCCGGGATCGCCGCACCACACTGCCGGCAGCGACCGCGCAACAGGGCAAAGGACACCAGCGGCACCAGATCGCGCCAGCCCAGCCGGGTGCCACAGGCCCGGCAGGCCGAGGGCGCGCGCGTCACGTCTTCGCCACGCGGCAGCCGATCGACCAGCACCCCCAGGAACGACCCTATGCAGGGCGCCAAAAGCAGCAGGAACACGACAAAGACCCAGAACTCCATCTCCGCGGTCTAGGCCGCGCTGTCGCCCCTGTCCATCGCCGCGACACCGATGGCACATGACAGCGATTGCTCCGCCGCGACACCCTGCCTATCATCGCCCCGAGCAGAAGGATTTCGACGCAATGGATTACGCCGCGCCCCCCGCCGACACGCCACAACAGGACCGCAGCCCCCGTGATGCGGGCTTTTCGCTGCTGGAATTGATGGTGGTGGTGGTGATCCTGTCGATCCTGGCGCTGACCATCGTGCCCCGCGTCATCGACCGGCCCGACCAGGCGCGCGCTGCACGGGCGCAATCCGACATCGCGGCGATCTCGAGCGCGATCAGTCTCTACCGGCTGGACAATTTCCGCTACCCCACCACCGAACAGGGGCTCGCCGCTCTGGTCAGCCCACCCAGCTCGCCGCCCGAGGCGCAGAACTGGGCGCAAGGCGGTTATATCGACCGCCTGCCGCAGGATCCATGGGGCCAGCCCTACCAATACCTGTCGCCAGGTGTGCATGGGGATTTCGACATCTTTTCCTATGGCGCGGATGCCGCGCCGGGGGGCAGCGGGGCGGATGCGGATATCGGCTCATGGACCTTGGACTAGAGCGCAAAACAGGCTCTGTTACCGCCGGATTTACCCTGATTGAGCTTTTGGTGGCGATCGCCGTGCTGGCCACCCTGGCGGTGGGCGCCAGCCTGGTGGCGACACGCAGCCCCGGCGGCGGATCCGAGGCGGCGCGCTTTGAACGCAGCTATCAGGCCAGCCGGCATCTGGCGGTGGGCGGCCAACAGATACGCGGCATCGCCATCACGCCGCGCGCCTTTCAGCCGATGCGCTACGGCGCCGAGGGGTGGGAGCCGCTGGGCCGCGCCATCCGCTGGCAGGACCGCGTCAGCCTAGCGCCACGGGGCGGGCCGCAACCGGTGGGCTGGCCGGAAATCGTCTTTCTGCCCGATGGCCGCAGCAGCGCCTTTTCGATCCGCTTTGGCGCCGGACGCCGCAGTACCGCCTGCGAAAGCGATGGCTGGACGGGGCTGACATGCGACGGCGGGTAAAGGCTCCGCGCGGTCTGACGCTGCTGGAACTGGTGGTGGCGGTGGCGGTGCTGGCCATCGGCACGCTGGCCGCCTTGCGCGCCACCGATCAATCCGGCCGCGCGCTTGGCGGGGCCGAGGCGCGGCTGCTGGCCCAGCTGGTGGCGGAAAACCGCGCCGAGGAGTTGCGGCTTTATGGCGGCGCCCAGGGCCGCGGCCTGCCCAACCGCGTGGCCATGGGCGGGCGCGATTTCACCGTGTCGGTAGAGTTTGCCCAGACCGCCGCCAACCTCACCCAAGCGCGCATCACCGCCCGCGCCGAAAGCGGCGAAGGTGCGGTTCTGGTGGCCATCCTGCCCGCCCCGGGAACCGGCCCATGAAACGTGACCGCGGCCTCACACTGATCGAACTCGTCGTCGCCATGGCGATCTTTGCGCTGATTGCGGTGATGGGGCTACAGGCCCTGACCGGCGCCATGCGCAGCCGCGACCGGATGGTCGAAATCGACACCAACACAGCCGAACTGGGCCTGGCGGTCAGCCTGTTGCGGGCCGATCTGGGGGCGCTGGTGCCGATGCTTTTCCATCCGCCTGGGGAAACCCCACGCTCGGCGCTGCATCTGGATGCGCCGGGCCGTGTATTGAGCCTGTCGCTGGCCGGCCAGCCCGCCCTGCCGCCGGAACCCGGCCCGGGGCTGCGGCGGGTCGAATGGCGTTTTGATCCCGGCGCCGGTACGCTCAGCCGCGCCGCCTGGCCCGCGCTCTACCCGGTGCCAAGCGCCACCACCGCGCCCGCCATGCCGGTGCTGACCGATATCACCAGCTGGGCGATCCGCAGCCACTGGCCAGACCTGGGCTGGCTGCCCGGCACCACCGGTGGCCCCCCGCGCGAGGCGCCCGATCCGACGGGCAGTGACACCGATGGCGGCCGCAGCGCAATCCCCGAAAGCTATTCCAGCACCCTGCCCGAGGCGGTGGAACTGACCCTGGAAAGCCGCCGTTTTGGCCAAATCGTGCTGGTGGAGAGCCTGAAATGAGCGCCCCACGCCCCCGCCGCGACCGCGGCTTTGTCCTGGTGAATGCGCTGGTGCTGGTGGCAGCGCTGGCAGGCATTGCCGCGCTCTTGCTGGCCCGGGCCGAAGGCGCCCGCCAGCGCGCAACCGAAACCCAGACCGCGGCGCAAGTGACGCTCTATCTCGACGCGGTCGAAGCGTTGGCGATCAGCCTGCTGACAGCGCCCAATCCCGGGCAAGGCGCCGACCACCTGGGCCAGGCCTGGGCGCAGGCAGATATCAACGTGCCGCTCGATCGTGGCCGGGTGGCAGGGGATCTGACCGATCTGCAAGGGCGGTTCAACATCAACTGGCTGGCTGATCCATCGGATATCTGGGCCCGCGCCGGGTTTGAGGCGCTGCTGCAAAGGCTGGGCCTGTCGCCGGTGCTGGCCGATGCGGTGGCCGGGTTTGTCAGCCCCGACGGCCCCGGCAACGCCCCCGCCTATGCACGCCAGCGCCCGCCCATCGCGCCGGTGGGTGGGCCGGTGCTGATGCCCTCACAGCTCTTGGCGCTGCCCGATCTCAGCCGCCGCGACATGGACCGGCTGGCGCCTTTTATTGCCACCCTGCCCGGCGACAGCACGCTGAACGTGAACACCGCCCCGCAAGAGGTGTTGCAAAGCCTGCTGCCGGGCCTGTCGGCGGCGCAATCCGGACGACTGATGCAGGCACGCGCGCAAGAGCCCTTTGGGTCGGTCCAGGGCTTTATCGAGACGCTGGCCGATTTTGGCGGTGCAGGGCTGGTGCCCGAAGAGGTGGAAACGCGGCTTGGGATCTCCAGCATCTGGTTTGCCGCCCGGATCGAGGCACAGCTGGGTGATCACCTGCGCCACAGACGCACCGTGTTCGAACGCCGTCCGCTTCCCGCTGGCGTCCGGGTGGCGTATCGTCTGCGGCAAAGCCCCTAGACGCAGGAATGACCACCCCGTGACCGCCCGTTCCCCGATCCCCTGCCACGCGCTTGGCGACAGCCCCGCGCGCGGCCGGCATGTGGCCCTGGTGCCGGGCGCGGACGTGCCCTTGCTGACGCTGGATCTGCCGGACGGCCTGCGCGGATCGGCGCGCGAAGACGTGGCCCGCCGCCAGCTGCGCGACCGGATCGGCGCTGGGGACGGCACGGTCGAACTGCGCCCCTTTCACGCGCCAGGTGACAGCGATGGCTGGAACCGGGCCCTGGTGGCCGATGCCGCCCAGCTGCACACCTGGCGCGGTTTGACGGGCAAAGGGTGCCAGGCGGTGCTGCCCGATTATCTCGCCCTGCCCGCGGCCGAGGGACTGTGGGTGCTGCGGCAGGAAAACGGCTCTGTTCAGGCCCGATTGGGGCTTGAAGACGGGTTTTCGGCCGATCCGGATCTGGCCTGGCTGATGCTGGAAGAGGCGCTGGAAAGCGCCACCCCCAAGCCCCAGGCGCTGCTGCTGCTGGAGGGCGCTGACTGGGCCGCACCGCTGGCCACCTCACGTGACATCGCGGTGATCCACGATCCGGCAGCGGCCGGCGAACTGGGCCTGGCCACGCCGGTGGTGCTGGGCCATGGCGAGCTGAGCTTTGATCTGCGCGCCGATCCGCGCGCCGCCCGCGCCAGCCTGCGCCGCCGCGTGCTGCCCTGGCGCTGGCCGCTGATGGCCGGACTTCTGGCCGCCGGGCTGTGGGGCGGGGCGCAATTTGTGACGATGCAACGGCTTGAGGCCGAGGCGCGCAGCGTGCAGGCCGAAACCCTGGCCGTGGTACGCGAAAGCTTTGTGCCCACCGGGCCGGTGCTGGACATCCGCACCCAGGTCAGCCGGGCGCTGGCTGACCGCCAAGCCGCTGCGCGGGATTGGCAAGGCCGGGTCTCGGCCCTGACGCTACTGGCCCAGGCGGCCCAGGTGATCAACGCCGGCGGCGCGGTGTCCGAGACCTATCGCTATGACGAAACCGGCCTGCAGGCGGTGCTGCGCCTGAATGATTTCGCCGCCGCCGAAACCCTGGTGGCCGATCTGCGCGCCGCTGGCCTGAGCGTCGCGGTCGATGATCTGCGGGTCAGCGATGGCACCAGCGGCGTGCGGGCCGAACTGCGCCTCGAGGCCACGCCATGAGCGCCCGGCTGATCGACCTTTTGGCCCGGCTGGCGCCACGCGAACGCGGGCTGATCGGCCTGCTGGTCTTTGCCATCCTGCCGGCCGCGCTCTGGTTCGGCGCACTTGTCCCCTTGCAGGAACGCCGAGACGCGGCCGAGGCCAGCCTGACCGAGGCCCGCGCGCTGCAAAGCTGGGTGACGAGCCGCGCCGCCGAAATGGCCACGCTGGCGGCCACTGACAATACCGGCCCGCGCGCGCCCATCGGGCTTTCTGCGCTGGAACAGAGCCTGATCGAGGCCGATCTGCGCAGCGCTCTGGCTGGTCTCGCCAACCGCAGCGGCGGCGGGATCGAACTGCGCTTTGACGTGGTGGATTTTGCCCAGCTGATGGAGTGGCTCAGCGCCCAGGATCCCGCCTGGGGCTATGACATCACCAGCCTGCGTCTGGATAGTGGCGAAGAGCCCGGTCTGGTCGCCGCCGAATTGCTGCTGGCGCCGCAGAGCTAAGCCGCGGCCCCTGCCCCAACCGGTCAGAGCGGCGGTTTGACAAAGGCCGGCACATCTGTGCCGTGGGCCAGAAAGGCGGCGGCGGTGTCCAGCGCCTCGCGGATGGTGACATCCATATCGAGATAGCGATAGGTCCCCAACCGGCCCACGAACGTCACGCCTTCGGCCTTTTCGGCCAGCGCCACATATTCGGCCAGCAGCGCTTTTTCACGCACCTGCCGGATCGGGTAATAGGGGATGTCACCCGGTTCGCAGGCGCGGGAATATTCACGGTAACAGACCGAGCCGTCATGCTCTTCCCAGGGCGCAAAATGCTTATGTTCGGAAATGCGCGTAAAGGGCACATTTTCGTCGCCATAGTTCATCACCGCACAGCCCTGATAGTCACCGACATGGGTGAAGCGTTCAAAATCCAGCGTCCGATAGCCCAGCCGGCCCAGCTCGTAATCAAACCAGCCATCCAGCGGCCCGGAATAGAACACGTGGTCGTAATCCCCGGCCTCGGCCCGGGTGAAGGACGTGTTCAGATGCACCGTGATGCCCGGATGGTCGAGGATCCGCTCGACCATGGCGGTATAGCCGGTTTCGGGCATGCCCTGGAAGCGGTGGAAAAAGTAGTTGTCGTCATAGTTGAAGCGCACCGGCAGGCGCTTGAGGATCGAGGCCGGCAGCTCGGTGGGCTGCATGCCCCATTGCTTGACCGTGTAGCCTTTGAAAAACGCCTCATAAAGATCACGCCCGACAAAGCGCAGCGCCTGTTCCTCGAAGGTCTGCGGATCGCTGATCGAGGTGTCGGCCTGGGTTTCGATAAAGGCGCGCGCCTCTTCGGGGCGGAAGGTGCGGCCGTAGAACTGGTTGATCGTGTGCAGGTTGATGGGCAGCGAAAAGACCTGGCCCTGCGCGGTGGTCTTGACCCGGTTCTTGTAGGGCTGAAAGCTTTCGAACCCGGTGACATAGTCCCAGACCTCGGCATCGTCGGTATGGAAGATATGCGGCCCGTAGCGATGCACCAGAACCCCGGTTTCGGCATCCCGTTCGGTATGGCAATTGCCCGCCACATGATCGCGGGAATCGACGATGGTGATCGTGTGCCCGGCCTCGGCCAGTTTGCGCCCGATCACCGCCCCAGACAGCCCCGCGCCCACCATTAGCAGCTTCATTTCCGACCTCTCGCCAAACGATATCGGCGCTCTTCTCCCATGCGCTGTCGGGAAGCACAATGCCAGCGCCCGGCCGGGGGGGCATTTCTTGATCTGGCGCATGGAAGGCGCACCCGTTTGCGGCGTAGGCAAGGCCTGTCACGCAACCTCTAGAGATGTTTTGTTATGCCCGTGATTTCCGAGTTCATCTTCAATCTCGCAAACCCCGACTTCGACACGCTCGCGCCGCGCACCGGTGATCTGGTCATCATCGAAACCGGCAGCGATTCCCGCTTTGGCCAGACGCTGACGACGACCCAAGTGGCCGCCCTGCAGGATCAGGGCCGGACCGTGATCGGGTATCTCAATGTCGCGGTGACCGACCATGCGCGGCTCTATTGGGAACCCGATCCCGGCGATGACTGGGTGGCCGAGATCGATCCGGGCAATCCCGATGTCGGCCCGGTCAATCCCGGCGCGCCAGACTGGTTGGTGAACAATCACGGGTTTGCCACGGATGGGGGCACCACGACCTTTGGCTATATCGTCGATTACACCGATCCTGACTGGCAGGCGCGGGTCATCGCCGAAGCGGTGCATCTGGTCACGCCTGTGGCGCAGGGCGGATTGGGCTATGACGGGGTCTTTCTGGACGATGTCGGGCGCTATTTCGACGCGGCGGAGAATGACACGTCCTACGATCCGCAGCAGGCGGCGCGTGACATGATCGATTTTGTCAACGCCATCGCCGCCGCCGTGCGGGCGGTCAGCCCCGATGCCTATATCGCGATCAACGGGGGCGCGTATATCGGCTGGGACAGCGGCGAACCAACCAGCGCCGACACGCTGGCCTTTTTCGACAATGTCGACGCGCTGCTGCTGGAAAACCAGTTTGGCGAGGCCTGGGTCGATGTGCTGAACAACGCCACCCATTGGGCGGGCGGGCAGGATTTCCTGGCGATCGAACATAGCGGCCACAGCATCCCCGCCGATTTCGCCGCCTGGGCGCGCGACAACGGTGTCGTGCCATATGTCGTTGCCGACGATGATTACGACGACGTCCCACCGATCACACCGGGGCAAGGCAGCGCAGGCCCCGACCTGATCACCGGCGGCGACGGCCCGAACTGGCTGGATGGGCTGGACGGCAATGACCGGATCACCGGCTTGGGCGGCGATGACGAGCTCTTTGGCCGCAAAGGCTCTGACACCCTGACCGGCGGCAATGGCGCCGACACGCTATTGGGTGGTTTCGGGGCCGATGAGTTATTCGGTAACAACGGGCAGGACTGGCTTGATGGCGGCCCAAATAACGACCGGCTGTTTGGCAGCAATAGCAACGACACCGTCATCGGTGGCAATGGCCGCGACACGGCGTATCTCGGCAATGGCGATGACCGTTTTATCGACAATGGTCAGATTGGAATTCGAGGCAGCGATCGAGTCTTTGGCGGCAATGGAAACGATCTCATTGAAGGCCGTGGCGGTTACGACACCATCTTCGGCGGCAATGGAAACGATACACTCTTTGGCGGGTGGGATTATGACGTGATTGACGGTGGCAATGGCAACGATCAGATCATGGGTGGCGCCGGGTTTGACCGAATCTATGCTGGCGACCACGACGATGTCGTTGAGGGCGGCCATGGCCGCGATTGGGTCTACCTGGGCAATGGCAACGACCATTTTGTGGATGACAGCCAAACCGGTAGGCGGAAGGGCAGCGATCGGGTCTTTGGCGGGCCGGGCAACGACACGATTGAAGCGGAAGGCGGCAATGACACGCTGACCGGTGGCCCCGGCGCCGACACCTTTGTCTTCACCGGCAGCATGATCGAGGCCGACCGGGTCACCGATTACACCCCCGGCACCGACGCGCTGCAGATCGATGATGCGCTTTGGGGCGGCGGGCTGACTGCGGCGCAGGTGGTCAACACCTATGCCCAAGTCACCCCCGATGGCGTGCTTTTCGATTTCGGCGGTGGCAACTCCATCCTGCTGGCGGGTCTGAGCACCACCAATGGGCTGGCCGATGATCTGACCATCTTCTGAGCCGCCCCGCCCTCAGCGCCCAAGACGCCAGGGCCCTGGCACGCGCGTGCCGGGCCCGGTCTTACCTTGTTCCAACCCTGCCAAAGCCGTAAAATCCCTTGTATTTAAAGAAAGCCAAACGTTGCTTAACCATAGGGCAATTGGGCTATGGTGATGTTCATGATTCACCGCGTCCTTGCATTCCGCGCCACAGCGCTGTCCGGCCTTCTGGCTATCACGCTCTGCGCAGCCCCCGGCGCGTCACAAGGCGGAACCGACATGATCTATCTCAGCTGCCCCGCCACTGGCCCGGCGCCGCAAAAGCTCTGCGACGCGCTGCAGCAGGCGCTTGTGGACAGCGGCACCGCACATGCCATCCGGCGGGTGGCCCCCGGCGCAGAACAGCCCCGCGCCGCCGGTGATCTTGGCATCGCCCTGCAGATCGACAAGGTCAGCACGCGCCATCTGAGCGGCCATCTGAAAGTCTATCCCGGCCCCCACGCGCGGGCGGTCCATGACCCTTCTGCCGGCATGTCGGTCAGCGACGCCGGGCTGGAGCGGGTTGATTATGCCGCCTTTGCCCGGGCGTTGCTCAGCGTCAGCGCAACGCTCCGCACCGCCCTGAACACCCCCTGACCCGCTTTTTTGACCACGAGGCCGCCATGCGCCACACTTTCAACCTCTTTTTCTTTCACACCCGGCTCACCACTGCCGCTGACGCGGTGGCCGGCCGGACACGCCATTTTCAAACAGGAGCTCGCTGAGACATGTGCCATATTTGTCAAGCCACCAGAACATTTGATCCCAGCCGCCATACTGCCGACCAGACCTATGCCGCGCTCAGCGAAGGCGCCGATGCCCCTGATGGGCTGAGCACCACCTACACCATGTCGCCGGGCGATACCTTTGACGGCACCTTGACGTCCGCCGGCGATCGCGATTGGGTGGCCATCAGCCTGACCGCGGGCGACACCTATACCATCGCGCTGGACGGCGTGACGCTGCTCGATCCGTATTTGCGGCTTTATGACAGCACCGGCACGCTGGTTGCGTTTAATGACGATTCCAACCCGGGGGTCACGCTCAATTCAGAACTGCAATTCACCGCCTCGACCACCGGCACCTATTACATCTCGGCCGGCGCGTTTAACGATAACAGCATCGGCACCTACACGATCAGCGTCAACACCCCCACCCCGCCGACCGGACAGGTCGGCACCCTGGACGAACTGGCCACCTACCTGACCACCGGCTACTGGCAGGATGGGGGTGAACCGGCGCGCAGCTTTTCCACCACCAGCAGCAACGTGATCACCGTCAATATCACCGCGCTGACCCCGGCAGGCCAACAGCTGGCCCGCTGGGCGCTTGAGGCCTGGGAGATGGTGGCCGATCTGGAGTTTGTCGAAGTCACCGGCGTGGCCGACATCACCTTCGACGACGACGAGCCCGGCGCCTTTTCCACCTCGACCTATAGCGCCGGCACAATTCTGTCGTCCACCGTCAATGTCTCGACCAACTGGCTGACCACCTACGGCACGACAATCGATTCCTACAGCTACTCCACCTATGTGCACGAAATCGGCCATGCGCTGGGGCTGGGACATCAAGGCAATTACAACGCCGTCGCCAACTATCCGCAGAATGCCACCTTCCTGAATGACAGCTACCAGGTTTCGGTGATGTCGTATTTCTCGCAGATCGACAACACCACGGTGAATGCCGACTATGGCGAGCCGATCACCCCGATGATGGCCGATATCATCGCCATCCAATCGCTGTACGGCGCCCCCGACAACAGCAGCGCCACCGCCGGGAACACGGTCTGGTTTGAAAACTCGACGCTGGGCAATTTCCTCGACATCGCGTTCACCGGCATTGCCGGCGGATCCACCAGCGGCAATTTCGGCACCAGCCCGGTGGTCTACACGATCTATGACCGCAGCGGCACCGACCTGATCGATCTGTCCTTCAGCATGGCCGACAACCGGCTCAATCTGCAATCGGCAAGCTTTTCCAACATCGAAGGCAGGATCGGCAATGTCGCAATCGCCCGCGGCACGGTGATCGAAAACGCCCTGATGGGCAGCGGCGATGACACCGTGACCGGCAATGGCGCCGGCAACAATATCAGCGGCGGTCCGGGCAATGACAGCCTGTCCGGCGCACAGGGCTTTGACACGATCAACGGCGGCAATGGCAACGACACCGTCAATGGCGGCAATGGGCGTGACCTGGCCAATCTGGGTATTGGCAACGACGTCTACAGCGACACTGCCCAGGGGGGCACTTTGGGTCGCGACACGGTGAATGGGGGCAATGGCAATGACACCATCAATGGCGGTGGTGGCAATGATCGGATCAATGGTGGCAATGGCAACGACTCGCTCAGTGGCGCCAACGGCAACGACACGCTGAACGGCAATGCCGGGGCCGACACGCTCAATGGCGGCAACAACAACGACGTGGTCAATGGCGGCAATGGCCGCGATCTCGCCAATCTCGGCGCGGGCAATGACATCTTCAACGACGTTGCCCAAGGCGGTGTTCTGGGCCGCGACACGGTCAATGGCGGCAACGGCAACGACACGATCAATGGCGGCGGCGGCAATGACCGGTTCAATGGCGGCAACAACAACGACATCCTCCGCGGCGGCAATGGCA
>JASJCC010000070.1 GCA_030066175.1 Paracoccaceae bacterium | reverse complement strand
TGCGTGGCGATGCCGACCGGGCAGTTGTTGGTGTGGCAGGCGCGCATGGCGATGCAGCCGATGGCCTGCATCGCGGCGTTCGAGACGGCAATCGCATCCGCGCCCAGCGCCATCGCCTTGATGAAGTCCGCGGGTTTGCGCAGCCCGCCGGTGATCACCAATGTGACGTCTGGATTGGTGGCGTCGAGATGCCGCCGCGCGCGAGCCAGCGCCGGGATCGTCGGCACGCTGATATTGTCGCGGAAGAGGATCGGCGCCGCGCCAGTACCGCCGCCGCGTCCGTCGAGGATCACGTAATCCACGCCGACCTCCAAAGCGGCATCGAGGTCTTTCTCGATATGCTGGGCCGAGAGCTTGTAACCGATGGGGATGCCGCCTGTGCGGTCGCGGACCTCATCGGCAAAGTCCTTGATCTGCGCCGGTTCGGTCCAGTCCGGAAAGCGTGGTGGCGAGATGGCGTCTGTGCCCTCGGGAATCCCGCGCACCTCTGAGATCTTGCCGAAATTCTTGTGGCCCGGCAGGTGGCCACCCGTGCCCGTCTTGGCGCCCTGCCCGCCTTTGAAGTGAAACGCCTGCACGTCAGCCAGCTTGTCCCAGTCAAAGCCAAACCGGGCGGACGCAAGCTCATAGAAATAGCGGCTGTTGGCCTGCTGCTCCTCGGGCAGCATTCCGCCTTCACCGGAACAAATCCCCGTCCCCGCCAGCTCTGCCCCGCGCGCCAGCGCGATCTTGGCGGGCTCGGACAACGCGCCAAGGGACATGTCCGACACAAAAAGCGGAATATCGAGCCGCAGCGGTTTCTGCGCGTTGGGGCCGATCACCACATCGGTGCCGACCGGGTCGTCCTCCAGCAAGGGCGCGCGGTGCAACTGTGCCGTCAGCAGCTGCAGATCGTCCCAGCTGGGCAGCTCATCCCGTGGCACCCCCATGGATTCGACCCGGCCATGATGGCCGGTCTTCGACAGACCATCGCGGGCATATTGCCGGATCAGGCCGTTCAAAGGCTCCTCTGCCGTGCCGTGCGAGGTGTCGGCATAAAGGCCCAGATAAGCGTCACGGTTGAAAGGCTGCGGATTGTCCTGCGCCCAGGCGGCAATCTCATCTTCATCGACCAGCACCTGATCGCCGTCGATCCACGAGGTGAACTTGGGCAGCTTTTCGTCATTGGCGTATTCCGACACGCCGGTATCCAGCCGGTAGTCCCAATCATGCACGCCGCAGATCAGGTTCCGCCCGCGCACAAACCCGTCCGACATCAGCGCGCCGCGATGCAGGCAACGGCCGTAAAAGACCGACACCTCGTCGTCAAACCGGACAACCACAAGGTCAACCTCGGCCACCAGCGCATGTTGCGGATCGCGATCGGGGAGCTGGCTGTAACTGGCCACGGCGGTCTTGTTCACTTTTTTGTCCTCTCTGTCATGTCATGCGCGCTTTGTTCGCGTCATTTGAATTTGTATCGGTCGCCGTTTCGGCACAACGCTCCGCCCGCTTGATCGCCCTTGCATTGAGCCCCGCCCGGGGGCTGCGGAGAGTCCGTACAAGACTGCACTGTTCCGTATGGCGTTAACAGGAATATGAAGCACTGCTTCGCCCAGTCTATGCTCCAATTGGCCCAAAACAAGCAGCGCAAACAGTGCCGTCGCCAGCCGCGCGGGCCAAACCGGCCACGTTGCTGTCGCAGCATCCGTACCGATGAGCGATATCCAGCTCGCCAGAGGGCGGGTAAGGAACAGGCCGCCAAGGATCTGAAGCGTCAGGTTCGCGAAAACCACCGGGACAAGAACGGCGCCCAACAAAACAAAGGCGATCCGCGACAGCAACGCTCCTTCGCTTTCCGTGTGCTTGCAGACACAGGCGCATTGCCCGCGCACAACCGCGGCGAAGGCGGCGATGAATCCATATTTGCCGACCGCGCCGACGACCACGCCCACAAGCGGACCCAAGGTGAAATGCTGAGAGCGGACAAGAACCGGCCCTTCGACGGGATGGATGCCTCAGACGAGGCGAGGGGTGCCACTAGTTGGACCAAAGGCTAAGCGAGGCCGGCAATGAGCCCACCCTCGACCGTGTAGGCACGCCATGTGAAGTCGAGCACCTGCGGTTTGGTGACAACCGGCCGATCCAAAGCAGCTTCCGTTGGCACAAAGTTCGCAGCCACCTAAGCCACTGCCGCGAGCTGCCAGTCTGGTTGGGTGAACAGCCCCAGACCGGCACGCCAACGGCAGACCGATGATCAGCATAGCTCCTCCAGACCAGCCGCATTAGCAACGCCTCCTGATCGATCCGCGCCGCACCCAGGAACAGCAGGATGAGCAAAGCGATCTTGGCCACGACGTGCAGACTGGCCTCGGTGCCCGCCGCGGGCAGCAAGCCTGTTTGTGCCACCGAAAAAACGAAAACCGGAAAAACCGTCGCGACCGCCACGATGGTGGCCGACGCTCGATTGGCCATCGCGCAAATGCACAGAAAGAGCCTGAAATCGCTAGGTATCACAAGACCGGACCGGCCCTTTTTCCCCTTTGCCCAAAGCCCCAGATGCCTCTCTCAACCGCCCTTCCCCCAAGCACGATTGTCAAAATCTGCTTTCACCGCATGTGCCACATGGAGTGCTCTTCTCATCGATTTGCAAGCTTGCGCCCCTTCACCGTAGCGCTCCCAAGTCTCCACTCGCCTGGTTCGTAACCTTGGTCACGCCAGAAGCCACCATCTCGGCACGATTATGCAAGCGCCTGGCCGGCAATAGAGTGAAAAGCACTCCCCTGAAGGCGTCACTGCGTCGGAGCAATGCGCAGCTTGGGCGTGCCTTGTAAGAACTTCTGAAGCCGAAGTGTTGCCTTGCCTGCGCCGTTCACCCCCGCGATGCGAGCTAATTTACCCACAGCGGCTCCGAACCCTAGATGGGCACGACGTCAACCTTGTGGTGGGTGTCCTGTTCGCCCGACGTGCGCAGAACACCTTTCACCGGGGAGACATCGGCATAATCGCGGCCATAGGCGACGACGATGTGGTCAAGCCCGACGGGGCAGGCATTTGTGGGGTCGTATTCGACCCAGCCCACTTCTGATCCGCACCAGGCCGACACCCAGGCATGCATCGCGTCCGCCCCTTCCAAACGAGGCTGGCCCTTGGGTGGGATGGTGCGCAGAAAGCCCGACACATAGCCAGCCGGAATACCCACCGCGCGCAGGGCGGCGATCATGACATGGCTGAAATCCTGGCAGACGCCGTGGCGATTGGCAAAGGCGTCGGCCGGCGGCGTGTGCACATCGGTCGCCTCGGCATCAAAGCGCATCGTCTGATGGATCGCGGAGCCGATAGTCTCGACGATCTGCATCACCGTCATGCCGGGCGTGGCGAAGTCTTGTGCAAAAGCCGAGATCGCCGGGTCCGATGCCACCCGGGTCGAGGCACCGAGGTAGTGATGTGGGGCGGCAGATTCGAGCCCCGGGTGCGCGGCGATCTCTGCCGCCAGCCGGGTCAGATCCGGTGACAGATCGAGGCTCGGCGGCCGCGCCAACCGCTCGGCCCGCGCGCGCAGCGTCAGCTCGATCCGGTCGATCGGGTCGTGAAAGGCCAGCGCGCTCATCGCGTTGCCGAAGAAATCCGTGGCCTCGCGTCGTTCGCTGGGCCGCGGATCGATGGTCAACAGGCGCGAGGCGACGATCTGCCGGCCCGGCAGGTCCGAAGGCAGCAGCCGAACGAGCGTTCGGGCATGATCGGAGGGCGCGCCGTAATCGTAGCCGATGGTGAGACGGATATCGTAGCGCATCGCCCCGCCCCCTCAGACCAGATACGCGGCGCTGAGGCGCAGGGAGATGTCGTTCAACGTCTGGCGAATGGCAATCAGGCGCTCTTCCGTGATCTCGGCCGGATCGGCGACGGTCAGATCGGCCTCCAGCGGCATCAGCGACTGCAACACCTCCGACACGCGCCCTTCGACCCGGGCAAAGGGAAGGTCCTGCGCAATGCGGCGCATCGCGGTCACTTGATAGACGATGGCGCGCGGGTTGTTGGCGTCGAGCGCCAGAAGATCGGTCACCGTCTCGCGCGTCGGATCGATCCGGTAGCGGCGCTGATGGGTGATACGGCTGTCACCATATTCCAGCGCCAGATCCGGCAGCCCCGGGGCGATGCCTTCGCCGGCAAAGGCGGCCAGGACGGCGGCGGCGCCATCGGCGCGTTCGATCGCCCGCCCGAAGGTCAGGAACCGCCAGCCGGAGGTCCGGTGCATGTTTTCGTGCACCAGCCCGTTGAACCCGGTGATCTTGCGTAAAAGCACTCCAAGCGCGCGGGCGCAGTCATCGCCGGGGCGCTTGGCGCCAGACATGGCCTGTAAGCTCGAGGTGAGGTCGGTCAGAGCCGCCCAACCATCGACCGAGAACCGGTCGCGCACCTTGCCGGCGCAGACCCGGGCGGAGCTGAGCGCAGGCTCCAAAGCGGTTTGCACCGGCACGCCCACGTCCAGCGCCAACACCTTGAGCAGCGCCGCGATCCGGGTCAGGCGGGCCTCTTCAGCATTGCCGGTTTCCGCCAACCGCAGATGATAGGCCCGCAAGAGCCGCATCGCGCCTTCAGTCCGTTCGATATAGCGGCCCAGCCAATAGAGGTTGTCGGCCGCCCGGCTGGGCAAGGTTCCGGTGTCTTCGCGGCGAAAGCTGTCCGGCGCGAAAAGCGTTTCTTCCAGCGCCGGGCCGTCGCGCATGACCCAGACATCGGCCACCGAGCCACCTTGCTGCATCGACAGCGCCGTCGCCTCCCCCGCGCGCCCAATCCGGGCATAACCGCCGGGCAGAAAGGTCCAGCCGTGCGGCGTGCGGGCGGCAAAGACCCGCACGCTCATCGGGCGCGGGGTCAGGCGGCCATCGGCCCAGGCGGGGGTCGTGGACAAAGTCACCGCCTCTTGCCCCACAAGGCCCGGGCCGTTGGCGTCGATCCAGTCCGACAGCGATTGGCCATTGGGGTTTTGGAACACCCCCGCCAGCGCCGACCCGCGGCCGATATCGAACGGCAAGGCGCGGCTCAGCGCCTCGCCCACAAAGAGCGAGTCCGCGTTGGCCTTGACGTAATCCCGCTCATTCGGCTGGCCGCACCACCAGGTCGCAAGATTGGGCAGCTTCAGCCCTTCGCCCAGGACCACTTCGGCGATCTTGGGCAGGAAGGCCATCAGCACGCGGGTTTCAAGGATGCCCGAGCCCAGCGCGTTGACCACGTTCACATTCGATTGCCGGATCGCGTCCACCAGCCCCGGCGTCCCGATGCGTGAGCTTTCGTCAAGCTCCAGCGGATCGGCATAGGCCGCATCAAGCCTGCGCCAAAGCACACCCAGCGGCTGCGGGCCAGAGACAGTGCGCACCTGCACAGCACCGTTTTCGATGATGAGATCCTCACCCTCCAAAAGGATCAGACCCAGGTAACGGGCGATATACGTATGTTCGAAATAGGAATCGTTGGCCGGCCCGGGGGTGAGGATGGCGGTGCGGCGGCCCTCGGCCCCCGGCAGGGTGTCCATCGCATCACGAAAGGCGCGGAAGAACCCGGCCAGCCGCCGCACATTGGCGCGCGGGAAGGGATCGGGAAAGATCCGCGCGGCGGCCATTCGGTTTTCCAACGCAAAGCCCGCGCCCGACGGTGCCTGCGCACGATCCCCCAGCACCAGCCAAGAGCCATCCGGGCTGCGGCCGATCTCAAAGGCCAGGAAATGCAGGAAATGCCCCGAGGCCGGCGCGATGCCCACCAGCGGACGGTGCCATTCGGGATTCTGCGCAATCAGCTCGGGCGGCAGATGCCCGTCGCGCACCAGTCGCGCCTCGCCATAAAGATCGGCGACCACACGTTCCAGAAGCTCCGCCCGCTGGGCCAGACCCTCGCAGATCTGCGTCCATTCGGTTTCGTGCAGGATGACCGGGATATGGCTGAGCGGCCAGTCGCGTTCCTGATGCACATCGGTGCTGTATTGCCGGTAAAACACCCCCGCATCGCGCAGGTACTGATCGCCACGGGCGAAATGCCCGCGCGTTTCCTCTGGCGACAGCTTGGCCAGTTGGTCGATGAACGGCGCCCAGACCGGGCGCATCGCGCCGCTTTCGTCAAAAAGCTCATCGGCGACGCCGGGGCGGACGACGTAATCGCCCAGAAGGGCTTCGCGCATATCCGATGTTTTGGGCGCCGGACCGCTCATGCCAGCCCAGTCGGATAGCGCAGGTCGAGTGTCATCGGAAACTCGGGATGCGGCGTTTCCGCGGCGGGGGTGTAGCCGCCTGTCGAATGGCCATGCGCCTCGAACCGCGCGAGGCGGCGTGCCTCGGCCTCGTTGCCATTGACCGGAAAGGTCTCATAGTTGCGCCCGCCCGGATGCGCCACGTGATAGACGCAGCCGGCGATGGGCCGGCCCGACCAGCGATCATAGATGTCAAAGGTCAGCGGCGCGTTCACCGGCAGCACCGGGTGCAGCGCCTCGGCCGGTTGCCAGGCCTTGAACCGCACCCCACCAACGCTGGCACCCGCGGTACCGGTGTCCGCCAGCGGCACGGGGCGGCGGTTGCACATCACCTGGTAGCGGTCTTTGAAGGCGGTTGTCATCTTCACCTGTAGCCGTTCGACCGAGCTGTCGGTATAGCGGACGGTGCCGCCAATCGCGCCGGTTTCGCCCAGAACATGCCACGGCTCGAGCGCTTGTCGCAATTCCAGATGCACCCCTTCGGCCTCGACCGCGCCGCAGAACGGAAACCGAAACTCGGCCTGCGCCTCGTACCAGACCGGATCCAGGGCAAAGCCATGGTCGCGCAGATCGCGCAACACGGTCAGGAAATCCTCCCACAGGAAATGCGGCAGCATATAGCGGTCATGCAGTACGGTCCCCCAGCGCACCGGCTTGCCCTGCACCGGATTTGCCCAGGCCCGGGCGATGATCGCCCGCAACAGTAATTGCTGCGCCAGGTTCATCCGTGGATGCGGTGGCATTTCAAAGCCGCGGAACTCGACAAGGCCCAGCCGGCCGGTCGGCCCGTCGGGGGAATAGAGTTTGTCGATGCAGATCTCGGCCCGGTGGGTGTTGCCGGTCACGTCGGTCATCATGTTGCGCAGCAGCCGGTCGACCAGCCAAGGGGGCGGCGCCGGGCCGTCCGCGGGCGCCGGGATCTGGCTGAGCGCGATTTCCAGCTCGTAAAGCGTGTCGTGGCGGGCCTCATCGATCCGCGGGGCCTGGCTTGTCGGGCCGATGAAGAGCCCGGAGAAGAGGTAAGACAGCGACGGATGCCGCTGCCAGAGCAGGATCAGTGATTTCAGCAGGTCCGGCCGGCGCAGGAACGGGCTGTCATTCGGCGTGGCGCCACCCACCACCACGTGATTGCCGCCACCGGTTCCGGTGTGGCGCCCGTCGATCATGAACTTGTCGGCGCCAAGGCGGCAATTGCGCGCCTCTTCATAGATCGCCTCGGTGGTGGCGACGCAATCCTCCCAGCTGCTGGCGGGGTGGATGTTCACCTCGATCACGCCAGGGTCGGGTGCGACGCGGATCACGTTCAGCCGTGGGTCCTGCGGTGGAGCGTAGCCTTCGATATGGATCGGCAGGCCCATCTCCTTGGCCGCGGCCTCGGCGGCGGCGAGCAGATCAAGGTAGTCCTCGGCATCCTCGACCGGCGGCATGAAGACGCAAAGCCGCCCGTCACGCGGCTCGACCGAAAGTGCGGTGCGCACCGCGCCGCCAATGGGGTCCAGAGTTTGTTCAACGATGTCCTGAGTGGGTCCGGTGGGGCTGGGCGCAGAGACTGGCTGGCTGTGCTCGGGCGTGGTTGCGGGCAAGGCATCGCCCGCCTCGGCGTGATAATCCGGCAGCGGGGTGCGCTCGACCGTGGGGTCGGTGACGTAGGTGTAGGGAAACTGCGCCGGCGGAATATGCGGCAGCGTGCCCAGCGGCAGGCGATAGCCCACGGCACTGTCGCCCGGCACCAGAAACACCTTGCCGCGCCGCAGTTTCCACTTCTCCGACCGCCATTTGCGCCCCGTTGCCTTGGCCTGCCAGCGCTGGATCGGCAGCACGTGGCCCGCGGGCTCAGTCAGGCCGCGGGCAAAGACGCGGGCGATCCGGGCACGCTCTTCGGGATCCTTAAGCTTGGAGTTCTCAGGCGTGACGTTTTCGGGCAGGTTGCCCTCTTTCACAATCCATTCGGCCGGATCCTCATAGGCGGGCGCCACATGGTCCCTGCCAACACCCAGCTTGTCGGCCATGCCGCTGAGGAACCGTTCGGAGTGTTCGGCCGTGACACCGGTTTCGGCATCCTCCTCCGCCACCAGAGCCGCGTCGGCCCAGACCGGTTTGCCATCCGTCCGCCAGTAGAGTGAGAAGGTCCAGCGCGGCAGGGTTTCGCCCGGGTACCACTTGCCCTGGCCGTAATGCAGGAACCCGCCGGGGGCGAACCGGTCACGCAGGCGGCGGATCAGCTGATCGGCCAGGCCGCGTTTCATTGGCCCGACGGCGGCGGTGTTCCATTCGTCGCTTTCGAAATCGTCGATCGACACAAATGTCGGCTCACCGCCCATGGTCAGCCGCACATCGCCTGCCTTCAGCGCCGCATCCACCTTGCGCCCGGTATCGTTCAGCTTGTCCCAAGCCTCATCCGAAAACGGCTTGGTGATGCGCGGGTGTTCAGAGACGCGCGCCACCTGCATGTCAAAGCCGAATTCCGTTTCAGCAAAGGTGGCGGTGCCCGAGATCGGCGCGGCGTTGCGGAAATGCGGGGTGGCGGCCAGCGGGATGTGGCTTTCGCCGGTCAGAAGGCCCGAAGTCGGGTCCAGCCCGATCCAGCCCGCACCGGGAATATAAACCTCGACCCAGGCATGTAGATCGGTGAAGTCGTGATCGGTGCCGGTGGGGCCATCGAGCGCCTTTACGTCCGGCTTGAGCTGGATCAGGTAGCCCGACACAAACCGCGCCGCAAATCCCAGATGGCGCAGAACCTGCACCAAAAGCCAGCTCGAGTCGCGACACGAGCCTGACCGTTTTTCCAACGTCTCTTCCGGCGTCTGCACGCCGGGCTCCATCCGGATGGTATAGTCGATTTCCTCGGCCACACGGGCGTTCAAGCCAACGAGGAAATCCACCGTTCGGGTCTGATCAAACGCAATCGAGCCAATGAACTGTGCCAGCCGCGGCCCTTCGCCTTCGGGGGTGCGGTAGATGACGAGGTCATCTTTCAGATCCTCTGGGTAGTCGAAGGGCCAGTGTTCGGCGCTGTCTTCCACAAAAAAGTCGAACGGGTTGTAGACCGTCATGTCGGCAACCAGATCGACCTCGATCTTGAACTCGCGCACCGGCTCGGGGAAGACAAAGCGCGCCATCCAGTTGCCATAGGGGTCTTGCTGGTGGTTCACAAAATGCCCGCCGGGTGAGACCTTGAGACTGTGTGAAATCACCCGCGTCCGGCTATGAGGCGCCGGGCGCAGCCGCACGATCTGCGGCGACAGGGTGACCGGGCGGTCATACCGGTAGTGGGTCAGGTGGTAGAGGCTGGCGTAAATCGACATCGGCTCGTGCGGTCTAGTGGGTCATGCCCTTGCGATATGACAGGTTTCAGGCGCAGCGCCCAGAGCCGGGTGGCGCGGCGGGTGCTTCGCAGGGCCCACGTACCTGAAATGCCGACGGAATAAGCATTTGCCATGGGTTTGCGAAAACACCCGATCCGCAATCGGCGCATTGGCACCGCCATCTTGGTTGTTGCCTCCGCTCAAGCTAAATTCGCGCTCATGGGCCAAATCACGTCTCTTTTTGCGCGCAAGGTGGTGGCGGCGGCGGGTGACGCCGTCGATGCGCCGGCTGTTCTGGCCTCGGTCGGCCTTGACGCAGACGCCCCGTGGGATCCCAAAGAGATGATCCCCGCCGACGCGTACTACGACATGTTGGAGCGCCTGGCCGCACAGGTCGACGTCACGGCGCTGCCGGTTGAGGTCGGCGCCTCGATGCGTTGTGACGAATACGGCGCCTTGGGGCTAGCCTGGAAGGCCGCGCCCAATCTGCTGGGGTCGTTTTCGCGGGTGCAACGCTATGCCCGGCTCTGGACCAGCGTTGTGGCGTACGAGCTGCGCCCGGTGCCAGAGGGTATGCTCTATGTCGTCCATCGCGCCGGGCCGCAGCGCCTGGGGGTACGGCTGTCGAACGAAACAACGCTGGTCGCCACGGTCGCGCTTGCCCGACAGGTCTGCCCCGTTCGGTTTGCCCCCTTGGCAGTCTATGTCCAGCATGCGGCGCCCAGCAACACCGCCCATCACGAGGCGTATTTCGGCTGCCCGGTGCATTTTGCCGCCGAGCATGATGGTCTGCTTTTGTCGACAGACAGCCTTGAGCAACCCAACAAGCTGGGGGATGAGGGTATTTCCCGCTACCTCACCTTGCATCTCGATGCCGAACTGGCCGAGATCAGGGAGGACGGCGCTCTTGTCGTGCAGGCCAAAGACGCCATCGCCCAGTCGCTGAGCGAAGGCGCGCCAAAGATGGCCGATATCGCCCGCGGCCTGGGGCTAAGCGTGCGGTCGTTTCATCGCCGCCTCTCCGATCATGGCATGAGCTTTCAAACTCTGACCGAAGCAACACGCCGCGAACTGGCCGAGGGGCTGTTGCGCGACGACAGCTATTCGCTGGCCGAGGTCGCCTTTCTGACCGGCTTTGCCGAACAAAGCTCCTTTTCGCGTGCGTTCAAACGCTGGGTCGGTTTGACACCCGCCAAATTCCGCAAGGACCGGTCGGCGACCAGACGCTGAGATTGGCCGCGATGGTCAAAACGCTGGCCGCCCCGGTCAATACGCAACCGCCCCCCGTTTCCTATCCCTGGGTCATCAACTTGAACCTAGGGAGACCTGAAATGTCCACAAAACCCATCCTCGTCATCGGCGCCACCGGCAAGACCGGATCGCGCGTCGCCGCCCGCCTCGAAGCGCGCGGCCTGCCCGTGCGCCCCGGCACCCGCCACGCCGCCATCCCCTTTGACTGGGAGGCGCCGGAAACTTGGGGCCCTGCGCTTACAGGGATCGACAAAGCCTATGTCACCTACTTCCCCGATCTCGCCTTTCCCGGGGCTGTCGAAAAGGTGGAGGCGTTCTGCCAAGTCGCCAAAGAGACCGGTCTGAAGCGGATTGTGCTGCTGTCCGGTCGTGGTGAACACCATGCCAAGCTGGGCGAAGAGGTTGTGCGCGCCTCGGGCATCGACTTCAACCTCGTTCGCGCCTCGTGGTTTGCGCAGAACTTTTCCGAGGGCTACCTGCGCGATCCGATCCTCGGGGGCGTCCTGCCCATGCCCGGCGGCATGATCCAGGAGCCGATCATCGACATCGACGACATCGCCGATGTGGTGGTGGCGACGCTGACGGAGGATGGCCATTCGGGCGAACTCTACGAGGTGACCGGCCCGCGGCTGATGAGCTTTGCCGACATGGCCGCCGCGCTGTCAAACGCCATCGGGCGGCCGATCCAGCACATCCCGATCACGTTCGAGGATTTTCACGCCAATGTGGCGGCCTCGGGCGGTGAGTTCGTCGCCAATGTCTTCACCGCCATCGCACGAGAGACGCTCGACGGCCGCAACGCCCAAGTCAGCGACGGCGTGATGCGCGCCCTGGGTCGCCCGCCACGCGACTTTGCCGACTACGCCCATGACGCCGCCAAAGCCGGTGCATGGTCGGCCGCCGCCTGACCCAACGCAAAAGCAGGGGCCCGGCGCCCCTGCCTCACCCCTCGATAAGGAACCTTCACAATGTCGACCTCATTTTTCATCCTCTTGCAGCTCTCTATCCTGGCCTATGCCCTGGTTGCGGGCGTCTTCCTCGCCTTTTCCGACTTCATCATGCGGTCGCTCGCCATCACCAATGGCATCGGCGGTGTCGAGGCCATGCAGGTCATCAACCGCGAGGTTTTCCGCTGGGTTTTCATGACCTTGTTCATGGGCATGGCGGCGGTCTCGCTGGTCATCGGCGGCTATGCGTGGGTCAGCCTCAGCGGCCCGGCCGGCGTTCTGATCCTGTTGGCCGCGCTGGTTTACCTGATCGGCTGCTTTGGCGTCACAGTCGCCTTCAACGTGCCAATGAACCAGGCGCTGGCGGGGATGGAGCTGTCGTCGGATGCCACCCGCGACTACTGGCTGCAGACCTATGTGCCGCGCTGGACCTTCTGGAACTCGGTCCGCACAGGCGCCGCGGCCCTATCTGCCGCGCTGCTGCTCTTCGGCCTGCTCTGGATGACGCAAAGCCAGGCGCAACACGCCTGAGTGCCTCTTGAGATGGGCGAAGCCAGTCCTGCGGTTTCGCCCATCACACCCCCCAAACAGGACCCAGACCCATGAATACGCTGGAAAAAGTCAACCTCGCGATCCTGCTGGCCACGATCTCCTACATCATCGCGATCAACAACCTGCTGTCGCGCGTGGATCAAATGGAACCCGAGCTGCGCTGGTTCATCACCTTCCTGACCAGCGTCGGCCTTTTTCGCATGCTGATCCTGCTGGTCTACTGGATCATCCGCAGCTCGGATACGTTGCTGGCGATCTACCACCGGGGGCGGTTTCTGAAGGGCCTGTGGTCCTATCGCTACGATGTGAATGGCGAGGAGCATGTCGGCATTTGGCGCGTGGCGCAGGATCTGTCGTCGATTTCGATCACCGGCTATGGCGTCGCCGCGAATGGCAAGATCGACAGCCATTTCCGCAGCATCAGCCAGATGTTCGAACACCAGGGCGTCGACGAGGTCATGTTTGCCCGCATCGACACCGAAAGCGGAGATGAGCATTTTGCCAAAACCACGCTTTATGTCGACACCCTGAGCCGCCCGAACTGGTATTCCGGGCCGACCTTTATCCGCGCACAATCCGTGCTCTTTGGCTATGAAGAGGCCGGCGTGCGCCACGCGGATATCATCCTGCGACGGGTCGAACCTGGCAAAAGCGAGGCGCAGATCGTCGAAGCGTTGCGTGAGGCAAGCGGTTGAACACGTCATGCGGAAAGCCCAACGTTTCGGTATACTTGCCGGGGGTCAAGCGCAACGGCCAGACGGATTTGGGCCGCGACAACCCCCAAGATAACTCACACACATGTCAAAAACGCTTGACGCAAACTTTGCGCGCGCAAATATCTGGTGATATGTAGGAAGCGACGCGCAATGTCGCGGCGCTTCGACCAGAACGCGGAAAGGTAAGGCGGCAGTGTCCGAGACGAAGATACGCAACATGGAAGAGTTCGCCGCCGTCAGCGGCATCTCGCGGCCGACCGTGTCGAAATACTTCAACGACCCAGACAGCGTCCGCGCTTCGACCCGGCAACGGATTGAGGCGGCGCTGGCGCAATATGACTACCGCCCGAACATCTTTGCCATCAACCAGAACCGCAAACTGACCAAGAATGTGGGCATCGTCGTGCCGTTTATGGCCGACCCGTTCTTTATCGAGATTGCCCGCACGATCGAGCAGCGCTGCATCGCCATGGGTTACCGCCCGTCGCTGTTTAGCGCGCATGGCGACCCGGCGCTGGAGGTTGATATCCTGGATACGCTGCGGTCGTTGAAACCAGCCGGGGTGCTTTTGGCGCCGATTGGCCGCTCGTCGGACCGCAGCGAGATTGAAAAATTCTGCCGCGACGTGCCAACCGTTCTTTTTGACAGTAACCTCAATGGCATAGGCGAGGCTTTTATTGGGTCGGACAATTTCAGCTTTGTCTCACAAACCGTGGAATACATGACCCGGACAGGGGAGCCCCCCAGCTTTTTCGAGATGAAGACCCCCGCCAACCCGAACGCCAACAAACGCCGCGACGCCTATATCAAGATGATGGAGCGGCTGGGGCTTGAGCCGCATGTGATCAAGGTCAAAGGTGAAGGCTGGGCGTTTGAAGAGATCGGGCGACAGGGCGGGCACAAGATGTTCGAGGATGGCCAGCTGAAGACCAACGCGATTCTGTGCAGCAATGACCGCCTCGCCATAGGCCTGCTGAGTGCCTGTTACGAACGCGGGGTCAAGGTCGGCCGCACGCCGGATTGCGCACTGCGCGTGGCTTCAAATGACGGGCACCCGTTCTCACGCTTCACCTGTCCGTCGTTGACCACGGCGTCACATGACTATGAAAGCGTGTCGAATCAATCGGTCGAGACGCTCTTTGAACTGATCGAAAGCGGCGGAAGGTTTGACACCCGGCGCGAGAGATTTTTCCCGGCGCGTCTGATACTTAGGGACTCCGCCTAGTCCATTTTTATCGCGCGTAAAGATTTTTATTGATCCGAGACAAGGTGTCTGACTATGCTTTGCGCAAGGTCATCACATCTAGGGAGGACATCGGATGTACCTGAAGAATCGCCTTTTCGGGGCGACGGCTCTGGCCATGATAGCGGCCACGGGCGTCTCCGCCGAAAATCTCGTCATCGCAACCGTGAACAACGGTGACATGATCCGCATGCAGGGTCTGACAGACGACTTCACCGAAAAGACCGGGCACACGGTCGAGTGGGTCACGCTGGAAGAAAACGTTCTGCGCCAGCGGGTCACAACCGACATCACCACAAAGGGTGGCGCATTCGACATAATGACCATCGGCATGTACGAAACGCCGATCTGGGGCGCCAATGACTGGCTTGTGGCGCTGGACGATCTGTCGGCGGACTACGATGTCGATGACATCCTGCCCGCCATGCGCAACGGACTGAGCTATGACGGCACGCTCTATGCAGCACCCTTCTACGGCGAAAGCTCGATGGTGATGTACCGCACCGACCTGATGGCAGCCGCCGGTCTGGAAATGCCCGAATCACCGACTTGGGACTTCATCCGCGAAGCCGCGGCGGCGATGACCGACCGCGACAACGACATCAACGGCATCTGCCTGCGCGGCAAGGCCGGCTGGGGTGAAGGCGGCGCGTTCATCACCGTGACGGCCAACTCGTTCGGCGCACGTTGGTTCGACGAAGACTGGAACGCACAGTTTGACCAGCCCGAATGGAAGAACGCGCTGGAGTTCTTTGTCGGCATGATGGCCGAATCGGGCCCGCCGGGATACGCGACCAACGGGTTCAACGAAAACCTGTCGCTGTTCCAGCAGGGCAAGTGCGGCATGTGGATCGATGCCACGGTGGCGGCGTCCTTTGTGACCAACCCCAACGACTCGACCGTGGCCGACAGCGTTGGTTTTGCGCTGGCGCCGAACACCGGCTTGGGCAAGAACGCAAACTGGCTCTGGGCCTGGGCGCTGGCCATCCCGGCCGGCACGCAGAAGGCTGACGCGGCCAAAGAGTTCATCGAGTGGGCGACCTCGAAAGAGTATATCGAGCTTGTGGCCGCCAATGAAGGCTGGGCCAACGTGCCACCGGGCGCGCGCACCTCGCTGTATGCGAACCCTGAGTATCAGAAGGTGCCCTTCGCACAGAAGACGCTCGACTCGATCAACGCGGCGGACCCGACGAACCCGACGGTGAAACCGGTGCCCTATGTCGGCATCCAGTTTGTCGCCATTCCCGAGTTCGCCGGCATCGCGACAGAGGTCAGCCAGGAGTTCTCGGCGGTCTATGCCGGTCAGCAGTCGATCGACGACGCGCTTGCCAAGGCGCAGGCCCTGACCAACGACGCGATGGAGGCAGCGGGCTACCGCTAAGCGTCTGAACAACGTCAGGGGGCGGGTCCGCCTGCCCCCTGCCACAAAGCACACCAGCACGCGTTAACAATCTCGGAACATCGGGCGACAGAGGTCGCCGACAGGAGAGATGTGACATGGCAACCCAGCATTCCCGATCCGCGGCCCGTCTGATGATGGCCCCTGCCGTGATCCTGCTTTTGGGCTGGATGCTGGTGCCGCTGACGATGACGCTGTTCTTTTCGTTCAAGAAATACCTGCCCATGCGTGGAGATTCGTTGGAACGCGGGCTCGACTGGGTTGGGTTTGCTAACTACACGCGTTTCATCGGCTCCAGCTCCTTCTGGCCCAGCGTTCAGTCGACGCTGATCATCGTCGGCGGGGTGCTGGTGATCACCGTTATTCTTGGAGTATTGCTGGCGATCCTCCTCGATCAGCCGTTCTGGGGCCAGGGGGTTGTGCGCATCCTGGTCATCGCGCCTTTCTTCGTCATGCCGACGGTATCGGCGCTGGTCTGGAAGAACATGTTCATGGATCCGGTGAACGGGATCCTGGCGCATCTCTGGCGCTTTTTCGGGGCCGAACCGGTGTCCTGGCTGTCCGATGCTTCAGTGCAATCGATCATCCTGATCGTGTCCTGGCAATGGCTGCCCTTTGCCACGCTGATCCTGCTGACGGCGATCCAGTCGCTGGACAGCGAACAGCTTGAGGCGGCGGAAATGGACGGCGCCAACCCGCTGGCGCGGTTTTTCTTCATCGTGCTGCCGCATCTCAGCCGGGCAATCACCATCGTGATCCTGATCCAGACGATCTTTCTCTTGTCGATTTTCGCCGAGATTTTCGTCACCACCGGCGGGTCGTTTGGCACACGGACGCTGACCTACCTGATCTTCCAGAGGGTGGTGGATAGTCAGAATATCGGGCTGGGTTCGGCCGGCGGTGTCTACGCCATCATCCTCGCCAACATCATCGCGATCTTTCTGATGCGCATCGTGGGGAAGAACCTTGATGCCTGATCCAAACGCCCATCGCGCCCCGGACTTGATCCGGGGCCCCCACCCCGCAACCTTACATGAGGTCCCGGGTCAAGCCCGGGACGGGGGGACCTGATATGGCCCGCGCCGTCACCACACGCCGCAAGATCCTCACCACCGCCGTCGCCTGGACGATTGGTTTGCTGATCTTCTTTCCGATCTACTGGACGATCCTCACCAGCTTCAAATCCGAAGCGCAGGCGATCAACGATCCGCCGCTGTTTTTCTTTTTCGACTGGACGTTAGAGAATTATTCCGTCGTGCAGGACCGCTCTGACTACATGCGGTTCCTTTGGAATTCGGTGATCCTGGCCGGTGGGTCGACCATCATTGGCGTGCTCGTCGGCGTGCCGGCCGCCTGGTCGATGGCCTTTGTGCCCTCCAAACGGACCAAGGACATCCTGCTCTGGATGCTCTCGACCAAGATGCTGCCTGCCGTCGGAGTGCTTTACCCGATCTCGCTGCTGTTTGTGCAGTTTGGCCTGCTGGACACGCGGATCGGGCTGATCATGGTGCTGATGCTGATCAACCTGCCGATCATCGTCTGGATGCTCTACACCTATTTCAAGGAAATCCCAGTCGATATCTTGGAGGCCGCCCGGATGGACGGCGCCAGCCTGCGTCAGGAAATCCTGTTCGTGCTGACCCCGATGGCGGTGCCGGGCATCGCGTCGACGATGCTCTTGAATTTCATCCTCGCCTGGAACGAGGCCTTCTGGACGCTGAACCTTACTGCCGCCAATGCTGGGCCGCTGACCGCCTTTATCGCAAGCTATTCCAGCCCCGAGGGCCTGTTTTTCGCCAAGCTCAGCGCCGCCTCGACCATGGCGATTGCGCCGATCCTCATCCTTGGCTGGTTCAGCCAGAAACAACTTGTGCGCGGCCTGACCTTCGGCGCCGTGAAATAGGAAAAAGACCATGGGACGTATCGTACTGGAACAGGTCAAAAAGAGCTTTGGCGACGTCACCGTCATTCCTCCTTTGGATCTTGAGATCGAGGATGGCGAGTTTGTTGTGTTCGTCGGCCCCTCGGGCTGCGGCAAGTCCACGCTGCTGCGCTTGATTGCCGGGCTTGAGGACGTGACCGAGGGCACCATCCGCATCGATGGCGAAGACGCCACCGCCGTGGCCCCGGCCAAGCGCCGGCTGGCGATGGTGTTCCAATCCTACGCGCTTTACCCGCATATGACCGTGCGAAAGAACATCGCCTTTCCGCTACGCATGGCGCGGCTCGACAAGGCGGAGCAGGACCGACGCGTTGAACAGGCCGCCAGCGTTTTGAACCTGACCGACTACCTTGACCGCCGTCCCGGGCAGCTCTCAGGTGGTCAACGCCAGCGCGTCGCCATCGGCCGCGCCATCGTGCGCGAACCGGCGGCGTT
>JASJCC010000009.1 GCA_030066175.1 Paracoccaceae bacterium | reverse complement strand
CAACGGCCTGACCGAGGTGGATGGCCTCACCGCCCTGCCCCGCACCGTGGGTTGGACCACCGCGCTGAGCCGCGCGGCGGAGGCCGCGATGAACGACGGCCTGCCAATCTTCCTCGGCGGCGATCACTCCCTGTCGCTCGGCACAATCCACGGCGTCGCAGCGCATGCCGCCGCCCAGGGCCGGCCGCAATTTGTGCTCTGGCTGGACGCCCACACCGATTTCCACTCACCGCGTTCCAGCAGTTCCGGCAATCTGCACGGCACGCCGCTGGCCTATGTCACAGGCCAGCCAGGCTTCGACGCCTTCCCCCCTGTGCCGCACCCGGTGCCCGAGGAAAACGTCTGCTATATCGGCTTGCGCTCGGTCGATCCGGCCGAACGTCAGGCGCTCGAGCGCACCAAAACCCACCGTTTCGACATGCGCGCCATCGATGAACAGGGGATCAAACCGCTCTTGGCCCCCTTCCTCGACACCGTCGCGCGGGCCGGGGGCGCGTTGCACGTCTCGCTGGACGTCGATTTCCTCGATCCGTCCGTGGCCCCGGCCGTCGGCACCACCGTGCCCGGCGGCGCCACCGTGCGCGAGGCCCATCTGGTGATGGAGATGCTGCATGATAGCGGGTTGATGACCTCGCTCGACCTCGTTGAGCTCAATCCGATGCTGGATGAACGCGGCCGCACCGCGCAATTGATGGTTGATCTGGCCGCCTCGGCCCTCGGCCGCACCGTCTTTGACCGCCCGACCCCGAGGATCCTTTGATGTTTCTTTCGCCGATGAGGCCCACTATGCCCCTGACCGAGACCACCCCCTCCGACAAGGCGTTGGTGCCGTTTGTATCGGTGGATCACATGATGCAGCTGATCCACCGGGTTGGTCTGCACGCCATGCTGCGCGGCATTGCCGGAGCGATCCACGACGATTTTCTGCGTTGGGAGAGCTTTGACAAAACCCCGCGTGTGGCGGCGCATTCGCCCGTGGGCGTGATCGAGCTGATGCCCACCGCCGATGACCGCCAATACGCGTTTAAATATGTCAACGGCCACCCCAAGAACACGCGCGAGGGCCTGCAGACCGTGACCGCCTTTGGGCTTCTGGCCGATGTCGACACCGGCTATCCGGTGCTCCTGTCGGAAATGACGCTGCTGACGGCGCTGCGCACCGCGGCGATGTCGGCTCTGGTGGCCAAGCATCTGGCGCCCGCGGGGGCCTCAACCATGGCGATGATCGGCAACGGCGCGCAGGCCGAGTTTCAAAGCCACGCGATGATGGCGATTTGCGGCATCACCCATGTGCGGCTTTACGACAGCGACCCGGAGGCCACGGCGAAATGTGCGGCCAACTTGGCGGGCAGCAGCCTTGTGGTAACCGCCTGCCGCAGCGCCGAAGAGGCGATGGAGGGCGCGCAGATTATCACCACCTGCACCGCCGACAAACGCAACGCCACCATTCTGTCGGACAATATGATCGGCGCGGGTGTGCATATCAACGCGATTGGCGGCGATTGTCCGGGCAAGACGGAACTGGCCACGGGTATCCTGCATCGCTCGGATATCTTTGTCGAATACCCGCCGCAAACCCGCGTTGAGGGCGAGATACAGCAGCTGGGCCCTGACCACCTGGTGACCGAGATATGGCAAGTCCTGGCGGGCCTGGCCCCGGGCCGGCAAGACGCGCGG
This sequence comes from Paracoccaceae bacterium, assembly GCA_030066175.1. Taxonomy (GTDB): domain Bacteria; phylum Pseudomonadota; class Alphaproteobacteria; order Rhodobacterales; family Rhodobacteraceae; genus JASJCC01. The sequence goes on along the minus strand of JASJCC010000009.1, from coordinate 28,456 downwards.
CAGATCACGCTCTTTGACAGCGTCGGCTTTGCCATCGAGGATTTCAGCGCGCTGCGCTTTGTGCAGCAAAAGGTGCAGGAAACAGGGCTGGCGCTGCCGCTCGATCTGCTGGCCGATCCGGATGATCCGCGGGATCTCTTTGGCATGCTGATGCGCGCCAACCCCGAACTCTGAGCCACGGTGGCACAGCGCGGTGGAAATTCCTTGCAAGGAATTTCGCAAATCTCTTTCAAGAGATTTCGCCCACTCCAGCCTTGCAAGATGCGTGACAGTCTCGCGCCGCTCTGGCATGAGAAAGGCGCAACGCCGGAGCCGCACGCCATGACCAACACCATCGCCATTGTCCTTGGGCTCATCATCGTTGCGGTGATTGCCGTGGATTACGCGCTTTTTGGCTCTGATCACCTGATCTTCCTTGGGAAACGCATGTTCGAATTGCTTGACTGGATTGCCTTCTGGCGGTGACGATGCCGCTGGCGAAGCGTTGTCCATTGACAGGCGTCGGCCGATTTGATTGTTAGCGTTAACACATAACGCTATTTGACGCGTCACATTGCGGGAGAAGAGATCATGACCATCAAGGTTGCCATCAACGGGTTTGGGCGCATCGGGCGCCTTGTTTTGCGGGCGATCATCGAATCCGGCCGCACCGATCTCGAAGTCGTTGCGATTAACGACCTTGGCCCGGTGGAAACCAACGCGCATCTGCTGCAATTCGACAGTGTGCATGGCCGCTTTCCGGTTGAGGTCAAAACCGGCGAGAACAGCATCGATGTGGGCCGCGGCCCTATTGCGGTGACCGCGATCCGCAACCCGGCAGACCTGCCCTGGTCACATGTCGATATCGTCATGGAATGTACCGGCATCTTCAAATCGAAAGAGGCGTGCCAGGCCTATCTGGAAAACGGCTCCAGCCGCGTGCTGATCTCGGCGCCGGGCAAGGATGCGGACGCGACGATTGTTTATGGCGTGAACCACGACACGCTGACCGCGGAGGATGTGATTGTCTCCAACGCGTCCTGCACCACCAATTGCCTCGCCCCGGTGGCCAAGGTTCTGCACGACGCCATCGGGATCAATCGCGGCTTTATGACCACGATCCATTCCTATACCGGGGACCAGCCGACTCTGGACACGATGCATAGTGATCTTTATCGCTCCCGTGCCGCGGCGATGAGCATGATTCCCACCTCGACAGGGGCCGCCAAGGCGGTGGGGCTGGTGCTGCCCGAGCTCAATGGCAAGCTCGACGGCGTGGCGATCCGGGTGCCGACGCCGAACGTGTCGGTGGTGGACCTGACCTTTGAGGCGGCGCGCGATACCACGGCCGAAGAGATCAACGCCGCCATCCACGCAGCCGCGGCGAGCGGGCCGCTGAAGGGCATTCTGGGCGTCACGGATCGCAAGCTGGTGTCGATGGATTTCAACCACGATCCGCACAGCTCGATCTTTGCCACCGATCAGACCAAGGTGATGGACGGCAATATGTGCCGGATCTTGACCTGGTATGACAATGAGTGGGGCTTTTCGAACCGCATGGCGGATACGGCCGTGGCTATGGGCAAACTGCTCTGAACGAAGACGCTATGATGAAAACAAAAACGCCCGGGTCTTTGCCCGGGCGTTTTTGTTTTGTGCGGTGCATTACCCGACGCGTTTAACGTTTCAGTCTTCTGCCGCCGGGGAAAGGAGCGCGTTTTGCGCCTGCGCATAGCCCTGGAGCGCTGCGTCGGCCCGGCCTTTGGCGGGCGGCAGGACGGTGCTGGTCACCGGGGGTGGTGCCGGGAACTGCGCATGAGGGGTGGAGTCGATTGCGGCTTTGGCCGCGGAGAACGACGACATGGCCGTGACCGGCGCCTGCACGGGCAGGTGTCGGACCGCAGTCGTCGCAAAGGGGGCTTTTGCCCCGCGGATGGCGTCCATTCTGGCTCTCCGTATCTGATGCGCGCGTCTTAGCCGGAAAACCTGACGAAAACCTTTACACGCGCCGCCATGCGAAAGACGCAGAGCGGGGTTTCCCCCGACGCACTTGTGCTGCGCCGCAGCAAGAATATGTTAGCGCCAACAGAAACAAGATCATTCGCACGAAAGGAGACCCCGATGACCACCCTGTTCTCCACCCTGCGCGACACATTTGAAAAGCGCGCCAGATACCACCGGACCGTCGCTGAATTGCGGGCACTGCCGTTGGACATCGCGCTCGACCTCGACATCTATCCCGGCGATGCCGAGCGCCTGGCCGCGCAGGCCGTCTATGGCGGCGCGGCACAGCGCGGCTGAGCCCCCGTCCGACAGATTCACACACAAAAGGCCGCCCCAAAAAGGTGGCCTTTTCAATTCCAGATCAGATACTTAGCCGGAAAACCGTTCTTGCAATGCGCGCCGTACGGGTGGGGTGACGAATTTCGACACGTCACCGCCCAGCCGGGCGATTTCCTTGACCAGCTTCGACGCGATTGCCTGATGCCGGGCCTCGGCCATCAGGAACACCGTCTCGACACTGTCATCGAGCGCCCGGTTCATGCCGACCATCTGGAATTCATACTCGAAATCCGCCACCGCCCGCAGGCCGCGGATGATCAGCTGGGCGCCGACGTCATGGGCGCAATCGATCAGCAGGTTTTCGAACGGATGGGCAACAATCTCGGTCCCGGTCTGCTCGGACAAAGACACGCATTCCGCCTCGATCATCGCAACGCGCTCTTCGAGGCTGAACAGCGGCCCCTTGTCGCGGTTGATGGCCACGCCTATCACCAACCGGTCGACCAGAACCGAGGCGCGGCGGATGATGTCGATATGCCCATGAGTGATCGGGTCGAAAGTACCCGGATAAAGGCCGATGCGCATGGGGCGCTCCCCTAGTCGTCAGTTGGCGGGCACGCAACAATATTGCGCCGCCGATTGCAAGACGAAACCATGTCGCGCCGCAATCACCACTGATTGGTGATCATACCCTCAAGCGCATCTTTTTCCATCGCCAGCTCGGTCAGCCGCGCTTTGACGACGTCGCCGAGTGTGATGAGGCCGATCAGCTTGCCCTCTTCGACCACCGGCATATGGCGGAACTTGCCCTCAGTCATCTTGGCCAGCACCGCGTCGGCATTTTCCGACCGGGTGCAGGTGACCAGTTTCGAGGTCATGTATTCATCCACCTTTTCCGACAGGCAGGCGGCCCCGCGTGCGGCCAGTTCGCGGACGATGTCGCGTTCCGACAGGATGCCTTCGGCAGTGCTGCCATCGGTCGAGATCACCACCGTCCCGATCCGCCTCTCCGCAAGGATCTTTGCCACGTCTGAAATCAATGTGCCGGGCGGCACGCTGACCACCTCGTCATTGCCCTTGGATTTCAGGATGTGCAGAACCTGCATGTCGAGCCTCCCTTGTAACGCCATCGTGACGGGGTCAGCGTCCACCCGGTTGGCTATCCTGTCAAGTCAGACCTTCCAGCCGTGTCAGTTCGGCGCGCATGCCGGTAACCAGCGCCTCGGCAAAGCGGTTTTGCCGCTCCAGCCGCCGGTCATCTTCATGCCGGATCAGGTAAAAGCTGCGGGTGAGGCGCATGTCGCCCGGTAAGACGCGGCGCAGGCGGGGCGCCATGGGCAGGGCAAAGTCATGTACGATCCCCAGCCCCGCCCCCTGCCGCAGCCAGTGAAACTGCACCGAAACCGAGTTTGAGCTGAGCGGCACGTGATCGAGGCCTAGGTCCGCGAGGTAGTCGAGTTCACGATCAAAGATCATGTCGGGGATGTAGCCGACAAAACGGTGACCTTTCAGGTCATCGCGGCTGTGGATTGGGGCGTGATGGTTCAGATAGCTGCGCGCGGCGGCAAGGCTGAGACCGTAATCGGTGATCTTTTGCACCATCAGACGGCCGGCGGTGGGGGCCGAGACGGCGATGGCCATGTCGACCTCGCGCCGCGACAGGTTCACCACCCGCGGCAAGGCGACAATCTGCAGTTCGAGATCAGGGTTTTCATCGGCGATCTTGGCGCAGACCTGGGGCAGCAGGAAATTCGCGCAGCCATCCGGCGCGCCGATGCGAATCTGGCCCGACAGCCCCTCGGTCGAGCCGCGCACCGCCTCTTGCCCTAGGCTCAGCGCCTGTTCCGCCTCTTCGGCATGGCGCAAGAGCCGTGCGCCGGCTTCGGTCAAGGCATAGCCTTGCGGGCTTTTGGCAAAGAGCGGCGTGCCCAACCCCTCCTCCAGCCGGGCGATGCGCCGCCCGACGGTGGCCGGATCGACCCGCAGCACACGCGCCGCGGACGACAGGCTTTCGCCCCGCGCCACGGCGAGGAAAATCCGCATGTCGTCCCAACTTTGCGTCACGGCAAACCCTCCCTTGCATTTCTGCAAAACCCTTTTGCCCGATTACCTCTGTCGCGGACATTCGCGCAAGGCTAGGATTGTGCCAACTCAGGAGGAGCGAAAGATGAGCGATCTGACCCATTACATGAATGGCGGCCATGTGCAGGGCACATCGGGCCGGTTTGCCGACGTGATGAACCCGGCAACGGGCGAGGTGCAAGCGCGGGTGCCTTTGGCCAGTGCCGATGAGGTGGCCAAGGCGGTCGACATCGCCGCGGCGGCGCAGCCCGCATGGGGCGCGGTGAACCCGCAGCGCCGGGCGCGGGTGATGATGAAATTCGTCGATCTGCTGAACCGCGATATGGACAAGCTGGCCGAGGCGCTCAGCCGCGAACACGGCAAGACCGTGCCGGACGCCAAAGGTGACGTACAGCGCGGGCTGGAAGTGGTGGAATACTGCATCGGCGCGCCGCAGATGCTGAAAGGCGAATACACCGACAGCGCCGGCCCCGGCATCGACATGTATTCGATGCGCCAGCCGCTGGGCGTGACGGCCGGCATCACACCCTTCAACTTTCCCGCCATGATCCCGATGTGGATGTTCGCGCCCGCCATCGCCTGTGGCAACGCGTTTATCCTCAAACCGTCGGAGCGTGACCCGTCGGTGCCGCTGATGCTGGCCGAATTGCTGGAAGAGGCCGGGCTGCCCAAGGGCATCCTGCAGGTCGTCAATGGCGACAAAGAGGCGGTTGATGCGCTGCTCGATCACCCGGTCGTGCAGTCGATCGGCTTTGTCGGCTCAACCCCTATTGCTGAATACATCTATGGCAAAGGCTGTTCCAACGGCAAACGCGTGCAGTGCTTTGGCGGCGCCAAGAACCACATGATCGTCATGCCCGACGCCGATATGGACCAGGCCGCTGATGCCCTCGTCGGTGCCGGCTATGGCGCGGCGGGTGAACGCTGCATGGCGATCTCGGTTGCGGTGCCCGTGGGCGATGAAACCGCCGACCGCCTGATCGAAAAGCTGGTGCCGCGGATCGAAAAGCTGAAGGTCGGCCCCTACACCGCCGGCGACGATGTGGATTACGGCCCGGTTGTCACCGGTGCGGCCAAGCAGAACATCCTGCGGCTGATCGAAACCGGCGTCGACCAGGGCGCCGAGCTGGTGGTCGATGGCCGCGACTTCAGCCTGCAGGGCTATGAAGACGGCTTTTTTGTCGGCCCGCATCTTTTTGACCGCGTGACAAAAGACATGGATATCTACAAAACCGAAATCTTCGGCCCGGTTTTGTCCACCGTCCGCGCGCAAAGCTATGAAGAGGCGATTGGCCTGGCGATGGACCACGAATATGGCAACGGCACCGCGATCTTTACCCGCGATGGCGACACCGCCCGCGATTTCGCCAATCGGATCAATATCGGTATGGTCGGAATTAACGTGCCAATTCCGGTGCCGCTGGCCTATCACACCTTTGGCGGCTGGAAGAAATCGGTCTTTGGCGATCTCAACCAGCACGGGCCCGATGCGTTCAAGTTCTACACCCGGACCAAGACTGTCACATCGCGCTGGCCGTCTGGCTTGAAAGAAGGTGGCGAGTTCCACTTTAAGCAGATGGACTGATCCTGTAGCACCTCGGGGACTCGTCCCCGGGGTGCGTCGTTCAATTACACTGACGCGCTGAAATAACTTGTGATGCACGAAAACGGCAGCAATCAAACAAGACGCCCAAAGGGCGCTTTACAATCATAAGTTGAACACATTAAAGACACAATTGCAGGCAATACTGCCATAAATTTGGGCGGGTTTTGACCCGAATTGCACCGTGTTGCGTTCCCTCAGCTGTCACAGAGTTCATCCATGGGTGTTTCCTACCGTATTCTGCCAGAGCTGAACCTGGTTGCCGTCCGCTACTCGGGGCGATTGACGACCCATGACAATGTGCAGTCAATTCTGGAATACACCCGCGATCCGCAATTCGATACCGGCCACAATTTCTTTCTCGATTTCAGCGAAGGCACCGAATTCGATATCGACTTTCCACAAATGCTCAGCATGGTGGCCAAACTGATGCCGGTTTATACCGGGCGCAAATCCTCGTCCCTGACAGCGATTTACGCGCCCTCCGACATCGCATTTGGCGTGGCGCGGATGTATGAAAGCCTGCGCGACATGCAGGCGCCCAACCAGATGGGCGTCTATCGCGACTTTGACGAGGTGCGGGCCTTTCTCAGCCTCGGGGATGTCGGACGCCGGGCGCTGCACGGGCTGAACGACTGATCCCATTGCCGCCAAGCTATTGCGCTAACCGCGTTTTTCGCGCTGAATGGCCGGAAAGACACGGGAGACGTCCATGCAAGAGCCCGACTTCACGCTTGGCATCGAAGAAGAATACCTGCTGGTGGATCGCGACAGCCTCGCGCTCGCCGAAGCGCCCGAAGGCCTGATGGAGGAATGCGCCGCCGAGCTGGAAAAACAGGTCAGCCCGGAATTTCTGCAATGCCAGATCGAGATTGGCACCAAGGTCTGCGCCGATATCGCGGCGGCCCGCGACGATCTTAAACGCCTGCGCAGCACCGTGTCGCGCTGTGCTGCCAAGCATAACCTGACGCCCATCGCCGCCTCCTGCCATCCGCTGGCCGACTGGAAGGATCAGCACCACACCAACAAGGAACGCTACAACGATCTCTCACGCGATCTCGGCGGTGTGGTGCGGCGCATGCTGATCTGCGGCATGCATGTGCATGTGGGCGTCGCCGACAACCCGCTGCGCGCCGATCTGATGAGCCAGATGTCGTATTTCCTGCCGCATCTGCTGGCACTGTCGACCTCGTCGCCGTTCTGGCAGGGCGAAGACACCCAGATGGCCTCGTACCGCATTTCAGTCTTTGACAATCTGCCCCGGACAGGCCTGCCGCCGCAGGTGCAGAACTGGGAAGACTACGAACGCTCGGTCAACGCGCTGATCGATCTCGAAGTGATCGAAGACAGCACCAAGATCTGGTGGGATCTGCGCCCCTCGGCCAACTTCCCGACGCTGGAAACCCGGATCATGGATGTGCAGCCGCGGCTTGAGGACACGCTGACGCTGGCGGCGCTCAACCAGTGTATCCTCCGGATGCTTTGGCGGCTGCGGAACCGCAACCAGCGCTGGCGGCTCTACGACCTCTTCCTGATCGGCGAAAACCGCTGGCGCGCGCAACGCTATGGCGTCGATGAGGGGCTGATCGATTTCGGCCGCGCCGCCATCGTGCCGATGCCCGATCTGATGGATGAGCTGGTCGAGCTGATCGAGGAAGACGCCGCGATCCTCGGCTGCTTTGCCGAACTGGAAGGCGCGCGCAGCATCGCGCTGGAAGGCAACTCGACGCGCCGCCAGCGGGCCGTACGCCAGGCGGCCGCGGACAAGGGCGCCGATCACGCCGACCAGATGCGCGCCGTGGTGGCCCATCTGATCGAAGAGTACCACGAGGGTCTCTGACGACGTGCGCTTGTCGTCGCTTGCACCGGCGCGTGCCGGCAGGCAAAAGGGCCGGCATGAAAGTGTGCATCGCCACCAGCGATTACCATGTGATGGGTGAGACGTTCATCAACCGGCATATCGCGCATATGTTCGGCGGCAATACCTGTGTGCTTTGTGGCCGGCACAATGGCGAGGATCCCTATGACAAGCCGGTCTTCACCCGCCGCGCGCCCTTGTCCTTGCGAGATCGCCTGTCCGCCCCTTTTGCGGCGGCCTGGGGGGCGGCGCGCTACGGCACCTCACGCCTGCCTTACGGTGACAATCGCGCCCGGCTGGCCGATTGGCTGCGCGCCCAGGAGGTCGACGTGATCTTGGCCGAGTTCGGCACGCAGGCGCTGGTCGTGGCCAAGCTGGGCAACGATCTGGGCATTCCGGTCTTCAGCTATTTCCGCGGTACAGATGCTAGCCGCGCCCTGAACTCGGCGCAGCGGGTCCGCTCCTACAAGCTGATGATGCCGCGCCTGGCCGGCATCTTCTCCGTCAGCCAGTTCCTGCTCGACAACCTCGCCCGCCACGGCGTCACACATACCAACGCGCATGTCATGCCCTCGGGCGTCGATATCCGCCGCTTTGCCCCCGGCCCCAAGACGCCCGGCAGCTTCCTTGCCGTGGGACGAATGGTGGAGAAAAAAGCCCCCCACATCACCCTGCGCGCCTTCGCCAGCGCCGCAAAGGGGCGCGACGCGCATCTGACATTTATCGGCGACGGCCCGCTGCTGGAGCCTTCGCGCAGCCTTGCGACTGAGCTGGGGGTCGCGGACCAAGTCACCTTCACCGGCGCCCTGCCCCACGATGCGGTGCGGGAAACGCTCACCACGACCGAGGTGTTCCTGCAGCACTCGATCACCGCCAAAGACGGCAATACCGAAGGCCTACCCACCGCGATTCAAGAAGCGCTTGCCGCAGGCTGCATTACGCTCTCGACCCGCCATGCCGGCATCCCAGAGGCGGTAGACCACGGGCAAAACGGGTTCTTGGTCGGGGAATGGGACGAAAGCGGCTTTGCTGATCTGATCACCCAGGTGCTCGACATGCCCGACCGCAGCGCCATGGCCGCAGCTGCCCGCGCCACGGCGGTCGAGAAATTCGACAACGCCGTGCTGCTTGAACGCACCGAGGCCGTGATCCGCGACACGCTGGCCAAGGGCTGATCCCCTGCTTCTCTGGTTTCAAAATACCTCGGGGCGAATGCCGCCACAGGCGGCAGAGGGGCAGCGCCCCTGCCCGGCTCGACGTCATCACCTCTTGCATCATCAGCCGATTCAGGTGAGATTATGAACAAGTGTTCAATTCAAGCGAGGGAGGCGCCTGATGGACTTCGCCCTGTCCGAGGAACAAACCGCCATTTTCGATATGGCCCATGCCTTTGGGCAAGAGCATATCGCGCCCTTTGCCCGTCAATGGGAGGCGGACGGCACCATCCCGAAAGAGCTCTGGCCGCGCCTGGCCGAGTTAGGGTTCGGCGGTCTCTATGTCAGCGAAGAGGCCGGCGGGTCAGGCCTGTCGCGGCTGGATGCCGCGCTGGTCTTCGAGGCGCTCAGCATGGCCTGCCCCTCGGTCGCGGCCTTCCTGTCGATCCATAACATGTGTGCCAGAATGCTCGACAGCTTTGGCGACGACGCCCTCAAGGCGCGCTACATGGACCGGGTTCTGAGCATGGAGTGCGTGCTCAGTTACTGCCTGACCGAACCTGGCTCCGGCTCGGACGCGGCCGCTTTGAAGACCCGCGCCGAGAAGTCCAACGAAGGCTATGCGCTGACCGGCACCAAGGCCTTCATCTCGGGCGGCGGCTATTCCGATGCCTATGTCGTGATGTGCCGCACCGGCGAAGACGGGCCGAAAGGCATCTCGACCGTGATTGTCGACCACGGCACCCAAGGGCTCAGCTATGGTGGGCTGGAAGACAAGATGGGCTGGCGCTCACAACCCACGCGACAGGTGCAGTTCGACGAGTGTTTTGTCCCGATGGAAAACCGCATCGGCGATGAGGGCGCGGGGTTTCGCTATGCCATGGCCGGCCTGGATGGGGGGCGTCTGAACATCGCCGCCTGTTCGCTCGGGGCCGCGCAGGCCGGGCTCGAGGCAACACTGGCCTATATGGGCGAACGTAAGGCCTTTGGCCAAAGCATCGATCAGTTCCAGGCGCTACAGTTCCGGCTGGCGGATATGGAGATCGAGCTGCAAGCGGCCCGCACCTTTCTGCGCCAGGCGGCCTGGAAGCTCGATACTGGCGCACCCGACGCCACCAAGTTCTGCGCAATGGCCAAGAAATTCGTCACTGAAGCGGGGTCGAAGGCCGTGGATCAATGCCTGCAACTGCATGGCGGTTATGGCTATCTGGCGGATTACGGCATCGAAAAACTGGTGCGCGATCTGCGGGTGCATCAGATCCTCGAAGGCACCAACGAAATCATGCGCCTGATCGTCGCCCGTCAGATGCTGGCGCGCTAACCTCCCCACCCGCGCCAAATTTCTTGAGTAAGAAATTTGCGAAAAATCTTGCAAGATTTTTGGCCCCTAGCTGCACCGGAGCGCCCATGACCGACATTCACATCCGTACCGAGGGCCATGCCGGCCGGATCACGCTGAACCGGCCCAAGGCGCTGAATGCGCTGACCTATGACATGTGTCTTGCGATTGAAGACGCGCTTTGGGCGTGGCGTGATAGCAACGATGTCCAGCTGATCCTGATCGATGCCATCGGTGACAAGGCGTTTTGCGCCGGCGGCGACATTGCCGAGATGTATGCCACCGGCACCGCGGGTGATTTTGCCTTTGGCCAGCGCTTCTGGCGGGACGAATACCGGATGAACGCGCTGATCGCAGAATACCCCAAACCCGTCGTCAGCTTTCTTCAGGGCTTCACCATGGGCGGCGGGGTTGGCGTTGGCTGCCATGGCTCGCACCGTATCGTCGGCGAACGCAGCAAGATCGCCATGCCGGAATGCGGGATCGGTCTGATTCCGGACGTGGGTGGCTCATACCTGCTGGCCAAAGCCCCCCGGCGGTTGGGTGAATACCTCGGCCTCACCGGCGCGCGGATGGGGCCGGCGGATGCGCTTTTGGCGGGTTTTGCCGATCTCTTCATCCCCGAGACGCATTGGGAGGCGGCGAAGTCGGTTCTGATCGACAGCGGCGACCCGTCTGTGCTGCCGACCTTCACGCAATCCGCCCCGGACGGCACCTTGGCGGAACAGCAACCCCAGATCGATCAGCTCTTTGCCGGCGAAGCGCTGCGGGATGTGCTCAACGCGCTGCAGCGCGACGAGGATGACTTCGCCGCCTCCGCGCTCAAGGCGCTCTCCCGAAACGCGCCGCTGTCGATGGCCTGCAGCCTCGAGATCCTGCACCGCCTGCGTCAGGGCACACCCACCATTCGCAAGGCGCTTGAGCTGGAATACCGCTTCACCCACCGCGCCATGGAGCATGGCGATTTCCTCGAAGGCATCCGCGCCGCGATCATCGACAAGGACCGGCAGCCGAAATGGCAACATGACTTGGATGGGGTTCCCGCGATCGACATGTCCCGTATGCTGCAACCGCTGCGCGGCGTGAGGCTGTCATTCGAACGAAAGGAGCGGGGTATGAAAATCGCATTCATCGGTTTGGGCAATATGGGTGGTCCGATGGCGACCAATCTCATCAAGGCCGGGCACGACCTGACCGGCTTTGACGTGGCGGGCACAAGCGTTGACGGCGCTACGCCGGCCGCCAGCGCCGCTGAGGCCGCCAAAGGCGCGGATGTGGTGATCACCATGCTCCCCAATGGCGCCATCCTGCGCAGCGTCGCCGATGAGGTGATCCCGGCCATGGCGCCTGGCGCCGTACTGCTGGATTGTTCGACCGTCGATGTCGAAAGCGCCCGCGCCGTGGCCGACCAAGCCGCCGCTGCTGGTCTGGGCGCCTTGGACGCGCCGGTGTCGGGCGGCGTCGGTGGCGCGGCTGCCGGGACGCTGACCTTCATGGTTGGCGGCACGGAGGAGGCCTTTGCCAAGGCCAAGCCGCTCTTTGACATCATGGGCCAAAAGGCCGTGCATTGCGGCGCCGCCGGCAGTGGCCAGGCGGCCAAGATCTGCAACAACATGATCCTTGGTGTGACCATGATCGCCACCTGCGAGGCCTTTGCACTCGCCGACAAACTGGGCCTCGCGCGGGAGGCGATGTTCGACGTTGTCTCGACCTCGTCAGGGGCGTCTTGGTCGATGAACACCTATTGCCCGGCCCCCGGCGTCGGCCCGACATCGCCCGCAGACAATGACTACCAGCCCGGCTTTGCCGCCGAGCTGATGCTGAAAGACCTGGGTCTCAGCCAGGAGGCGGCAGAGGCGGTGGATGCCGACACGCCCCTTGGCAAGGCGGCACACGACCTCTACCGCCACTTTGTCGAGGACGAAGGTGGCAAGGGCCGCGATTTCAGCGCCATGCTGCCACGCTTTGAAAGCCGCAGCCGAAGCTGACGGCCAACTCCAGCATGCCAGGATCAATCCGCGGCGGCACCCACGCTTGCACAGATGTGGATTGCACGCCTCATCAAAGCGCGCTGTGACGCCGGGCGGCCCTTGGCGCTTGCCCAAACGGCAACCTGCTCGCTATCAATATCCCTAGCGAAAGCCTCCGCGTCCGGTGCGCGGCATATAACGGGGGAGAGACAATATGGGCGACCCAATTCGCAACGTGACCATCGTTGGTGGCGGCACCGCCGGGTGGCTGGCCGCCGTGCTCTTGCGCCGGGTGCTGGATGCACATGTCGACATCACCCTGATCGAGTCGCCCAACATCCCTACCGTCGGCGTCGGCGAAGCCACCGTGCCGAACATGCCGCAGACCCTGAAGATGCTGGGCATCCCGGATCAGGAGTTCTTCAAGACCTGCAATGCCAGCTTCAAGCTGGGCGTTGTGTTCTCCAACTGGAACGTCGACAAGAACGGCGATTTCATAAGCTATATCAACCCCTTCTCCAGCGCGCCGCCGCTGCAGGGGCATGACTGGGCCGGGTATTACCGCAGCTATGGCGCCGGGCAGCGCGACTATGTGCAGTCTTACTCGCCGATGATGGACATGGTCACCGCCTGCAAGGGCCCGCGGATGCTGAACCTGCCCAAGAATGACAGCCGCATGGCCTATGCCTTTCACCTCGACGCGGTGAAATTTGCCGGGCTTTTGCGTGATATCGGTGTGAAGCGCGGTATACGCCACATCCTCGATGATGTTGAAGGCGTGGAGCTCAACGACGCTGGATATGTCGCCGCGGTGCAACTCAAGGAACGCGGCCGGCATGCAGTCGAACTGGTCGTCGATTGCACCGGCTTCCGCAGCCTGATCCTCGGCGACGCGCTAAAGGAACCCTTTGTCAGCTATTCCAAATACCTCGGCAATGACCGCGCCATGGCGGTGCAGATCCCGCATCCCGACCCGGATAAGCTTGAGCCCGCCACGCGATCGACCGCGCTTGGCGCTGGCTGGTCCTGGCGTGTGCCGCTCTTCAATCGGATCGGCACCGGCTATGTGTTTTCCTCGTCGCATCGCACCGATGATGAGGCGCGCGACGAATTCCTCGCCCATCTCGGCCCCGCCGGCAAAGACGCCGAGCCACGGATTATCCCGATGCGGATCGGTCGCGCGCGCCAGGCCTGGGTCAAGAACTGCGTGGCGATCGGTCTGTCGGGTGGGTTCATCGAGCCGCTGGAATCCACGGCGATCCACATGATCGACATGGGGGTGCGCTGGCTCGCGACGCATTTCCCCGACAAGGATTATGCCGAGCCGCTGCGCAAACAGTACAACAAGACGGTCGATGGGCTTTACAACGAGGTGCGGGATTTCATCTGCCTGCACTACGCTCTCAACAACCGGACCGACAGCCAATACTGGATCGATGCCCGCGAAAGCCTCGAGATGCCGGACCGGCTGGCTGAGCTTTTGGAGATCTGGAAACACCGGCCCCCGGCCCCCACCGATCTGGAAACCCAGTACCTCTTTACCACCAGCACCTACAGTACGGTGCTGTTCGGCAAGCAGGTCTATGAGACCGGCTTTGGCGTTAAACGGCCGCAAAACAGTGTGCATCTTGACCAAGCCGTGTGGACCCAGGCGCTCGACCGGACGCGCCAGATCAACACCGCCGAGGTCAAGCGCAAAGCCGATCACCGGACCCTGCTGCGCCAGTTGCGCGGCGAGATCGAGATTGCCAAGTCGCAGCCGCAACAGCCGTTTCCCGCGGCCATTCCGCAAGCGACTGTTGGCTTGCCCAAGGCCAAGGCGCCTGCCGCCCCCCTGCCCCGAACGGCGAAGGAGCTGGCCGATGAGGACGCCGGGCTGCTCTGACACGCCCGGCGCGAAATGCCACATCCTATATATGCCATTTATCTGATACGTTGATCTACAAGGGGGACAGACCCCATTTTCATGGAGATCGACATGTTTCAAAAGAACGTAGGCACCACCGACCGCACGATTCGCGGCATTGTTGGCGTGGTTGCATTGCTGCTGGCTCTGACGACGCTCTCGGGCGTTCTGGCCTGGATCGCCGGGATCGTCGGCGTGGTGATGCTGGCCACCGCCGCCTTGGGCACCTGCCCGCCCTACGCGCTGCTGGGGATCAATACGTCCAAGGCCAAGGAATGAACCCCCGGCCCGGCGTCTTCAGCCGGGCCCTCGCTGTGGTCAGCCACGTAAAGCCAGGCTCTGACGATACAGCGCCAGAACCGGGTCGTCCTGCAGGACAACGTCGCTCTGGCTGATGACCGCACCTGCGGGGACATCACGTGTCAGCGCGACGCCATGCGCCAGGCCAATGGGCAGTGCCTCACCGGCGCTGGCTGCCGGTGCAGCCCGGCCCCAAACAGTATAGCCGCCTTCGCCGTCCAGCACCTCACCCGCCTTCAGATCCCGCTTGGCTACCGCCACAACCGTCGCGCGGCAGGCGCGCGGCGCGCCGGTGGCCTCGCCGCGCAACGCGGCCGACAGGACAGAGATCGACAGCTCCATCCCGATCAGGTGAAACGGCTTATACATCGCCGCATAGCGCCCGGTGTCATCGGTCGGCAGGCCATATTGCGCAAAGCAGGCGGCGGCATAGTCGGTCTGCGCCTCGAGCACCACATAGACACCCCAGCGCAGATCGCGGAACACAGGGCGCCCGTCACGTTCGAGGCTCGAGACCACCTCGGCCATGCCACTATGATCCAGCTGCCCCCCCACCGCACGCGGCCGCAGCACATGCGCCAGATCGTCCACCCCGCAAGGTGGGAAGGCCAGACCACTCTCGGGCACGTCGAGCCCACAAGCATTGGCAATCGCGGCCATTTCGATCGCACTCTTGGTGCCATCGAGGAAGGAGTTGAACATCTGCGGGTTCATCCCCGCTTTGGCCGCGTCCTCGGGGCTCAGCCCATAGTGCGCCCAGACATCATCCGGCGTGACCGCGTGATAGCTGGGCAGGTACTTGGTGCCTTTGCCCGCCGCGGCGACGTGAAAGCCGGTGGCGCGGGCCCAATCAACCATTTCGGCCACCAGGGCGGGCTGATCGCCATAGGCCATGGAATAGACCAAGCCGGCCTGCGCCGCCTCGCGGGCCAAAACCGGCCCGGCGAGCACATCGGCCTCGACATTCACCATGACCACGTGTTTGCCCGCCGCCATCGCGGCCCGTGCATGGGTGATGCCGGCGCGCGGGTTGCCTGTGGCCTCGATCACCACGTCCACATCGTCTCGTGCTGCGAGGGCAGTACCATCTTCAACGAAAGCCGTGGCGTCGATGCACGCGACATCCCAGCCCACCGCAGCGCAGACGGACCGCGCGCGATCCACGTCCAGATCGGCAATCGCCGTCACCTCAAGCCCCGCGATATGCGGCACTTGCGCCAGGAACATCGAGCCGAACTTGCCCGCGCCAATCAATCCAGCACGCACCGGATTGCCCGTATCCGCGCGCAAAGTGGCCAGCTTCGAGAGGTTCACGCGCCCTACTCCGCGGCGACGGATTTCTTGGCCGACAGCATCGGTTTGAGGTACTGGCCGGTATGGCTGCGACCAACCTCGGCCACCTCTTCCGGGGTGCCAACGGCGACAATCTCACCCCCGCCATCACCCCCCTCGGGGCCGATATCGATGATCCAGTCGGCGGTCTTGATCACGTCGAGATTGTGTTCGATCACAATCACCGTGTTGCCCGCTTCGACCAATTCATGCAGCACTTCCAAGAGCTTACGCACGTCTTCGAAATGCAGACCGGTGGTCGGCTCATCCAGGATATAGAGCGTTCGGCCGGTCGAGCGTTTGGCCAGCTCTTTCGACAGCTTGACCCGCTGCGCTTCGCCCCCAGACAGGGTCGTCGCCTGCTGGCCGACCTTGATATAGCCCAGCCCCACGCGCACCAGCGCATCCATCTTTTCGCGGATCGACGGCACCGCCTTGAAGAATTCCTGCGCGTCCTCAACCGTCATGTCGAGCACGTCGGCAATGCTCTTGCCCTTGAACTTGATCTCGAGCGTTTCGCGATTGTACCGCGCGCCCTTGCAGGTTTCGCAGGTCACATAAACATCGGGCAGAAAGTGCATCTCGATCTTGATGACCCCGTCACCCTGGCAGGCCTCACAGCGCCCGCCCTTGACGTTAAAGCTGAACCGCCCGGGTTTGTAGCCGCGCGCCTTGGCCTCGGGCAGGCCGGCAAACCAGTCGCGGATCGGTGTGAAGGCCCCGGTGTAAGTCGCTGGATTTGAACGCGGAGTCCGTCCGATGGGGCGCTGGTCGATATCGATGACCTTGTCGAGATGCTCCAACCCCTTGATCGTCTCACAGGGCGCCGGCGTTTGCCGCGCGCCGTTCAGCGCCATGCTGGCGGTCTTGAACAGCGTCTCGATCGTCAGGGTCGATTTGCCGCCACCCGACACGCCGGTCACGCAGACGAACTTGCCCAACGGGAACTCGGCGGTGACCCCCTTGAGATTGTTGCCGGTGGCCTTCACCACCTTGAGCTTTTTGCGGTTGCCCTTGCGGCGCGTCGCCGGCACGGCAATCTCGCGGCTGCCTGACAGGTACTGGCCGGTCAGGCTGGCCGCATCGCCCGCGACATCCGCTGGTGTGCCCTGGCTGATGATCTGCCCGCCATGCACCCCGGCCCCCGGGCCGATATCGAACACGTAATCCGCCTCGCGGATCGCCTCTTCATCATGTTCGACCACGATCACCGTATTGCCCTGATCGCGCAGGTTTTTCAGCGTGGTGATCAGCCGGTCATTGTCGCGCTGATGCAGCCCGATGCTGGGTTCGTCCAGCACGTAGAGCACGCCCGTCAGACCCGACCCGATCTGCGAGGCCAAACGGATTCGCTGGCTTTCCCCACCCGACAGAGTCCCGGCCGAGCGTGAGAGCGTCAAATATTCCAGCCCCACATTGTTCAGGAATCCCAGCCGTTCGCGAATTTCCTTGAGGATCGCCACCGCGATTTCGTTTTTCTGCTTGGTCAGGTGTTCCGGCACGCTTTTGCACCAGTCGAATGCCTGTTTGATCGACATCTCGACCACCTGGCCCACATGCAGGCCGGCGATTTTGACCGCCAGCGCCTCTTCGCGCAGGCGGTAGCCGCCGCAGGAACCGCAGTGGCGGTTGTTTTGGTAGCGTTCGAATTCCTCGCGGATCCAGCTGCTGTCGGTTTCGCGATAGCGCCGCTCCATGTTGGGGATCACACCTTCGAAGGCCCGCGTCACTTGGTAGACCCGCCCGCCCTCGTCATAGCGGAAGGGGATTTCGTCGTCGCCCGAGCCATAGAGAAACACCTGCTGCACATGCGCGGGCAGGTCTTTCCAGCGGGCGTTGCGGTCGAATTCGTAGTGTTTCGCAATGGCCTCGATGGTCTGCAGGAAATACGGGCTCTTGCCCTTGCGCCAGGGGGCCAACGCGCCGTCAGAGATCTTTAGCGTCTGGTCGGGCACCACCAGGCGTTCGTCAAAAAACAGCTCCACCCCCAGCCCGTCACAATCCGGGCAGGCGCCGAAGGGCGCGTTAAACGAAAACAGCCGCGGTTCGATTTCCGGGATGGTGAAGCCGCTGACCGGGCAGGCAAAGTTTTCGCTAAAAGTGATACGGGTCGGTTCGGGCACGGTGCCGTCCTCGCCCGCCGAGGGGGCGGTTTCCAAAACGGCAATGCCATCGGCAAGGTCCAGCGCCGTACGGAACGAGTCCGCCAGCCGCGTCTCCAGCCCCTCTTTCACCACCAGACGATCAACCACCACGTCGATATCGTGGCGAAACTTCTTATCCAGCGTGGGCGGTTCATCCAGCTCATAGAACTGGCCATCGACCTTGACCCGCTGGAAACCTTGCTTGCGTAACTCAAGGAATTCCTTGCGGTATTCGCCTTTGCGGTCCCGCACGATGGGGGCCAGCAGGTAGGCGCGGGTGCCCTCCTCCATATCCATCACGCGGTCGACCATGTCCTGCACCTGCTGTGCCTCGATCGGCAGGCCGGTGGCGGGCGAATAAGGCGTGCCGACACGCGCGAACAAGAGGCGCATGTAGTCGTAGATCTCGGTCACCGTGCCGACGGTGGAACGGGGGTTTTTCGACGTCGTCTTCTGCTCGATGGAAATCGCCGGCGACAGGCCCGCGATATGATCCACATCGGGCTTTTCCATCATGTCGAGGAATTGCCGCGCATAGGCCGAGAGCGATTCCACGTATCGCCGCTGCCCTTCGGCATAAATCGTGTCAAAAGCGAGCGACGACTTGCCCGACCCCGACAGGCCGGTGATCACCACCAACTGGTCGCGCGGAATGTTCACGTCGATGTCTTTGAGGTTGTGCTCGCGCGCGCCGCGCACCTCGATATGCTTCAACTCGGCCATGAGTCCCCCGCCATGCAACGGTTAAGACATAGTTGAGACAGCCCGCTTCGCCAACAGAAAATTGAGAACGAAGCAAGAACGCGCCGCTGTCAGGAATTCCACCGTTGCGATACAAGGGGAAACGCGCGACCCTCTGGGCAGATTTTCAGCATTGGGGGATATTTCAATGACCCGTTTTCGCCTGTTTGCCGCGGCGCTGGCCTGCGCCTTGCCGTTTGCAGCACCTGCGCAGGAACGCGCCAACACGATCCTGGTTCTGGATGCATCGGGGTCGATGTGGGGCCAGATCGATGGCACCGCCAAGATCACCATCGCGCAGGATGTGGTGCGCGATCTTCTGGGCAGCCTGCCTGCCGAACAGCAGTTGGGGCTGACGGCCTATGGCCACCGCACCAAGGGCGATTGCACCGATATCGAGACGTTGGTGGCGCCAGGGACCGGCACGCGCGACGCGATTGCGCAGGCCGTCACCGGCATCCAGCCACGCGGCAAGACGCCGATGACAGATGCGGTGGTCGCCGCCGCCCAGGCGCTGCGCCATACCGAAGAAAAGGCCACCGTGATCCTGGTCTCTGACGGGATCGAGACCTGCAACCCCGATCCCTGCGCCGCGGCGCGCGCCTTGGAAGAGGCCGGCGCCGATTTCACCGCGCATGTGATCGGCTTTGACGTGGCTGACCCCGCGGCGCGGGCGCAGATGCAGTGCCTGGCCGAAGAGACCGGCGGCAAATTTCTGACCGCGGCCAACGCGGCCGAGCTTGGGACAGCGCTGACCGAGGTCACCCAAGCGCCCGAGCCGGTGGCCGTGACGCTGGTGGCGACCGCGGGTCAAAACGGCCCGCGGATCGACACACCTTTGATGTGGGATTTGCGCCAGGGCGATACAATGCTTGTGGAGTTCGAACGTGGCGCGACGCTGGTGCAGGACCTGCTGCCGGGCGACTATACCGCGTCGGTCCTGCGGCCCGAGGATGAGGCCAGCGCCGAGCTGGCCTTTACCGTCGGCGACAGTGCGCAGACCGTGACTCTGGTGCTGCCCAACCTCCTGCCCGAGGCGTCTGTCACTGGCCCCGACACCGCTGTCGCTGGCGCCACCGTGCCGATCACCTGGGAAGGGCCTGATCTGAAGAATGACTATATCGCGGTGTCTGAGCCCGGCGACCGTGGCTATGTGAACTACGTCTACACCCGCAATGGCAGCCCTGGCGGGCTGATCATGCCGCCCGAACCGGGCACGTATGAGCTGCGTTACGTCATGGCTGATGGGCGGCAGATCCTGGCCACCCAGACGATCACCGTGACCCCGGCCGAAGCCACACTGGAGGCCGAGGCCAGCGCCCTCGCCGGCGCCGAACTGCCGGTGACATGGACCGGGCCGGATTACCGCAATGACTATATCGCCATCTCGGAACCCGGCGACCGCGGTTATGAGAACTATGCCTATACCCGCAATGGCAGCCCCGGATCGCTGACCATGCCCGCGGTGCCCGGCACCTATGAGCTGCGCTATGTCATGGCGCAGGACCGCACGGTGCTCGCCACCAAGATGATCGAGGTGACGGCAGTCACGGCCACGCTGGACGCACCGGAACAGGCCACCGCCGGCGAAGAGCTGACCGTGGGCTGGACCGGGCCGGATTACCGCAACGACTATCTCAGCGTCGCGCGGCCCGGGGATGACCGCTATGAAAACTACACCTACACCCGCGAAGGCGCGCCGCTGGACCTGACCATGCCGCTGACCCCCGGCACTTACGAGCTGCGGTATATCATGGCGCAGGACCGCACGGTGCTGGCGACCAAGGTGATCGAAGTGGTCGAGGTCGGCGCGCGCCTGACCACGCCGGAAACGGCCCGCGCCGGTGCCCGCATCGTGGTGGATTGGGACGGCCCGGGATATGAGCGCGACTATGTCTCGGTCGCGCGGGTCGGTGATCCGCGCTACGAGGCCTATACCTACACCCGCCAGGGCAATCCGCTGCTTTTGCAGATGCCGCCGCTGCCGGGGGAGTACGAGGTCCGCTATGTCGCCGCCTCGGGTGGGGAAAGCGTTCTGGTCCGCAAACCCATCACCCTGACCGAGGTCAGCGCCACTTTGGAGGCCGCCGAGAGCGGACCGGCCGGGGGTAACCTGGCGGTGCATTGGGAGGGGCCGGAATACCGCGACGACTATATCGCGGTGTCGGCGGTTGGCGCGTCTGACAGCGATTATGAGACCTATGTCTATACCCGCGAAGACAGCCCGACGATCATCAAGCTGCCCGAGGCCCCCGGCGCCTATGAGCTGCGCTATTACATGGGCAAGGGCAAACGTGTGATCGCGCGGCGGCCGGTGACGGTGGAGTAGCGCGGGTCAAACGCAAGGGTCCGCACGTCGGCGGGCTCTTGCCGACCACGTGCTTCGATTTCAATGCATGGGCGAGTCGCATGCGCTTTGTGCGATACTAAGGTGCTTCCGGGCGGTTGATGGCCGCCACGTGGCCCATCCGAAGCGTTCCGCGCGTCCGGAAACGCATCCCGCTGAGAGGAGAGCGATTATGCGCAACCTGATTTTCATTCTGCCTGTTCTGACCCTTGGCCTTGCCGGATGTGCCCAACCGCTGGGCACCGTCGCGGCAGGGGCTGCGATTGGGGCGGCCATCGACGACGACAACCGCGCGCGCGGCGCGATCATCGGTGGCGCGCTTGGCGCGATCACCGCGGCGGTCATCGAGGAATATAACGACGGCACCTGCCTTTACCGCAACACCGAAACCGGCGAGCGCTTCCGCGCCAAATGCCCGGACTGACGGGCAGCCAAGCGCCTCAGCGATAAAGCAACGACGTCCCGTTTGCGAAGAGATGCACCTTGTCCGGCGTCGCGGTCAGCCGCACGTCCTTGCCGCGCACATCCTTGTGGATGCCGGGCAGCTTGGCGATCACCGCATCGCGCCCTTCGGCGTCAGGCCGGAAGTAAAGCAGCGTGACCTCACCCAACGCTTCGGTGATGTCGACCGTGCCGTGATAGACATAGTCGCCCTCGGTCTCGATGAAGTCTTCGGGCCGGACGCCGACATTGACCTTCATGCCCATATCGGCGTCGGTGGTCGGGTAATGTGACACCGCCTGCCCGCCATCCTCGAGCTTGATGGTGGTCTGCTCACCGGTGCCGGTGATCTCACCCGGCAAGAGGTTCATCGAGGGGGAGCCGATGAACTGCGCGACAAATTCGCTGTTGGGCCGTTCATAAAGCTCCAGCGGGCTGCCGACCTGCGCGATGCCCTTGTTGGCCAGCACCACGATCCGGCTGGCCAGCGTCATCGCCTCGACCTGGTCGTGGGTGACGTAGATCATCGTGCGGTCGGGCATCTGCTCTTTCAGCTGTGCAATCTCGATCCGCGTGGCAACGCGCAACGCGGCATCGAGGTTCGACAGCGGCTCGTCAAAGAGATAGACCTTCGGGTCGCGCACCAGGCTGCGGCCGATGGCGACACGCTGACGCTGCCCACCCGACAGCGCCTTGGGCAATCGATCAAGGTATTGATCCAGCTGCAGCATCTTGGCGGCGCGGTTCACCGCCTCGTTGATCTCATCCGGGGTTTTCTTGGCCAGCTTCAGCGCAAAAGACATGTTTTCCCGCACCGTCATATGCGGGTAAAGCGCGTAGGACTGGAACACCATGGCGATGCCGCGCTGCGCGGGCGGCACATCATTGACCCGCTGGCCATCAATCTCGAGCGTGCCGCCAGTGATCTTTTCCAGCCCGGCGATCATCCGCAGCAGGGTTGACTTGCCACAGCCTGACGGGCCGACAAAGACAATCAGCTCACCTTGCGTGATATCGAGGTTGATGTCCTTCAGCACCTCGACCGTACCGCCATATGTCTTGGCGACATCCGTCAATTTCAGATTGGCCATGCCGTCCCCTCCCTAATCTCTTTATTGCTTGACCAGCAGCGCCAGTGCCGGCTGCCAGGGCCCCAGATGTAACCGCCCGTCCGGTGCCGGGCCTGCGCTGCCGAGCTCGATCCCGATCTGCCGCCAATCGCCCTCGGGCCAGGCCATCTCGGCCGGCTCGGGGCTGAGGTTGAAGGCGCAGAAAATCGTCTCGTCCCCGTCGATGCGCCGGAAATGCAGAATGGTGTCGGTGACCCCGACCTCGGCCTTGTCGCCCTTTTGCAGCGCAGTGTGGCTGTGCCGAAAGGCAATCGCCTTGCGATAGTGATGCAGGATCGAGGTTGGGTCCTGTTCCTGTTCGGCCACGTTGCGAGGCAAGTGATCATGGCTGACCGGCAGCCAGGGATTGCCCGAGGAAAAGCCGCCATTCTGGTTGCTGGACTCCCAGACCATCGGCGTGCGACAGCCATCGCGGCCCTTGAACGCCGGCCAAAAGCGGATGCCGTACGGGTCTTGCAGATCCTCAAAGGGCACGTCGGCTTCTGGCAAGGCCAGCTCTTCGCCCTGATAGATGCAGGCCGATCCGCGCAGGCACATCATCAGCGTGGTATACATCCGCGCCGCCGCGTCGGTCAGCTGCCAGCGCGTCACGTGCCGCGGCACATCATGGTTGGAAAACGCCCAGCAGGCCCAGCCATCGGCGGCGACATCATCAAGGTGATCCATCACACCTTTGACGTAGGCGGCCGAGGGCTTGTTGGCGGAGAGAAGCTCAAACGCGTAGCTCATATGCATCCGCTTGTCCCCGCCGGTATATTCTCCAAGGATTTCCAAGCCCTTGAGGTCATCGCCGATCTCGCCCACCGCGGCGGCGTTGTAGCCGTTCATCAGGGCGCGCAGCCGTTCCAGGAACGCCAGGTTTTCAGGGCGGTTCTTGTCATAGACATGCTCTTGCCAAGTATACGGGTTGACCACCGGCGCGATGATCGGATTGCGCTTTTCGGCGGGTAAAGCCGGGTTGTCGCGCAGCTGCGCGTCATGGACGTAGAAGTTAATCGTATCGAGACGGAAACCGTTGACCCCCCGATCCAGCCAGAACTTCGCCACTTGCAGCAAAGCGTCCTGCACCTGTGGTTCGTGAAAGTTCAGGTCTGGCTGCTCGGTCAGGAAGTTGTGCAGGTAATACTGGCAGCGGGTGGTGTCCCATTGCCAGGCCGACCCGCCAAAGATCGACAGCCAGTTATTGGGTGGCGTGCCGTCCTCTTTGGCGTCCGCCCAGACATACCAATTGGCGCGCGGATTGTCCTTGCTGGAGCGGCTTTCGACAAACCAGGGGTGTTCGTCCGAGGTGTGCGACAGCACCAGGTCGATCATCACCTTCAGCCCCAGCCGGTGCGCGGTGGCGATCAGGATGTCGAAATCCGCAAGGCTGCCGAACATCGGATCGACGTCGCAATAGTCGCTCACGTCATAGCCGAAATCCTTCATCGGGGACTTGAAGAACGGCGAAATCCAGACCGCGTCCACGCCTAATGAGGCCACATGCGGCAGCCTATGGGCGATGCCCAAGAGATCACCGATGCCGTCAGCGTTGCTGTCCTGGTAGCTGCGCGGATAGATCTGGTAGATCACCGCGCCGCGCCACCACTCCGGATCCTGCACGATGGCCGACTCGAGCTTTATCTGGGACTGTTGTGTCATTCAGGCTTAATCCTTCACAGCCGTACTTACTTGACCGATCCGGCCAAGAGGCCGCGCACCAGGTATTTCTGCATCGCAAAGAACACCACCAGCGGCACCGCG
The DNA here is from genome assembly GCA_030066175.1 of Paracoccaceae bacterium. Lineage (GTDB taxonomy): Bacteria > Pseudomonadota > Alphaproteobacteria > Rhodobacterales > Rhodobacteraceae > JASJCC01. The sequence goes on along the minus strand of JASJCC010000009.1, from coordinate 4,104 downwards.
ATCGAAACGAACGCCGCCGCTGACAGGATGCCCCAATCCCCGCCGCGTGAGCCCAGCAGGTCATCGGCGATCTTGACCGTCATCACCCAGCTTTCCGCGTTTGAGGGCAGGAAGACCTTGGCCACCAAAAGGTCATTCCACGTCCAGAGGAACTGGAAGATCGCGAAGCTGGCCAACGCCGGGAAGGACAGTGGCAGCACGATCCGGGTGAAGACCTGGAAATCGGTGGCGCCATCGACCTTGGCGCTTTCGATGATGTCGCGTGGCAGACCGACCATGTAATTGCGCAAAAGATAGATCGCTAGCGGCAGGCCAAAGCCGGTATGCGCGAGCCAAATGCCAACAAAGGACTGGCCGATACCCACCTGGTTGTGCAGCGTCAGCAGCGGCACCAGCGCCAACTGCAAGGGCACAACCAACAGCCCGACCACCATGGCAATCAGAAACCCCCGCCCTTTGAAATCCATCCAGGCCAGCGCATAGGCCGCAAAGGCGGCGATCAGGATCGGGATGATCGTTGCCGGGATCGTCACCGTCAGCGTGTTGATAAAGGCGCGGTCCATATTGTCCGAGGTCAGGATCTGCCGGTAGTTCTGCAGTCCGAAATCGGGCGGCGATTCAGCGATGAAATAGAGCGACGGCGCGCGGCTGATTTCCTTGCCAGAGGTCCAGGTGAAGTCGCCGTTGCCCACGATGCTTAGCGACCGGTCGAGCACGGCCGTATCGGCCAAGATCGCATTGCCATCGTCATCGGTTGCGGGGAAGGTGGGCGCCTCACCCGCCGGATAGCTGACCACGATACGCTCATTGTCGATCTCACCCGCCTTGTCGACATCGACGCGGAAGCGGGCAATGGTCTGCCCCGGCGCCGCAGCACCCGGCGTCCGCGCGGCGATGCCAAAGGCAGACACCGTGCCGGACCCGTCCTCGCCAAAGACATTACCCGTCAGGACAAAGACGTCGCCCTCCTGCGTCGCGCCCCCGGCATCGGGTTGGACGCGGAAGGCCGATTCCACCGGGAACATGCTGGTCCACCAGCTGGTTTCCGAGATCTGGTCACGGTCGCGGAACGAACTGACCAAGAGGCCGACGGTCGGGATCAGCCACAGCAGCACAAGAAAGACAACCGAGGCGTTGGTGACCAGCGAAAGAGAGGATTTCTGACCGGCAATATTGTCCATCTCACATCTCCTTCCGGGCCTGGCGGATGTTCCAGATCATCACCGGCAGGACGATGATCATGATGACAAAGGCCACCGCCGTCGCCCGCCCATCGTCGCGGAACATGTAATCCATCATGTAACTGGGCAGAATCTCGGTATCGAAATTGCCGCCGGTCATCGCATAGACGATGTCAAAGACCTTGAGCACCAGGATGGTGATCGTCGTCCAGACCACCACAATGGTGCCCATGATCTGCGGCACCTTGATCTTGAAGAAGATCTGGAACGGGTTGGCGCCGTCGATGATCGCGGCCTCGATCGTTTCCTCGGGGATGCCACGCAGGGCGGCGGACAGGATCACCATGGCAAAGCCGGTCTGGATCCAGATCAGGATGACCATGAGGAAAAAGTTGTTCCAGAACGGGATCTGCAGCGGATCGACCGGCGCCGCGCCAAAGAAATCGCGCAGCGCGTTGATGATGCCAATGTCAGGGTCGTTGGCGTAGACGAATTTCCAGATCAGCGAGGCGCCGACAAACGAGATCGCCATCGGCATGAAGATCAGCGATTTGGCGATGTTGCCCCATTTCAGCTTGTCGGTCAGCTGCGCCACCAGCAGGCCAAAGAACGTGGCGGCGGCGGGCACCACCAGCACCCAGAGGAAATTGTTGAAGAGCGCGATGCGAAAGCCCTCTTCGGAAAACATCTGGGTGTAGTTGCCAAAGGCGATGAACTCGTCGCCCGCCCGGTTGAAGAGCGATCGGTAGAATGAGCCGACCACCGGGTAGACCAGGTAAAGCCCCAGCGCGAACATCGCTGGGAACAGGAAAAGCCACGGGCGCACAATCGTGGCGCGGTTGATGTTGCGGCCATTGTCGTCGGGTTTGGGGGGAAAGATGACCTTGTCGAGGACCCAGTTCGATCCGTAGAAATAGGCGACACAGCCGCCGACCCCGAATGCGATGGTCAAAATGCCCTGAAGTATCGGTGACATGTGGTGGTCCCCCTCCCGGTTTCAGACATGGGCGAAGCCGCCCTTTCTGTTGGCCGCTCCGGTCTCTGATCTGGACCGGTGTGGGCCGAAGGTGGCCCTTCCCGCCTGTCTGCACGGGAAGGGCCTGGCTGTTGCAAGCAGCTTTCGCGTTACTGGATGCTGTCCCAGCGGGCCTGGATGCCGGCGGCCACTTCGGACGCGTCGGTACCGGTCACGTAATCGACCATGCCGGTCCAGAACGCACCCGCACCAATCTCACCCGGCATCAGGTCGGACGCGTCAAAGCGGAACGTCGTCGCCTGCAGCAGGATGTCACCTTGGGCGCGCAGGCTGTCCTCGGAATAGGTCGCGGGGTTCACGCCGGCATGCGCCGTCAGGAAGCCACCCTGCGCCATCCACAGCTCATGCGCGATCGGCGCCTTGAGGAATTCCAGAAAGGCCGAGGTCGCCTCGGACGGCTTGGTGATGCCAAAGAGCGTACCCGCCCCCAGCACCGGCTTGCCCAGGTCCTTTTCGGCATAGGCCGGGAAGTAGAAGAAATCCACATCCTCACCGACAACCGTACCTTCCGGGAAGAAGGCCGGGATGAACGACGCCTGGCGGTGCATGTAGCATTCCGGCGGGATCGCAAAGAGACCGGCGGGGCTGTCGCGGAAATCGGTGGTGGCCACCGCCGCCGCGCCGCCGCTGACATAGTCGTCATTGCGCGCGAAATAGCCGAACTCTTCGATCGCCGCGATCAGGCGCGGATCGTCGAACTTCATGTCGTTGGTGACCCAGTCGTCATAGACCGAGGGCGGCTGAGTGCGCAGCATCAGGTCTTCGACCCAGTCGGTCGCCGGCCAGCCGGTCGCCGCACCTGATCCCAGACCGATGCACCACGGCGTGCCGCCATCATCAACAATCTGGTCGGTCAGTTCTTTCAGCTCTTCCATGGTTTCGGGGATGTCATACCCCGCCTCGTCAAAGGCGATCGGGTTGTACCAGACAAAGGACTTCACATCGACGCGATAGAAAAGACCATAGAGCGCCTCGGCGCCATCCGGGCCCGCATAAGTGCCCAGATCAACCCAGGACTGCCCGGCGGCAAAGTTGTCGCGCACCCAGTCGGCGGTGCCATCGGCCAGCGGCGTCAAGAGGCCCTGGCTCGCCATGTCCGCCGCCAGCCCCGGCTGCGGAAAGACCGCCAGGTTCGGCGCCGAGCCGGCGCGCGTCGACACCACGATGTCCTGCTCAAAGCTGTCGGAGCCGGAATAGTTCACCGTCGCCCCGGTGGCTTCGGTGAAATAGGCAAAGACCTTGTCGACCTTTTCCTTTTCGTTGCCGGTCCACGGGCCGGTGATCTCGACCGTCTGGCCGGTCAGGTCATACTGATCCGCAATCGCGTTCAGGCTGTCCCAGTTGAAATCCCCCTCGCCCGGGGTGAACGGCAGATGCCCGCCCGCCTGCGCCGCACCGGCCGCAAGCGCACAAAAGGCCACGCCCGCATAAAGCGTGTTTTTCATGGTATTCCCTCCCAAATCGCGCGGTCATCCGCGCTGTCATTTCGACCCCATGCACCCGAGTCACCCCAAAGCGCTTTGGACGCTCTGAGGGTCTGACAGTTCCACGCGCCTGTCAATCTCCATATGCGCAGTTTTCCGACAGAATTATGCTGCAGCGCAGAGATTCACGGCAAAATGCAAAGCCTCTTCCCGACCCGGCAAAACTATGTCTAACGTAGATGGAATTGAAAGCGCTTTGGGACCGCTGCCACAATGAACCTGAAAGAACTGTCGCAGCATCTGAATCTGTCGCAGACCACGGTCAGCCGCGCGTTAAACGGGTATCCCGAGGTCAGCGAGAGCACCCGCAAACGCGTGGTCGAGGCCGCGCGGCAGTTGAACTACAGCCCCAATGCGCGCGCAAAGGGGCTGGCCACCGGGCGCGCCATGGCGATTGGTCATG
>JASJCC010000071.1 GCA_030066175.1 Paracoccaceae bacterium | reverse complement strand
GCCGGCAATATCGCGATGAATTCGGGCGGGGCGCATTGCCTGAAATACGGTGTGACGACCAACAACCTCCTGAGCGTGACGATGGTGCAGATGGACGGCACCGTGGTCGAGATTGGCGGCGCGCATATGGATGCTGGCGGCTATGACCTCTTGGGTCTGATCTGCGGATCGGAAGGCCAGTTGGGAGTGGTGACCGAGGCCACGCTGCGCATCCTGCACAAACCCGAAGGCGCGCGCCCGGTGCTGATGGGCTTTGACAACAGCGAAGTCGCGGGCGCCTGCGTGGCCGACATCATCAAGGCGGGCGTTCTGCCAGTGGCGATCGAATTCATGGACCGGTTGCTGATTGGTGTCTGCGACGACTTTTCCGGCGCCGGCTATCCTGATTGCGAGGCGCTGTTGATCGTCGAGGTCGAAGGCTCCGACGCGGAAATCGACGAACAGCTGGGCCTGATCAAGCAGATCGCCCAAAAGCACAATCCGGTTGAACTGCGCGAGGCGCAATCGGCGGATGAGGCGGCACGTATCTGGGCCGGGCGCAAAGCGGCGTTCAGCGCCATCGGCAAGATCAACGACTACATGTGCCTCGACGGTACGATCCCAGTGTCGTCCCTGCCCTTTGTGCTGCGCCGGATCGGTGAGATGTCGAAGGAATACGGCCTGGGCGTGGGCAACGTGTTCCACGCAGGTGACGGCAACATGCACCCGTTGATCCTTTATGATGCCAACAAGCCCGGCGATCTGGAAACCTGCGAGGCGTTTGGCGCGGAAATCCTGCGGCTTTGCGTCGAGGTGGGCGGCTGTCTGACCGGCGAACATGGTGTGGGCATCGAGAAACGTGATCTGATGGTGGATCAGTTCGCGCCCGAGGACATGGAAATCCAGATGGCGGTCAAGGACGTGTTCGACCCGAAATGGCTGTTGAACCCGGCCAAGGTGTTCCCGCTGGCCAGCTCGGAACAACGCCGGGCGTTGGCGCTGGCCGCCGAGTGAGCGCGACGGGGGGCCAGCCCCCCGGACCCCCCGAGGTATTTTGGAACCAGAGAAGATCATGAAACCCAGGACAGAGGCCGAGCTGGCCGAGACGATCGCGGCGGCCACTGGCCCGTTGCACATCCGCGGTGGCGGCACGCGCCGGATCGGCAAGCCGATCACCGGTGACGTGCTGGAAACCGGCGCGCTGACCGGCATCACGCTGTATGAACCCGGCGCGCTGACGCTGGTGGTGCAGGCGGGCACGCCCTTGGCCGAGATCGAGGCAGCGCTCGAGGCGGAAAACCAACGGCTGCCGTTTGAGCCGATGGACCATCGCGGGTTGCTAGGCACCAGCGGCGAGCCAACGATTGGCGGTGTGGTGGCGGGCAATGTCTCCGGGCCGCGCCGGCTGCAAGCCGGGGCGTGCAGGGATTACATGCTGGGGGTGCGGTTTGTGGATGGCGCCGGCACCGTGCTGAAAAATGGCGGCCGGGTGATGAAGAACGTCACCGGCTATGATCTGGTCAAGCTGCTGACCGGCAGCTGGGGCACCTTGGGTGTGCTGACCGAGGTCAGCCTCAAGGTGTTACCGAAACCGGAAAGCGCGGCCTGTGTCCTGATCCACGGGTTGTCGATAGAGGAGGCCGTGGCGGCGATGGCCCAAGCCCTTGGCTCGCCTTATGAGATCACTGGCGCCGCCCACGCGCCCAAAGGCGTCGACGGGCATCCGGTGACCATGCTGCGGATCGAGGGCTTTGCCGGGTCGGTGGCGTATCGCGCGGGTGAGCTGCAACAGATGTTCGACGGGCATGAGGTGTCGGTCGAGCGGGATCCCGACAAGGTTGCCGCCGGGTGGCGCTGGGTGCGGGATGTCGAGCTGTTTCACGGCCGCGATGGCGATGTCTGGCGCATCTCGTGCAAGGCATCGGACGCGCCGGCGCTTGCCGAGAAACTGGGCGCCGACGGTCTGCTGCTGGACTGGGCCGGCGGGTTGATCTGGGCGCTGATGCCGGAAGGCACCGACGCCCGCGCGCGGCTGGGTGCGATCAGCGGCCATGCGACGCTGATCCGTGGCAGCGACGCCAGCCTACAGACCCTGCCGGTGTTTCATCCCGAACCCGCGGCGCTGGCCAGCCTGTCAGACGGGCTGCGCGCCCGGTTCGATCCCAAGGGCATCCTGAACCCGGGGCTGATGGCCTGATGGAGACCAACACGCTTATTGCCTTTGTGGTGAACTTTGCCGGCGGCCCGGCGCTTTGTGCACTGCTGTTGCGCCTGCCGACGCGGCTCTGGGTCCTGATCCTGCTGGCGTTGGGCGTCATCGCCGCTGCCGCCGTGGCGATCTGGCTGCAGCCGCGCACCGGGCCCACTTCACTGATGGGGTCTTTGCTGACGCTCTGGCTTGCATGGGTGCTGGCGGTGGCGCTGATGGCGCAGGCCTTGCGTCGCCGCATCGCGCACCCGGTGCCGCGCCGCTGGGTCACGATAATCGCCCTTCTTGCAACGACATTGCCGTGGTTCGGTTTGGCCACGGCCCGGATGATGGTGTGACATGCAGACGAACTTCACCGAAACGCAGCTGAAAGACCCCGGCACCGCCCGCGCGAACGAGATCTTGCGGTCCTGCGTGCATTGCGGCTTTTGCACCGCCACCTGCCCGACCTATCAGGTGCTGGGCGATGAGCTCGATAGCCCGCGTGGCCGGATCTACCTGATCAAGGACATGATCGAGAATGAGCGCAAGCCGGATGAAAAGACCGTCAAGCATATCGATCGCTGCCTGTCCTGCCTGGCCTGCATGACGACTTGCCCCTCGGGCGTGCATTACATGCACCTCGTCGATCATGCCCGTGAGTACATCGAAGAGCATTATGACCGCCCCTGGCACGATAGGGCGCTGCGCTGGCTCTTGGCGCGCATCCTGCCCTATCCGATGCGGTTTCGGGTGGCGATGCTGGGGGCCAAGATGGCCAAGCCCTTCGCCCGCCTGATCCCTGACGCCAGGCTGCGCGCGATGCTGGCGATGGCGCCCAAGACGATCCCGCCGGTCAGCCGCAACGACGACCCACAAGTCTTTGCCCCGGCGACCGAGCGCAAGATGCGCGTCGCGCTGATGACTGGCTGCGCGCAAAAGGCGCTGAACACCGACATCAACGATGCCACGATCCGCCTGCTGACGCGGCTGGGCTGCGAGGTGGTCGTGGCCGAGGGGGCCGGTTGTTGCGGGGCGCTGACGCATCACATGGGCAAGACCGAGGAAAGCCACGGCACCGCGGGCAAGAACATCCGCGCCTGGGCGCGCGAGATGGATGGCGACGGCCTTGATGCTATTGTCATCAACACCAGCGGCTGCGGCACGACGGTCAAGGATTACGGCCACATGTTCCGCACGGAATCGCTGGCAGAGGATGCGGCGCGGGTGTCCGCGCTTGCCATGGATGTCAGCGAGCTGTTGATGAAGCTCGACATGGGCAAGCCCAAGGTCGCCCCGATGAAAGTGGCCTATCACGCCGCCTGTTCGCTGCAGCATGGCCAGCAGATCAAGACCTACCCCAAGGACCTGCTGAAAAAGGCCGGGTTCAAGGTGGTGGAACCGGCCGATAGCCATCTGTGCTGCGGATCTGCGGGCACCTACAACCTGATGCAGCCCGAGATTTCGACGCAGCTGAAAGAGCGCAAGGTGCAAACGCTGGAAGCCAAAACGCCCGACGTGATCGCCGCCGGCAATATCGGCTGCATGATGCAGATCGGCAGTGGCACTGACGTACCCATCGTTCATACCGTCGAGCTCTTGGATTGGGCGACCGGCGGGCCCAAACCGCCTGCTTTGGCCGCGCAGGACTGATCGCGAAAGCGTGAACAAAAAGCTGGCCTCCGCGCGCCGCTCTGCCGTATTTTTGCCTAACCCGGCACGTAGATATAGGCAAAACGCAGGAGCATGCGGTGCGCGGCATTTTTGGACTGGTTTTGGCTTTGTGGGCGGGCACTGCGCAGGCGCAGGGCCTGTTTTCCATGGAAAGCAACGAAGATGGCCGGATGTGGGAGGCTGTCGGGCGGCTGGAAATCGCCGGCGCGGCCTTTTGCACCGGCGCGTTGATCGAGCCGAACCTGGTGCTGACGGCGGCGCATTGCCTGTTTGATCCGGGCACCGGGGCGCGCGTGCCGGTCGATGACATCCAGTTCCTGGCTGGCTGGCGCAACGGGCGCGCGGCGGCCTATCGGCGCGTGCGCCGGGCGGTCGAGCATCCGGAATACGACTTCAACAGCCCCTCGGGCGCAAAACGCGTGCGCAATGACATCGCGTTGATCGAGCTTCAGCACCCGATCCGCAACACCACGATCACCCCCTTCGCCACCGATATCCGCCCCAGCAACGGCGACGAAATCGGGGTTGTGTCCTACGCGCATGACCGGTCCGAGGCCCCCGCTCTGCAAGAGCTGTGCGAAGTGATCACCCGGCAGGAAGGTGTGCTGATCATGTCCTGCCTGGTGGATTTCGGGGCCTCAGGCTCACCGGTATTTTCCTTCAGCTCGGGCCGGCCGCGAATCGTGTCGGTGGTGTCGGGCAAGGCCACGGCCGCGGGCCAGCCGGTGTCGCTGGGCACCGCGCTTGAGGCGCCTTTGCAAGTTGTGCGCGCCCGCTTGGCCGAGGGCATTGGCCTGGAACCCGGACTGGAACGTATGAGCGCCGGCACCCGCAACGACACGGGGGCCAAATTCGTAAAGCCCTGAGATATGTGGCCTTTGTCTGGCTGGGCCTCGCCTCGGCGGCCCAGGCGCAGACATTCGACGTCATGGACCGGCGCGGTGAGCTGCTGGGCTGGGAAGGTGTTGGGCGGCTCGACACCAGCACTGGCTTCTGCACCGCCACGCTGATCGCCCGCGACGTGGTTCTGACCGCCGCGCATTGCGTCTTTGACCGCGCTACCGGGGCGCCGCTGCCGGCGCGCGGCATGGTGTTCCGCGCCGGCTATCACCACGGTCAGGCCATTGCCACGGCAAGGGGCCTGAGGGTGGCAACACCTGAGGCTTATCAGCCGACCACAGATGGCCAGGCCAGCGACGCCACCATCGCGCATGACGTGGCCCTGATCAAACTCGACGCACCCATCACCAGTGCCGAGGCCGATCCCTTCCGCGTGCTGCAAGGCGCCCCGCCTGGTACCAAGGTCAGTGTCGTCTCCTACGGCCAAGGCCGCGACCAAGTGCTGTCCCGGCAACCCGAATGCAGCCTGACCGGGCGCTATCGTGACGGCGTGCTGGCGTTCGACTGCAACGTCACCTTCGGCTCCTCCGGCGCGCCGGTATTTGCGCGCATCGATGGGCGGCTGCGGATCCTGTCGGTGATCTCCTCCTCCACCCAGCCCGGCGCGCGGGGCAGCACTGCCTATGGCATGACCCTGCCGCCGCTAGTGGCCGAACTGTCGGCCAAGCTGCGGCGCGCCGATGCGCGGGCACCGGTCAGCGCGGGCGCAAGGCGGCTTGGTGCCGGCCAGCGCGGCGACACCGGGGCGCGCTTTGTCCGGCCCTGACCGGGGTCTTGAAAGCCCGCCAAACACTTCCCACTTAACGGTTATCCGGGGCGCCTGTGACAGGGTTCCGGAACCTACTGACGCTCTGCCCGGATGGGAGAGCGCCGCAAACATACCGGTATCGCTCAATGGAGGATGACCAATGCGAACGATTGATTTTGCACCGCTTTACCGCGCCACGGTTGGGTTTGACCAGATCGCGGACATGATGGATCGGGTTCTGACCAACGATGTCAGCCAGCAAACCTATCCGCCCTACAACATCGAAAAAACCGCCGAAGACGCTTATCGCATCTCGATCGCCGTCGCCGGGTTCTCGGATGCAGACCTGTCGGTCGAGGTGAAGGAAAAGGCCCTGGTTGTGTCGGCCCGCAAGGCCGACAATGACGAAGGCCGGACCTATCTGCATCGCGGCATCGCCACCCGCGCGTTCGAACGCCGCTTCCACCTGGCCGATCACGTGCGCGTCGTGGGCGCCAGCCACACCGACGGCATGCTGCATATCGATCTTGAGCGTGAGATCCCCGAAGCGCTGAAACCGCGCCGGATCGAGATCGCCAAGGCCGACGCAGCCGCAACGGACAAGGACGTGGTTGAGGCCAAGGCCGTCAACTAAGACACCTGCCAGACACACGAAAGGCCCCGGAATTCCGGGGCCTTTTTGCTGTGCGGGTTATGCCGGCAGGGCGGCCGGGCTGCGGCGTAGGATGTCCAATATCACCGCGCCCTTACGATGCCGGGTTTCGACAAAGGCATGCGCGTCGACCACGTGGTCGAGATCGAAATGCCGGTCAATCACGGCGCGCAGCTTGCCCGCGTCGATCAGCGCCAAGAGGTCACGCAGATGCTGCTTGGTGTCGCCATTGACATGCAGGGTGATGCGCGGGCCACCGCGCAGCTTGGTCATCAGCAAGGTCCAAAGCTCACGCCCACCGAAGTTCAGCGGCAGGTAAAGCCCGTCCTTGCGCAGCGCCTTGCGCATCTGCGCGTAGCTGGTGGCGCCCACCGCATCAAACACCACGTCATGTGCATTCCGCGCGCTGCCCGGGTCCTCGCGGCGATAGTCGATCACGTCATCCGCGCCTAGCTCACGCGCCAGATCGGCATTTGCGGCGCTGCTGACGGCGGTGACATGGGCGCCCAGCGCCTTGGCCATCTGCACCGCATAAACGCCAACACCTCCGGTCGCGCCGACGACCAGCACGTGCTGGCCGGGCTGTACTTTGGCAACGTCACGCAGGAACTCCAGCGCAGTGGCTGCGCCAAACGGCAGGGCGGCGGCTTCAGCGTCGCTGAGGGTGTCGGGGGTCTGCAGGATCGCGCCGCTTTCTGGCACGGTGACAAACTCGGCATGTGAACCATTGCCGCTGAAGCCAAAGACCCGCTGACCGGGGGTGAATTCCGTGACGTCTGCGCCGACGGCTTCGACCACACCGGCAAATTCCTGTCCCAACACCTGCTGGCGCGGGGCAAAGATCCCGGTCATCAGACGCCCCGGCAGCCAGAGGATCCCCGGGAAGGCCGCTGCGCGTAGGCGCCAATCGGCGGTGGTGACGCTGCTCGCATGCACCCGCACAAGCACCTCGTTCGCAGCGGGTGTCGGCTTGGGCAGGTCGGCGACGGAAACTGTTTGCGGCGGGCCGTAACGCTTGTAGATGGCGGCTCTCATAATGATCTCCTCGGGGTGGGCGGCGGCGCCGCTGACATGAATGATGATCTTGAATTACACCATGCGGATGCGCATCGATATTGCCTGATTTCCGATAACATGTATACACATTTGCATGGATTGGAGATCGGTCAGATTCGATTGGAACCGCGCCCGGGCGTTTCTGGTCACGGCGGAAGAGGGGTCATTGTCGGCCGCCGCCCGCGCGCTTGGCATGACCCAGCCAACGCTGGGCCGGCAGGTGACGGCGCTGGAGGAACAGCTCGGTGTGACTCTCTTTGAACGGGTCGGGCGAGGCCTGACGCTGACCCAGGCAGGCACCGAGCTGATGGAGCATGTCCGCGCCATGGGTGAGGCTGCATCGGCGATGTCGCTGACCGCTAGCGGGCAGGCGCAATCGATCGAAGGCCGCGTGGCGATCACCGCCTCTGAGGCTTATTCCGAATGGCTGCTGCCCCCCGTTGTCACGCGGCTGCGCGAGGTGGCGCCAGGGATCACGGTGGATGTCGTCGCCTCCAACGCGATCCGCGATCTGAAACGGCGCGAGGCCGACATCGCCATCCGCAACGCACGGCCGGATCAGCCGGACCTGATCGGCAAGCTGATTTGCGAGGACAAAGGCACGCTTTACGGCACCCCGGCCTGCCTGGAACGCTTTGGTCCGGTGAAAACGCTGGCCGATCTCAGCCGCGCGGATTTCATCGGTTTTGACGATGTGCCGGGCTATATCGCGGCGCTCGCGCAATACGGCATCGATGTAAGCGAAGATCAGTTCAAGGTCACCTCGGACAGTCATCTGGTGCATATCGCGATGACACGGGCGGGGCTGGGCCTGGGGGCGCTGCCCTGTCCGCTGGGGGATGCCGATCCGGTCCTGGTCCGAGCGCTACCGGACGCGCCGGACTTCAGCTATCCGGTCTGGCTGGTGGCGCATCGCGAGCTGCACACCAACCGCCGGGTGCGGCTGGTCTTTGACCTCTTGGCAGAGATGCTGCCGACCTATCTGAAAGCCTGACGCTGTCCTTAGGACAGCAAGGTGGCCACCATGGCGCTGTCGGGATCTGCCAGCGGCGCGATCACGTCGAAATGGTGCTTGTCCGGCGCCACGTGATGCGCGCAGCCCCAGGCCGTCGCCAGCGCCTGCGCTTGTTCGAGGAACACCGGCCGTTCGTCCGCCCCAACCCAGACGGTTACCGGCACGGCAGGCGCAGGGTGCAAAACCGGGCTTTCCGCCTGCGCCTCAGCCGTATCGACCTGCAGATCAGCATTCATCGAGGTCCGCATCAGCGGGCGCAGATCCGCCACTGGCGAGATCGACAGCACATGCGCCAGCCGGGCGCGCACGTCCCCGGGCAGCACACCCTCGGCCGTCATTCGCGCCACCAGATGCCCGCCAGCGGAATGCCCCATCAGCCGGATCGGCCCGGATACTTCGCGCGCCGTGACGCTGACGGCCTGGGCGATCTGCCGCGTGATGTCCGAGATACGCACCCGCGGGCAGAGATCGTAAGACGGCAACGCCACCGACCAGCCCCGCGCCACAGCCCCCGCCGCCAGATGTGACCAATCCGACCGGTCAAAGCGCAGCCAGTAGCCGCCATGCACAAAGACCACCAAACCCTGTGAGGGGCCATCCGGCAGGAAAAGATCCAGCACCTGCCGCGTGCCATGCCCGTACATCAACCCGGGGCGAATCCGCCCGGTCACCGCCCTTTGCTGGCGAAACGCCGCCGCTGCGGCTGCCCATTTGGCAGGATAGGCCTCTGCCCCCGGAATATGGGCGGCATTGGCATAGGCGTCGTCCAGCTCCATCGCTTTCCTCTTGCAGGTTACAGCGCTAGAAGCATAGCAAAGCCGCGGCACACCGCCAGCCGCGAAATGAGGGGAGAACACCGATGTTGGACCAAGCGACAAACCTGGCCGGTCTGCTGAAAGACCCGAGCCTTCTGGAGAACCGCGCCTATGTGGATGGCGCCTGGGTGGAGGGGGAGGCCACCTTTGACGTCACCAACCCCGCGCGCGGCGACGTGATCGCTCAGGTCACCGATCTCAGCCGGGCGCAGGTGGCCGAGGCGATTGAAGCGGCGAACCGGGCGCAAAAGGACTGGGCACAGTGGACCGGCAAGGAACGCGCCAACGTGCTGCGCAAGTGGTACGACCTGATGATGCAGCACCAGGACGATCTGGGCACCATCCTGACGGCGGAACAGGGCAAACCGCTGGCCGAGGCGCGGGGCGAGATCGTCTATGGCGCGTCCTTCATCGAGTTCTTCGCCGAAGAGGCCAAGCGCACCCGGGGTGAAACCATCCCCGGCCACCAGCGCGACAAACGGATCACGGTGATCAAGCAGCCCATTGGTGTGGCTGCCTCGATCACCCCGTGGAATTTCCCCAACGCGATGATCACCCGCAAGGCCGGCCCGGCGCTGGCAGCGGGCTGCTCCTTTGTCGCCCGTCCCGCCAAGGAAACGCCTTTGTCGGCCATCGTGCTGGGAGTGCTGGCCGAACGTGCCGGCATTCCGGCGGGCGTGTTCAACGTGGTGCCCTCGGCCTCATCGTCCGAGATCGGCAAGGAGTTCTGCGAAAACCCGTTGGTGCGCAAGCTGACTTTCACCGGCTCGACCGAGGTGGGGCGAATCTTGCTGCGGCAGGCCGCGGATCAGGTGATGAAGTGCTCGATGGAGCTTGGGGGCAACGCGCCCTTCATCGTCTTTGACGACGCCGATCTGGATGCCGCCGTCGAAGGTGCGATCATCTGCAAGTTCCGCAACAACGGCCAGACCTGCGTCTGCGCCAACCGCATCTATGTGCAAGCGGGGGTCTACGATGCCTTTGCCGAAAAGCTCGCCGCCCGGGTGGGTGAGATGAAGGTGGGCGACGGGCTGGAAGACGGCGTGCAGCTGGGCCCGCTGATCAACCCCGAGGCCGGGGAAAAGGTGATCGAACACATCGCCGACGCCACCGCCAAGGGCGCCTCCATCCTGATGGGTGGCAACAAGGGTGACACGCAGGGCAACTTCTTTGCCCCGACCATCGTCACCGGTGTGACTCAGGACATGAAGGTCGCGCAGGAAGAAACCTTTGGCCCGCTCGCGCCGCTCTTCAAGTTCGAGGATGAGGATGCGGTGATCGAGATGGCAAATGACACGATCTTTGGCCTGGCATCGTATTTCTACGCCAAGGATCTCAGCCGCGTGTACAAGGTCGCCGAGGCGCTGGAATACGGCATTGTCGGCGTCAACACTGGGATCATCTCAACCGAGGTGGCACCGTTCGGCGGGATCAAGCAATCCGGCCTTGGCCGCGAGGGCAGCCATCACGGCATCGATGAGTTCATGGAGATGAAATACATCTGCATGACGGTCTGAGCATGAGCGGCCTCTTGGCCCCGGATGACCTGCCGCCGGCTGACCGGCTGCAGGACCTGTTTCGCGCCGGGCTGACCGGCGACGGCACGCCTTGGCTCGCGCGGCGTGAGGTCGCCGCTTTGGCCCGGATGGCCCGCGATCGGGGCGTCGGCATTTCGCTGATGGAGGCGGGCACGGTGCCCCTGCACGAACCGGTAGGCGACTCAGGGTGGGAGATCCTGGGGGCGGATCCGGCGGGCTGGAACTGGGCTGAGCATCACGACCCGGCGCGTGCTTATGAACTCTTCTGCCGCAAGCTTAATGCGGCCGCGCGTGCCGGGGTGACTTTGCATTACCGGCTCTGGCTCGCACGCTCGGACGGCTGAACCCCTTGCCAAAAACCACCAAGCGGGTCATGGTCCCGCCCGGGCCGGCGATGGCGTCGCCAGCGCAGCAATTGCGTGCCCCATGATCCGTCCTGAACGCCGGGACCTTGCTTTGCCGTTGCCACGGTGAAGGGGGTCCACCCCTCCTGTGGCCAAAGGAGGGTTTTGATGGAACGACCGGACTTTTACCGTTTTCACCAAGGGGAAAAGCAGCTGCCATTCGCGGCGGCGGAATACGCGGCGCGCCTGAGCGGGTTGCGCAACAGCATGGAGGCCGCCGGCGTCGAGGCCTGCGTTTTCACCTCGATGCACAACATCGCCTATTACTCGGGCTTTCTCTATTGCAGCTTTGGCCGGCCCTACGGGTTGGTCGTCACGGCGACAGACAGCGTCACGATCAGCGCCGGCATCGACGCGGCCCAGCCCTGGCGGCGCAGCCATGGCGACAACATCACCTACACCGATTGGGCGCGCGACAATTTCTGGCGCGCGGTGCGGTCGGTCTCGGGCACCCACAAGGTCATCGGGTTCGAGGGCGATCACCTGACGCTGACGCAAAAGGCACTGCTGGACGATTTCCTGATGTCCACCCACTGCATCGACATGGCCCCCGCCACCATGCGCCAACGGATGCACAAATCCCCAGCCGAGCTGGCGCTGATCAGGCAGGGCGCACAAGTGGCCGATGTGGGCGGCTATGCCATCCGCGACGCGATCAGACCCGGCGCGCGTGAGATTGACGTGGCCATGGCCGGGCGCGACGCGATGGAGCTGGAGATCGCCAAACGCTTTCCCGACGCCGAATACCGCGACACCTGGGTGTGGTTCCAATCTGGCCTCAACACCGACGGCGCGCACAACCCGGTGACCAGCCGGGCGCTACAACACGGCGATATCCTCAGCCTGAACACCTTTCCAATGATCTCGGGCTATTACACCGCACTGGAACGCACGTTGTTTGTGGGTACTGTGGATGACGCGTCGCTGGCGGTTTGGCAGGCCAACGTCGCGGCGCATGAATTTGGCATCAGCCTGCTGCAACCGGGCATCTCCTGCGCCGAGGTGACCGAGCGGATCAACACCTTTTTCGCCGAACGCGACCTGCTGAAATACCGCACCTTCGGCTATGGCCATTCCTTTGGCGTGCTGTCGCATTACTATGGGCGCGAGGCCGGGCTGGAGCTGCGCGAAGACATCGACACGGTACTGGAGCCAGGCATGGTGATCAGCATGGAGCCGATGCTGACGATCCCGCAAGGCCTGCCCGGCGCCGGTGGCTATCGCGAACATGACATCCTGATCATCACCGAAGACGGCAACGAAAACATCACCGGCTATCCCTATGGGCCGGGCTTCAACGTGGTTGGGTGATCAAGCACCGAGGGTCGACCCAAGGCCGGCCACTCCATCGACGTCGAACGCGAGCGAGATGCCGCGTTGCCGCAAGGCCCCTGTGAGCCCAAAGTTACCAATTGTGGGCGACAGGGTTACGCGGCAGCTGGCCTGCGACCCGGATGCTTGGGTAAAGCGATGCCTTACAATTGGCGAGGTTCTGTTCAATCGCGTTCATAATCGCCGCCCATCAGAACCGCTTGGACATGTCCGCTATCTGGTGCTGAAGACCCAAAGCCTGTATCCGCGTCGGGTAAATCTCCTGGCCGATTTTCAGCACCCACAGGCCGACCTGAGCCGCGCTCTTCAAGCTGTAGTCTAGAAGCACGCCATCGCAGTGAAGATAGATGGTGTGGAGCTGTTCTCCGCCGTCCTCCATTTCCACCGTCTCGGAACTGAGGGACGCACCGCGCTCGTTCGGGTGCGCGCCGTAGTCGATCGTGCGTTCGTAGAGCGTAGTATAGTTTTTGCCGAGCTTGACGTTCGCCGCCGTGATGTGGCGGGAAACCTTGCCGTGGGTGAACTCATCGCGGACAGCCTTCTTCGCCGCGTCGTTGTCGTGGCGGTTCATCCAGACCGTCCATCGGGTCTGGTCGTCACCGATGTAATGTGCGTATGCCCCCTGTTCGAGACATAGGCGGAGCAGCGCCTGTGCCTCATACAGCTGACCTGCCATGATAGCCCCTGTTGCTCCGCGATAGGCGGCGTGCGCGCGCAGCAGGAAGCTCATCGGGATGAACGGCTGCGGGTTTGTCGCGCCGTCGAGTAGCTTGCAGAACATGCTATCGATGGCGATTAAGTCGATCACCTCGGAGCGCTTGTTGGCGAACGTCGCATGTTGATTGCCTCGATAGTCATCAAGGTATTGCGTGAGGCGGTCTTGCCCCCAGCCAGTTGGGGACGCTTGGTAGTGGATGCTATTCATACCAGCAGCATAGTCATGGGCGAATAGAACGCAACGTGAACAATCTGTGCTTCGCATATGGCATTCTCGTCCTCCCCTCGGGATGAGAGTGTCGCGAGGCGCCAAACGCGGACATCGGTCCCTTGGATGTGCATGTCCGGAAGGTCCCGCAAAACCGACATTCTAGGTGGAAAGACCGCCACAGGTCTTCACTGTGGCGTCGTCATTGCGACCCATCTTGCATGGTGCTCAACGTGACCCGATTCCAACATTTTGGACGAGACAGATCAGTTGCCGAAATCTGCGAGCGCCTTGAAGTCGATCTGTTCCAGGATCATCCGTGCCGCGTCCAGATCACCCTCGGCCTGGATCAGGATCCGGTTGGCGACCAGCGCCATCATCTGATCGTCCTGGATGGCAAAGCGCTGCCGGTTGATACGCTCGACCTTCATGCCCATCATCGCGGCATTGGCCGCCATTGCGCCCATGCTGGCGACCATGGGGTTGTCGGCCATCAGGGTCAGGCTGACGTTTTTGCCGCCCGGGCCGGAGTATTCCGCCTCGGCCCCGACACCGCCACCCATCATCGCCAGACCGGCCGCCATGTCGTTATCGATCTCACGCGTCCAGCCATTCGGCGCCTCGGGCAGAAACGCGCCAAGGCTGTCGGTTTTCATCGCCATCAACTGCTGCCGGGCGTATTCCAGCTCTTCTATGGCGAATTGAATGTCGCCGTTTTCGTATGCCTCTTTGGCGGCATCCAGGCTGTCGATGACCTCATCCGCCCAAAGCGGTGATGCCGCCAGCGCGGCGACAAGAAATGCGATTTTCTTCATAATGGAACCCCCTTCATTCCGGCTTAGTGAACCTTACGCGGCGCAGTCTAGCAAGTCAGGAAAGCCATGACTTTGACTTCGGCCCGGATCGACCCCAGTTTTCAGGATAGTAACATGTTGCTCTGAAAGCTGACCCGCATGATCGTCTCCCTGCTGATCCCGACGCTGATCCTGATGGCGACCGCCGCCATCGTGACCCGGCTGGTCGAGGCGGTCTTGCCCGAAAGCATGGCCGCGATGGCGCTGTGCCTGGGGCTGTCTGCGGCGTTGGTCTGGCTGCTGGCGGCGATTGGCTTTGCGGCGCTTTACGCGCTGGAACTGCCGCAGGCGATCAGCCTGCTGGGCGACCGGCCCGAGGCCGGGTTGCGGCACTTCCTGATCCTTGGCGCCAAGGCAGGTCTGATCTGGGGGCCGATCGTGCTTTTGGTGGTGGCCACCTCCCCGCAGCGTTGGAAAACCGCCACATGGTAGGTTGATTTTCCCGCCAGACGGTATCAGGTGGGTAAGGCAAAGGGGGATTCCATGCTGGCATTGGCGCGGCTTTTGATCATCGGATTCGTGGTGCTGACCGTGGTCTACGTGTCGCTCTCGCTATATTCGCGGTCGGTACGCCGGGCCAAGCTGGAAAGCGAATGGAACGATCTGGGCGGCGAGGGTGATAAAGAGACCTTTGTCCGCGAAGGTCTGGAGGAATACGACGGATCGCTGCGCCGCAAGCTGATCTTGGGGGTGTATATCGTGCCCTTTTGCCTGATGATCCTGATCATCTACCTGACGAACTACAACTGAGAAGGGGCGGGATATGGCCTACGTCAAATGGACCTTCATCATCCTGTTCTGGACCTTCGTGGCGGCGTTTCTGCACTATACGTTGCCGCAGCAGGACATCGCGCGGATCACCGATACCTATGAAAAGCGCGTTGATCCGGGTGAAAACAGCCTGTTCTGGGCGCAGGCGGATGTGGGATCCGACGGCACTGTGCCGAACCGCGATGTGTTTTTCATCCAGACCCGGCTGTCGAATGACCGGGTGATGGTCTATCGCAACGAAGACACCGGCTGGGGCTGGCCGCCTTACTTCAAGTTCGACACCTCGAACCTGCAGGCCGAGACGGCGGATCTCCGTTCGACCGCCGATGCGCCGCAATGGGTGGTGATCAAACATTACGGCTGGCGGCTTGAGCTGATCTCGATCTTTCCCAACGCGATTTCCGTGCGCCCGGTCGAGGGGCCGGATGTTCAGCTGATTCCCTGGCTCAACATCTTTATCCTCACCTTCCTCGTTGCCACGACCTGGGCGATCTGGGTTCGCTGGCGCCGGTTCCGCGAAAACCGGATCGACCCGGCGCTGGAGAGCGTCGGCGACAGCGTTGACGATGGGCGCAGCTGGCTGCGCGGGCTCTTTAGCCGTTAATCGGCGAAAAGATCGCCGCCCATCTGCTGGTAAAGATCGCCGTAGTCGAGGCAGACCCAGTTCTCCATGATCTGGGCATTGGCGCAGCGGTAGAAATCCATCACGCGTAAGGTCAAAGGCCGGCCATCGGCCTTGAGGCCCAGGTAATCCGCCTGCCAGGTCATCGTCATCGACGGCCAGCCCGACACGGCGGCATAGTTGCCATCGCCGATCCGGCAGTAGTGATTGCCGCCCTTGCGATCCGGAAAAGCCGCCAGAAACGGCCCGCGGTGATCCTTGACGAAACCGCGCCACTGATAGTTTGTCCCGATCCCCCCCGGCCCGTACCAGAGCATTTCGTGGTGCCAATAGCCGTCATCGCCGGTCTGGCCCTTTGATTCGCCGGTTTCCGGGTCAAAGAGATGCAGATCGCGCAGCATGCCCTCGACAAGGTCCAGCGTTTCCTTGCTGTTGCCCCCTTGCGGAATCAGCCCGTCCTGCGTCGCGGGTGCGGGAAAGACAATCTCGGTCCCCAGACGGGGAAACGGCATCCGGCCGCATTGGCGCATCAGATCAGGCAGGTCAAAGATGATCTTCATCTCGGTGATCTGGCCGTTTTCGACCCGGAAAAACTCGCCCGCGCGCAGGAATGCCAGGCTGGTCGACGGCGCCACTCCCCAGAGCGGCGCATTGAAATTGCCCACATAATGCGTAACGCAGGCGCACCATTGGCCCCCCGGCGCGCGGATATTGTCACCCCCGAAAAACATCAGGTCGCGCCGCTGCAACCCGGTGAACGCCGCGCGCAACGGCTCGATGAACGTCTGCGTGACCGCCTCGCGCCCGACCACGCGATTCAGCGGCCAGGCCAGATCGGCCAAAACGTCGGGCGCCAGGATCGACGCCTCCCCTTCTGCCCAAAGTTGCGCCAATCCATCCCGCGCCACCTGTCGAAAATCGGTCATTTGCTCTGCCTTCCCTGCCTTTGCGGAAAAAAGTCTTGGCAAAGTCGCGCGCTTGCGTCTAGCCTTTTTGCAAACGTGTGCAAAGACACGCGGCGACAACAGAGAGGATTCGTGGATGGCCGAGATCCAACTGCGCAACGTGTCCAAGCGTTGGGGGTCGTTTGTTGGTGTCGACAAGTTCGACCTGACGATTGAAGATCAGGAGTTTCTGGTGCTGCTGGGCCCCTCGGGCTGTGGCAAGACCACAACGATGCGGATGATCGCAGGCCTGGAAGAGGCCACCGATGGCGACATCATGATCGACGGGCGCCGGGTAAACGACCTTGACCCAAAAGACCGCGACATCAGCATGGTGTTCCAGTCCTACGGGCTTTACCCCAACATGAACGTCTACGAAAACATCCGGTTCCCGCTGAAGGTGCGTAAGGTGCCCGACAGCGAACATGACGAGCGCGTCAAGCGCGCCGCCGCGATGGTCGAGCTTGAGCCCTTTATGCACCGCAAACCGGCCGAGCTGTCGGGGGGGCAGCGCCAGCGCGTGGCTTTGGCCCGCGCGATTGTCCGCGAACCCAACGTGTTCCTGATGGATGAGCCGCTGTCGAACCTCGACGCCAAGCTGCGGGTGTCGACGAGGGCGCAGATCAAGAACCTGTCACATGAACTCAAGGTCACCACGATCTACGTGACCCATGACCAAATTGAGGCGATGACGCTGGCCGACCGCGTTGTGGTGATGAAGCAGGGTGTGGTGCAGCAGGTGGGCACACCAACCGAAATCTATGACCGACCGGCGAACACCTTTGTCGCCGGCTTCATCGGTAGCCCGGCGATGAACCTGATCGACGGCGACCGCACCGGCGGCGCGTTCCAGGCGGATGGCATCAGCTTGTCCGGCATTGAAGGTGGCGACGGCGCCGTGACCTTGGGCTTCCGCGCCGAGGATGCCGGGCTTGCCACGGATGACGACGTGCAAATCCAGGCCCCGATCTACACGCTGGAACTGCTGGGCGATGCCACGATGATCACCGTGCGCATCGCCGGCGCGCTGGTGTCGGTGAAAGCGCCCAAAGAGTTCCGTGCCGAAATCGGCGATATGGTGAAGATCCACGTCCCGCGCGCGGCGTGCCACTTCTTTGATCGGCAAAGCGGCCAACGCTTGCCGGACTGACCAAGATAACAGGGAGAACCAAAATGATGATGAAACGTATCCTAATGGCGACCGCCGTGTCGCTGCTGGGCACCGGCGCCTTTGCCGACTGTTCCTATGAAAACGCCGTGCCGCTGAAATCGCTCAGCGCCGGGTTCGAGGCGTGGAAAGCCGTGACCGCGGCGATGTCCGAATGCGGCAATTTCGAAGCTGAGCTCGACCAGGAGTTCCGCACCAAGCAGCCGGCCGCGTTTGCGGCGAACCCCTCTCTCTACCAGATCGGCGGCGTCTCGAACGGC
>JASJCC010000250.1 GCA_030066175.1 Paracoccaceae bacterium | reverse complement strand
GCGGGATCAGGTCGACATTCACATGCCCGCGCAGGCGCTGCACGTAAGGCAGACCCACCAGGGTTGCCGCGATCACCAGGTAGATCACC
Source organism: Paracoccaceae bacterium (assembly GCA_030066175.1). GTDB lineage: Bacteria > Pseudomonadota > Alphaproteobacteria > Rhodobacterales > Rhodobacteraceae > JASJCC01. The sequence continues at coordinate 4,913 of JASJCC010000250.1, read as the reverse complement.
GCCTCGGTCTGCCAGACGGTCGAGCCGTTCAGCACAAAACGGACAAAGATCATCTGGCAGGTGATGGCCACAGCGGCCACGATCATCCCCGCCGAACACCATCCTGCGACGGTCGAGATGGCGGCAACGATGCGAAGAAAGGGATTGTTGCCGGTCTGCGCAATCGCAGCCGTGCTCTGGCCCGCCATGGTGGCCTCCTCACTGGTCTTGGAAAGGGGGCAGGGCGGCTAGGGCCGCCCCGCTAGGTCAGATCACTCGACCGACAGGGCGAGGTCCAGCAGCTCTTGGCCGCCCGGCGTTTCGTCGATGAACGCCTTGTAGGAGGTCTCTTGCGCCAGCGCGCGCCAGGCGTCGAACTCTTCCAGCGTCATGTTGGCGATCTGCACGCCGTTTTCCTCAAAGGTCTGGGCCGAGGCCGCGTCCTGCTTTTTCGCCTCTTCCAGATAGAACGCTTCGGCTTTGGCCGCGGCGGCCATCAGCGCTTCTTGCTGCTCGGCGCTCAGCCCGTCAAAGGTGGATTTGTTCATCAAGAGCGGCTGATACATGAACCACAGGGCAAAGTCGCTGGCCGGTGTGTAGCAAGCCACCTGCTCATAAATCCGGTAGCTGACAAAAGACGAGGACGAGGTATTCGCCGCGTTCAGAACGCCGGTTTGCATCGCGTTGTAGATCTCGGACGACGCCATCGACGCGATCGAAGCCCCGGCACCGGCCAGCATCTGCTCAAACGCTTTGCCGGCCGCACGGGTCTGCAGGCCCTGCACGTCTTCGGGTTTGGTGATGCACTTGTCCTTGCCGACAAAGCCGCCGGCCAGATAGCCATGCACCAGCACCATCACGTCATCACCGGCCATGATTTCTTCGATCTTGCCCATGAAGTCGCTTTCGTTGAGGCGCGCGGCGTGGTCGTGGTTCTTCACCAGACCGGGCATCAGCGTCAGGTTATAGGCGGGCTGCTGGCCGCCGGCATAGCTCAGCGGAAAGACCGTCATGTCCAGCTGGCCGCGGCTCAGCGGTTTGTACTGCTCGCGCGGCTTGAAGAGCGATTTCGACGGAAAGATCTTGATCTCGAGATCGACACCGGCTGCCGCCACCTCATCGGCGACGATTTGCGCCACCTGGTGGCGGACATCGGCCGTCGACCATTGATGCGACAGGCGCAGTTCCGTGGCACCGGCCGCAAACGCGCTGGCAAAGAGCGCGGACGCCGCGACGGTGGCTTTGAAAGTCATGTTCATGGATTTCCTCCCCTCATCTGCCCGATTCGTGTTCGAGCCTGATGCAAAAATAGACGCCGCGTGTGCCAAGTCAAACTTTTTGTATACAAGAATTAAAGGTCTGTGTATTTATAAGGGGTCTGTTAGGAAAGGCCCATGGACCGCAAACGCGCTGACATCATTGCCGATTCACTCGAAGGGATGATCTTTGACGGCACCTTCGGGGATGGTGATCGGCTGGACGAAGTACAGCTGGCCGAACGTTTCAAGGTGTCGCGCACGCCAATTCGCGAGGCGCTGCAACGCCTTGCACAGTCAGGTCTGGTGGAACAGATCCCGCGCCGCGGCGTCTTTGTGCGTCAGCCCGGGCCGGTCGAGCTCATTGAGATGTTCGAGGTGATGGCCGAGCTTGAATCCGCCTGTGCCCGTCTTGCGGCCACGCGGATTACCGATGCCGCGCTCCGTGATCTGCTTGAGACAAACGCCCGTTGTAATGCGGCGGTCGCGGCGCGGGATGCGGATGGCTATTACCGTGAAAACGAACGCTTTCACGCCATTCTCTATCGCCAGTCGGGCAACAGCTTTCTCGAACAGGAATGCCTGCGCCTGCACCGCCGGCTGATGCCGTTCCGCCGCGTGCAGTTGCGCCTGCGAGGGCGGTTGAAGCAATCCATGGCCGAGCATGAGGCGATCCTCGCTGCGCTCGAAGACGGCGACGGCCTGCGCGCGTCCGAGGAATTGCGCAACCATGTTGCGGTGCAGGGGGAAAAGTTCCACCACCTGATGGCAAGCTTGAAACCGGCCGCCGAATAACCTGCGCTTACGGCGCCAACCGCAGCCGGATCGGCCCCTTTGCCGTCAACGCATCGACCACTTGGCCGCGCTGCGTCGCCACCAGCGGCAATTGCACCGACACTCGCCGCACGTCCGGCATCAACGGCCGCCAATCCGCAGCCAGCGCCCGTGCCACTTCGGAGGGGCAGAAGCTTTTGTCCTTGCCGCGCGTCTCTGCCAGTGCCATCAGCGCCTGCGCAATCTCGGCATCATTCGGCGTCAACAAACCGCCGGTCGATGGTGACAGCACCGCTCGCATCGCTCTGCACGATAAAGAGATCGCCATATTCCAGCGGCGCCGGGCCAGTCAGGGCCAGCTTTTCCCAGATCGTCGCGATATTGCCCTTGTTGCCGACCCAAATCACCGTGCGCCCAGCCCCGTCGCGCACCAGACCGGGCACCGGATTTTCCTGGATCTGCCGCTCAATCGGCAGGCCGCGCGCTTGCGACAATGGCGCAGCCGTGTCCACGTTGCGCTGAATGGTCGGGCTGTAAATCGCATCGAGCGGCATCCCCTCCAACGCCTGCACCAAAGCCTGCGCGCGCCGACGCCCCAGCGCGCTCAGGTCCTCCCCGGTCCGATCCGCATGCCGCACCACAATCAGCGTCGAATTCGGCGCCAAAGCCAACGGGCGCGACGTGGTGGCAGGGGCCGTCGCACAAGCCGCCAAAGGCAGTGCTGCGGCGGAGATCAGAAAAAAGCGGCGGTTCATGCAATCCTCCCGTTCCAAACAGAGGCAGGATACGCCGGTTTGCTCTGTGGGCAATGGTTTCCGGCGCCTGACACATTTGCGGGCAGGCGTCGGAACGTGGGCCGTGTCAGCCCAACGCCTCGTTGCAGCGTTTGCAGGTGCTCGGGTGGGCGTGGCGGCCGACGTCGGGGAGGATCTTCCAGCAGCGTTGGCACTTTTCGCCCTCGGCCTTTTCAAAGACCACGCCGACGCCTTCGACCTCGGGCAGGCGGAAGGCTTCGGCTGGCATCGGGTCGGCGGTCAGCTGGATGTCCGAAGTGATGCAGACATCCTCGAACGCCACGGTTTTCAGCGCAGCCAGCATTTCCGGATCGCGCACATGCACCACCGGCGCGGCCTCAAGCGAGGCGCCGATCACCTTGTCGCTGCGCTGCACCTCAAGCGCGGCGGTCACCACCCGGCGGGCGCGGCGGACCTGCGCCCATTTCGCCGCCAGCGGCTCATTCAGCCAATCGGCGGGGGTTTCAGGCATGTCGTGCAGGTGGATCGAGCTGGCATCGCCGGGGAACCGCTCGAGCCAGACCTCTTCCATCGTGAACACCAGCACAGGCGCCAGCCAGGTTGTCAGGCGATGGAACAAGAGATCCAGCACCGTCCGCGCGGCGCGCCGGCGCGGGCTGTCGCCGTCGCAATAAAGCGCGTCTTTGCGGATGTCGAAATAGAAGGCTGAGAGCTCCACCGTGGCGAAGTTGAAAAGCTGCTGGAAGACGCCCTGGAAGTCATAGGCGGCATAGCCCGTGCGCACCACGTGATCGAGCTCGGCCAGCCGGTGCAGCACCCACTGCTCCAGCTCGGGCATGTCTGCGGGCTGAACGCGATCAGCCTCATCGAAATGCGCCAAAGCCCCCAGCATGTAGCGCATAGTGTTGCGCAGCCGGCGATAGCTGTCGGCCACGCCTTTGAGGATTTCCGGCCCGATCCGGTGGTCATGCACATAGTCGGTCTGCGCCACCCAGAGCCGCAGGATATCTGCGCCGTATTGCTTGACGACTGCGTCGGGCTCGATGGTGTTGCCCAGCGATTTGGACATCTTGTTGCCCTTCTCATCGAGCGTAAACGCATGAGTCACAACCGCGCGATAGGGCGCGCGGCCAATGGTGCCGCAGGCCTGCAAGAGCGAGGAATGGAACCAGCCGCGATGCTGATCGGTGCCTTCGAGATAGATGTCGGCGATGCCGTCCTCTGTCCCGTCCTCGCGATCCCGCAGCACAAACGCATGGGTCGAGCCGCTGTCGAACCAAACGTCAAGGATATCAAACACCTGGTCCCAGTGGTTCGAGTCGTAATCGTTGCCGAGGAACCGTTCCTTGGCGCCGGGCTTGTACCAGGCATCCGCGCCCTCATCTTCAAAGGCCGCAAGGATCCGGGCGTTTACCCGATCATCTTTAAGTAAGAAATCAGGATCGGTCGGTAAGGCATTCTTTTTGATGAAACATGTCAGCGGCACACCCCAGGCGCGCTGGCGTGACAACACCCAGTCCGGGCGCGATTCGACCATCGAAAAGATCCGGTTGCGCCCGGTCTTGGGGTGCCACGTCACCAGCTGATCGATCGAGGTCAACGCGCGTTCGCGGATGGTGTTGCCGTGTTCGCTCTGCCCGTCCTCGATGGGCCGGTCGATGGCGGCAAACCATTGCGGCGTGTTGCGGTAGATCACCGGCGCCTTGGAGCGCCAGGAATGCGGGTAGGAGTGTTTGATCTTGCCACGCGCCAGCAAACCGCCGGTTTCGATCAGCTTTTCGATCACCGCCTTGTTGGCGTCGCCTTCCTTGCCGTTGGGCCGCAGGATGCGCTTGCCGCCGAAGAATGGCAGGCTGTCGCGAAACGCGCCGTCATCCTGAACGTTGTAGGTGATGACCTGCTCGAGCATGCCGAGATCCCGGTAAAGCTCATATTCCTCCATCCCGTGGGAGGGCGCGCAATGCACGAAACCGGTACCCTCTTCGTCGGTGACAAAGTCGGCGGCGCGGAAATCGCGGATGTCGTCCCACTCGCCCGCGGCCCCCTCGGCACCTGCCAAGGGATGAGCAACCTTGACCTTGGCGAGGTCGTCATTGGTGACGTCACAGAGGCGGCGATACATGTCCGGTTCCAGCCGCGCGCGGCCCAG
>JASJCC010000251.1 GCA_030066175.1 Paracoccaceae bacterium | reverse complement strand
GTTCAGATCGTCGAAATCGATCTGCAGCGCCCAGGCAAACTGCTCTTCAATCGCCGCGCACAGGGCGTCGGTGTCGGTATAGGGCAGGGCGCGCAGACCGAACGGATCGGTCATACAGTCGGCCAGCCCGTCGATCAGCTCTCCAAAGGGTTCCAGCGACAGGCTCACCACCAGCTCTTGTGCGTCGCAAGAGAGGGCTTTGGTCGCCTTGATCAGGTTGTCGAGCGGTGCCGGGCCGTGCAGCAGATCAGACTGCAGCAGGGCCATGACCTCCTGCCATTCGCCCTGTAAGCGATTTATCCGCTGCTGATGCGCAGGATCGGGCACCTGCCATTCGCGCAGATGCTGCGTAGCGCGGTCGGCCAGCGCGCGAAGGCGCGCGATCTCAGTATCCGACAGCGTCTCAATCGCGCGGACCCGCGCCAAAGCCGTTTCCCGCGCGACCATCCAATTGTTCAGCAACACCGGGTGTGACACCAGAAACGGCGCCATGCCGAGCCCGGTGGAATTGCCGATGCCCAGATGCTTTTTCAACGCGCGGTCCAGCGGCGCCCCACCCACATGTTCCACAAGATCATGGGTAAAGCTGCGGATCATCCAGACGGTCAGCATCTCGGCGGCAAAGGCACCCGAAAGGCCCGGGCGATCCTCGATCAGGCCGCGGTCGGCGATCCCGAACTTGCCATTACCATAGACGGCCGTGGTGCGCATCAGATAGCCCACCTGCCGGATCATCTCGGCATCGGGCTGGCGGCCGGCGCGCAAGGCTTCGACGACATGGGCAAAGAGCCGCACGGACTTGTTGGCGCGGCTGAGGACAAGGTCACGCTCGGTAAAGCGGCCCGCCTCTTGCAAAGGCGCATTGGCCTTGATCCGCGCCACTTCATGCGCGTCCGGCACACCGTCGAAAAGCACGTAGGCCGTGTCCCAGGCCGTGGCGATCACCCGGTCGGTGCGCATCTCGTCCGGCAGGTGGGTCGAGATCGCCACCAGGCTGTAGGTGTGCCCGCCGAGGGTAATGGAATAGACCGCCTCGCCATAGCCCTCGGCATCGATGTTCCACACCGGGCGGGTCAGCTGCGCGCCATCCGCCGCGAGATTGCGGGTCAGCACACGCAGAAACGACAGCCGCGTGGGAAACATCGCGCCCATACGCTCCAGGCGCATCACCTGCGCCGGCGGGCGCAGGTCGGTCTGGGGGGGTATTGGGGCGAGATCCTTCATGTCTAAAGAGTTACAAACTCGGCGCAGAAAGGAAAGGTGTTCTCTTGCCTTTTGCCCCGGCGCGGACGTCTGCGCCGGGGCGGGCCGAGACTTAGTAGAGCGTCCAGGTCATCGACGGGACGGTGACATCGAGATCGGTGAAGGCGCCTGTGTTGGAAAAGATCCCGTCGCCGCCGGCATGCGCCTTGCCGCCGCACCAGACCCAGATCGCGTACCAATGCGCGTTGTCCACGTCGAATTGCGCGTTCATGGCATAGCCAGAGGTGGAGCGGTCACGGCTGCCCCCCGACCACCATGTGTCAAGCGAGCCAAGCGTGGTCTTGGTGTTCACCGGCGCGCTGGTAAAGCCATTGCCGCCGACCTCGTATTCGCCGACGTAAAGCCCGATCCAGGCCGACGCGCGCGAGGTCCCAAGGGCCGAATAGGTATCGAGATCCATGACAAAGCCAGGCGCGGTGTGGATCCGCAGGATGCCGTTTTCCGTGCTTGGGCGGAAATAGAAGCCCACAGCCGCGGCCACGTCCACTGTGCCGGACCCGCCGCGACCGCTGCAGTAAAGATCCACGCCCATCGCGCCGCTGCTGCGCCGGGCCGTCACATCGGCCAGGCTGACCGATCCGTTGGTGCTCGACCAGGTCCAATCATAGTCATAGGCGGGGGTTTCGACGCCGCCGATCGAGCCGGTGAAGACGCGCGGGAGTGCCGGTTTCACCTCGAGCCGGGGGAGCTTGACGCTTTCACGCGCGGCCTGCAGTTTCGCCGCCGCGTCTTTGCGTTTGGCAAAAAGCTCTGCCACATCAGGGGATTGCTCGCGCAGAATACCCGGCAGACGTTCGTCAAAGCTGGCATTGGCCTCTTGCCACTGAGCATCCGCTTCCAGCGCGTATTTGACCTCGGTCTCCAGATCATTCGCCGCGGCTTCCATGCCCTTGGCGACGATGTCATCCGAGACGATCTCACCCCCGCGCATCAGGCGGGTCATTGCCTTTCCGTCATAATCAGCCATCACAAATTCCTTTTTCAAATGTGCAAATCAAATTGGTCACTAACCGAAAAGGGTTGAGTGACGGCCCTTCATAACTACTCAAGGTTGCTTGGCGTAGTCCGGATTTCCAGCCTTGGCAGCCCTGCGCGTGCAGGTTGGCGTCCCCGGTGCGCCGCGATCCCGATGCATTGATCTAAGCGAATTGGGTCTTTGGCGGTCGGCCCAATGCGGCCAGAGAAGCCTCAGGTCTCGCCCGCAAAGATCGCGCGCATTTCGGCGTCAAAGCGGGTCCAGCTCATGGTGGCCTTGTTGCCGGCATAGCCGTGGTAATGCGATTTGCCCGAAGAGTTCGGCAGCCCGGCCCAGATCTTGGCGAGGTTATTCATAAAGCTGTGCCGGCCAATGTCGCCGCGTTGAAACCGCTGCAGCCCGGCCTCGGCCAAAAGCTGGTCGGCCAGCTGGTCCTGCATGGCGGGTGAGAACACCGCCGACTGCGGCAGCTTCTGCCGTTTCACCAGGCGGCGCAACGTGGCCGGGATGAACTGATAGCGGCCAATCGCATGTGGCTGACCGGGTGTGTCGTCGATCCACTCAAAGATCTCGGCCAGGGTCATTTGAGTGGGGGGCTTGGAGGGTTTGATCCGCGCGCCAAATTGCACCGCATCATACCCGTCGCGCCGCGATTCGGCCTCGCCAATGATGGCGCGCAGCCGGTGGATCCGGGACCCACCCGTTGCAACAGGCGCGGCAAGCTTCGGCGCCACCCGCGCAGCCACTACCTGGGCTGGCATTGGCGTCAGCATGTGGGCGCGCTGGCCCTGCTGGAACAGACTGCCCCGCGCCGCCGCGGACGCACCCTGCGGATCGGGGGAGATCAGCGCCACGCGTCCGGCCAGCAACAGCGATCCGCGCGCCAGTGATCCGGCCTCGGCCCAGCCCAACTGGGGCCAGGCGGCAAAACAGGCAACAAGCACTCCGAACAGTCTGCGCAACGCGATCCCCTTAGGCGGTCAACGCGCGCAACATGGGTCAAACGAGTTGAGAAACCGTTCGCCGCATCCCGCCACAGTCAGGCCGGACCAAAACTATCTTCGTAAAATCGTAGCCAGTTGCCGCCGAGGATGCCGTCGGTCTCGTCGCGCGCAAACCCGGCCTCGCGGAGCCCTTCGCGGATGTTGTCCCAATCGCGATTGTCCTGGAACCAGTCGGGCATCGGCGGAAAGCCGGGATTGGCGCCCGAGCCTTCGCCAAAATCGATCTGCTTTGTCCAGCGCCCCGTCCGCATCCATTCGACCACGTCGTCAGGTTGATCCTGGCAGAGATCGGTCCCGATCCCGAGGTTTTCGGCGCCATAGCGCGAGGCCGCCTCGGCCACCATCTCGCAGAAATCGCGCAGCGTGCAGTTCGTGCCGCCAGCCAGATGGTGCGGGTAGACCGAAAACCCCAGCATGCCGCCGGACTTGGTCAGCGCCCGCAGCACGGTGTCGGATTTGTTGCGCAAAGCCGGGTGCCACCAGTCGGGATTGGCATGGGTGATCGCGATGGGGCGGGTGGAATGTTCGATGGCCTCGAGGGTGGAGCGCTCGGCGGAATGGCTCATATCGACCACTAGCCCGACGCGGTTCATCTCCGCCACCACTTCGCGGCCCATCCGCGTCAACCCGGTATCGTCGTCCTCATAACAGCCCGTCGCCATCAGGGATTGGTTGTTGTAGGTCAGTTGCATGAAGCGCACGCCCAACTGGTGCACGATCTCCACCAGCCCGATGTCATCCTCGATCGGACTGGGGTTCTGGAAGCCAAAGAACACCGCCGTCCGCCGGCTTTCCTGCGCGCGGCGCACATCATCGGCGGTTGTCCCGCGCAGGATCAGATCACCATGCCGTTCGAACCAGCGGTTCCACTGTTCGAGGTTCAGCACCATCTCACGAAAGCTTTCGTGATAGGCGATGGTTACGTGGATCGCATCGACCCCGCCGGCCCGCAGCTGGCGAAAGACCTTTTCCGAGAAATTGCAGTATTGCAGGTTGTCGATCAGCGGCGCTTTCATAGTGGCGACGCTAGCGGCCCACGCCTGCGCTGCCAATGGACAATCGGTCGAAGGCGCTGTCGCCGGTCCGGGCGCTGGCCGTGATACCCACGCATCACCCGGCAGAAATCCCTTGAATCACCCGCCAATTGCTGTAAGAGCGCCCGCATGACACACGCGATGCACGTCCGACGAGCCTGATCGCACCGCCTTTCCTGGCGACCCGCACTTGTGTCTTCCCCCCTGAAAACTTGACTTGGCCCTGTGCCCTTGGCACCAATCGGGCTTTCCACCCAGAGGATACGTCCATGATCCCTTCCGTTCTGCCGACTTACAACCGGGCAAAACTGACCTTCGTCAAAGGCGAAGGCAGCTGGCTGATCGAGGCGGATGGGCGACGTTTTCTCGATCTCGGCGCCGGGATTGCGGTGAATGCGCTGGGCCATGCGCATCCCGCACTGGTCGAGGCGCTGACCACGCAGGCGCAGGCGCTCTGGCATGTCTCAAACCTTTACGAGATCCCGCAGCAGCAGGCCCTGGCCGACAAGCTGGTCGCGGCCACCTTCGCCGACACGGTTTTTTTCACCAATTCCGGCACGGAAAGCTGCGAACTCGCCGTCAAAATGGCGCGCAAATACTGGTTCGACAAAGGTTTGCCCGACAAGACCGACATCATCGCCTTTGAGGGCTCGTTCCACGGCCGCTCTTCGGCCGGCATCGCCGCAGCCGGGTCGGAAAAGATGACCAAGGGCTTCGGTCCGCTCTTACCCGGATTCAAACATCTCGGCTGGGGTGAT
>JASJCC010000252.1 GCA_030066175.1 Paracoccaceae bacterium | reverse complement strand
GAGATCACCTATGACAAGATCGCCTCGGCGCGGATTTCCTATGGCGGACGTGGCCAGATCACCGATGTCCAACAGCCGCGCATTGGCCAGCAGGTGCTTGACGTCCTACTGCCGTTCTGAGGGAGAAACCAATGCGCAAATTGCTGCCAATCATCCTGGCTTTGGTTGGGACGGGTGCGGGTGTCGGAGCCGGTTTAATGCTGACGCCGGCGGAACAAGAGCACGCCGACGCGGTTGAATGCCTGCCGCCCGCGGAACATGCCAAGGCCGAGCCGGTCAAGGAAGAAGACCTCGGACCCGAAGAGGGCATGGTGTTCGTCAAGCTGAACAACCAGTTCGTGGTCCCTGTGGTCGGGCCAGAGCGGGTGCAATCCCTGGTCGTTTTGTCGCTGACCATCGAGGCGCGGACGGGCACAACAGAGCGTGTCTATGCCCTGGAACCAAAGCTGCGCGACGTCTTTCTGCAGGTGATGTTCGACCATGCCAATATCGGCGGGTTTGCCGGCGCCTTCACCTCTGGGCCGCGCATGGACGTCCTGCGCCGTGCCCTGCTCGAGGCCGCGCGTAACGTCATGGGCAGGGACGTGGCCAACGTTCTGATCACCGAGGTCGCGCGCCAGGACGCCTGACTCGCATTGCACGCGCCCGTTTTCAGCGGGCGCGGTTGTCAATCGCGGGCGATGAACTCTCGCAGCATAGCAAGCTCTTGCAGATCGTCGGCGCGTTTTGCCTCGGCCCGGGCGCGCAAAGCACGCCTTTCGGCTTGTTCCAAATCGGAGATCGCTGCGTCGCGGGCAAAGCTTTCGCGGGCACGCAGATAGCTTTGTGCCTGACGCGCCCGCGCCATGGCCATCTGTTCAAGCACCCTCGCCCGCCGCTGCAGCAGCCACCCTTGCCAGAGCGTGTCTGCTCCCAACACGCGGCGCTCCGTCAGTTTTGACGTGTCGGCTTGTGCAGCCTGGCGCAGGGTGTCGATCTCGTCGAGTTCGGCTTGCAAGCGCGCCTCGTCGGCGAGGTTGCGTTGATGCGCCTTCAGCGCGCGGTCCTTCTGAACCTGGGACACTTGGGTAAGGGCGTGCAGATCCTTGGTCATTTCCATCCTCCTGCGCGGGCTTTCTGGCGCATGGCTTCGGCAAAGCGGATCGCCGCGGCCACCGGTTTGTAATGCTCGGGCGCGATTTCCTGGCCGATCTCGGTTGTGGCAAAGACCGCACGCGCCGTCGGCGGATCGGAGTGGATCGGCACCGCGGCATCGCCGGCAATCTCGCGGATGCGAGCGGCAATCTCGTCGACACCTTTGGCAACACAGACCGGTGCTGCGCCCGGTTCGCGGCTCCATTTCAGAGCGATGGCATAATGCGTCGGGTTGACGATCACCACATCCGCCGTCGGCACGTCGGCCATCATCTGGTTGAGCGCGATTTCCTGAGCACGGGCTCGGCGCTGTTGTTTCATCGCGGGATCGCCCTCGGCATCCTTCATCTCGTCCCGCAGTTCCTTTTGCGACATCCGGTTGCGCCGCATGTGATCCGCGCGCTGCCAGAGAAAATCGATTGCGCCGATGGCGGCCGCGATCACCGCCACCACAGTCAGGAATTTCAGCATCAAGGAGGTCATCATCATGATCACCTCGCCAGGATTCGCGCGCGCGCTGCCGACGATTTCTTCGAGTCCGCGGATCAGGAAAACCGCCAGGACAAGCGAATAGACCGTCAATTTGACAAAGCTCTTGAAGAACTCAAAGAGCCCGCGCCGGCCATATTTGTTCTTGGCATTGGAGATCACCGACAGGCGCGAGATTTTGGGCGTCAGTTTTGATGGCGTGAACAGCAGGCCGCGGGTCGCGATCAACGTCAGCAAGACCATCAGCCCCGGGATGAACAAGAGCGGGAGTGCTGGCGCCAGCGCGGCCTGCAAAAGTGACCCGGCTGCGGTTGCTGCGCCTTCGCGAAAGAACAATCCTTCCAAGCGGTCGGGCTGTTCGATCAAGGGCAGAAGCGCCTCGCCAAACGACGTCATGCTGCCGGTGCCGATGGCCAGACCGCTAATCAACATACCCAGATAGGCCATCGCGGTCAGCAGGTCGGGCGCGCGGGGAATCTCCCCCTTCTCGCGTGCTTTTTCAAGCTTGCGCGGGGAGGGTTCGTGGCTCTTTTCGGCGCTTTCTTCTTCGGACATCCCCGTTCACCTCAACGGATTGGCCAGAAAGCCCTCGACCGCCTGCAGCCACACGCTCAGCATCACCGGCGCGCAGAGAAACAACAGCGCAACCGACCCCAAGGTGATCACCGGCGCACCGACAAAGGCCACCATCAGCTGCGGCATCGCCTTGTTGATGACGCCAAGCGTGAGGTTGTAGAGCATTGACAGGATCACAAACGGGGCGGCCAGGCTGAAGGCAAGGGCAAAGCTCTGGCTCGCATGCCGCCGGCCGGCATCGGCAACGGCGCCGGGGTCCGGGAATTGCAGCGCCGGCAGGAACTCGTACGACAATACGAGGAAAGCGGCTGCCTTGACGTGAAAGCCCGTGGCCATCAGCAAGGCCAAGGCGGCAACGGTCAGGATATGGCCGATCGCCGGCAAGGGATCGACGCCAGCATTGCCCATGATCTGCGCCAGCGACGTGGATTGTGCGGCGATGGCGCCGGCGGTCTGGATGGCCAGGATAAAGAACCGCAGGATCAGCCCGATAAAGAGCCCCGACAACGATTCGGTCGCCAAGGCGCGCACAAAGGTCGGCAGGTCCGGCGGTGGGAGAGGCAGGGTCGGCGCCACGGCGGGCAGGATCACAATCGTCAGCATCAGCGCCCCAACAAGGCGGACGCGGGCCGACAGCGTTTGTTCACCCAATGCGGGCAGGGTCGCCATCGCGGCACCCACCCTCAGAAACACGACGAAACCGCCCCAAAGGGCGGTCATCGCAAGCTCGATCAGCGGGCCGGTTTCGGTCACGCGGCAACCACTCCGATCAGGGCTGGGCGCGCCTCTAGCCCGATTTCCTCAAACGACATCACCGGGTTGCTGATCCCCTTGGCCGCCATGATCGTGCGGACAAACCGCCGCCGGCGCGACGAGGTGACAACTGCGGGCACAACGCCGCGATTGGCGGCATCGCCGACTTCACGGGCAAGACCCGAGGTCAGGGCCTCGAACTTGTCCGGCGGCAGAGCCACGTCCAGCGTGCCGCGGCTACCTTCGATCTGGTAGGCGGAAAACGTGTCTTCCCACTCGGGCGCCAGCTGGATCAAGGGTATCGTGCCATCATCACGGCGCATGCTGGCAACGATCTGGAAGCCCAGGCGCTGACGCACATGTTCGCAGATCGCCTCGGCCTGGGTCTGTTGCCCGCGCATCTCTGAAATCGCCTCGAGGATCAGCGGCAGGTTGCGGATCGACACTTGTTCATCGAGCAACAGCCGCAGCACCTGCAGCAGCGTGTCGATCTGCACCTTGTCGGGGATCAGCTCATCCAGCAGGCGGCGGTTCGCCTCGGCTCGCGCCGGGTTGCTCAACGAAGTCATTTCATCGAGCAACCGTCGCAGCGCCTTGAGCGTCAGAAGTCGGCCAAAATTGCGCTTGATGATCTCGAGCAGGTGGGTGGCCAGCACCTCTGTCGGGGTGACAATCGTCACGCCAGACAGTGCCGCGCGATCCTGCTCTTCGGGACGGATCCAGCGGGCGGGCGCGCCGTAGACCGGCTCGGTCACGTCGTTGCCGGCGGGCAGCGCGGCCTGACCGTCCGGCACCAGCGCCAGAACAAGATCAGGGCTAAGCACGCCGCGCGCCACTTCGACACCGTGCATGCGGATCACATAAGTGCCCGTGGTCAGCGCCGCCGCATCCGTCAGCCGAATTTCCGGCAGGATCAGACCGAAGGACGACGCGATGTGATTGCGCATATTGGCGATCCGCACATCGAGTCCTGTGCCCGGATCCAGCACCATGTTCACCAGGTCCGGAGCAAATTCCAGGTGAATATCGTCCAGATCCAGCACATCCCCCATCGGCTTGTCCTTGGGTGTCTCCACCTCTTCCGGGATTTCGACCTCGGCATCGTCCGGTTTGGGGTTTTTCGCAAGGTAATACGCTGTGCCGCCCAAGACCGCCCCCCCAAGGATGAACGGCAAGAACGGCAACCCCGGCACAAGGGCAAAGAGTGCCATCAGCACCGCGACCGTGGCCAACGCGGCGGGGTGTCCGCCCAGCTGGCCGGCCACAGCCAGATCGGTTGCGCCGACCGCGCCACCGCGCGCCAGCAGAAGACCCGCGGCAATCGAGATGATGACCGCGGGAATCTGCGACACCAGCCCGTCGCCAACCGTCAGGATTGCATAGGTTTCAAAGGCATTTCCGGCGGCCATGCCGTGCACGAAGACCCCCATGATGAACCCCATCACCAGGTTCAAAAGCGTGATCAGCAAACCGGCAATCGCGTCGCCCTTGACGAATTTTGACGCGCCGTCGAGCGAGCCGAAAAACGTGGTTTCCTGCTGTTCGCGCTCACGCCGGGCCTTGGCTTCGGCGTGGTCGATCGCGCCGGCGGACATGTCGGCGTCGATAGCCAGCTGTTTGCCGGGCATGCCGTCGAGGGCGAAACGCGCGCCGACCTCGGCCATACGCGCGGCGCCTTTGGTGATGACCGCGAAGTTGACGATCATCAACACGCCAAAAACCACCAGGCCCAGGAACACGCTGCCGCCCATGACGAAATTGGCAAAGCCTTCGATCACATCGCCGGCCGCCCCAGTGCCTGTGTGCCCTTCGCCAATGATCAGCTTGGTGGAGCTAACATTGAGCGACAAGCGCAACATCAGGGAGGCCAAAAGGATGGTCGGAAAGGCCGAGAAATCGAGCGGCCGTTCGATAAAGAGCGTGACGGTGAAGATCAGGATGGCGAGGCCAAAGGAGGCCGCGAGCCCGACATCCAGCACCCAGGCCGGGACGGGCAGGATCATCATCACGATGATCGCCATCAACGCGACGGCCAAAAGGATCGTGGGTTTGAAGAGCGTCCCCGGGCTGAACGTCATCGGTCAGCCCCCGCAGCCAGTTCAGCGGTCTGTGCCTTTCCGCCTGATGCGCCTTCGCCAAGCCGGTTTCCGGTGGCATGGTG
>JASJCC010000253.1 GCA_030066175.1 Paracoccaceae bacterium | reverse complement strand
TAGCCATAGCTTTCGCCGCCGCCAAAGAGCAGCCGCTTGTCGTGGCTGAGCCGGAAGTAATTGACGACAAAGCGGTCATCGGCGACGGCGATGTCTTGCGTTAGCACCTCGGCCGCGCGGTCACCCAGCGGTTC
This sequence comes from Paracoccaceae bacterium, assembly GCA_030066175.1. GTDB lineage: Bacteria > Pseudomonadota > Alphaproteobacteria > Rhodobacterales > Rhodobacteraceae > JASJCC01. The sequence goes on along the minus strand of JASJCC010000253.1, from coordinate 4,992 downwards.
GGTGGCGACGACAAAGTTGTTGATCGGCATGACGCGGGCGGCGACAGCGCGGTCGAGCCCGCCAAGATAGCCGTTGCAGGCCAGCACCAGCGTATCGGCCACCACCCGGCCGCCGTCGGTCTGCACGGTGATCTTACTGCCTTGGCGGATCGTATGCACCTGCGCGCGCTCAAAGATCCGCGCGCCGGCGTCACGGGCGGCGGCGGCCAGACCCAGGGCGAGGCACAACGGGTGCAGATGTGCGGCACCTCGATCGAGCGCGCCGCCTTCAAAGCTCGGCGAGGGGCAGAGCGCCTGCAGCGCGTCGCGATCGAGCGGCGTGATCGCGTCATAGCGGTAGCGGGTCTGCAGATGCTCGGCATAGCGCTGGTATTCCTCGGCCGAGCTTGCCGAGGTGCCGGCCCAGGCGATGCCGTCTTTGAGATAACAGTCGATGCCGTGCTGGTCGATCAGCCCGCGCAACAGCGCCTTGGCGTCTTCACCCATCTGCCAGAGCTTTTGCGCGGCGTCCGACCCCATCATCTTTTCCAGGCTGACCTGGTCCTGCCGCTGGCCCGACCCCAGCTGCCCGCCATTGCGCCCCGAGGCGCCAAAGCCCACGCGATGCGCCTCAAGAAGCACCACGTCAACGCCCGCCTGCGCCAGGTGCAGCGCGGCCGAGAGGCCAGTATAGCCGCCGCCAATGACACAGACATCCGCCTGCAAGGTCCCGCCCAATGGCGCAAAAGGCGGCAACGGCTCGGCCGTCGCGGCATACCAACTCTCGGGATATTCCCCCCGTTTATCATTGGCGAAGAGCAGGTTCATGGGCACCCCGCCCCCTGCTTCTCTGGTTCCAAAATACCTCGGGGGAGTCGCCGCAGGCGACGGGGGCAGCGCCCCCGCACGGCCCAGACGACTGCCACAGGATCAGACATTGAGCAACAGATGCTCGCGCTCCCAGGGGGAGATCACCTGCAGGAACTCGTCATATTCGGCGCGTTTGACGATCGAATAGACCCGCGCAAAGTCCGCGCCGAGCACCGAATGCAGATCCTCGGCGCCGTCAAACAGATCCAGCGCCTGGCCCAACACGCGGGGGATGTCGCCCTGGCCTTCATAGGCGTCGCCGCGATATTGGCGCGAGGGGCGCAGCTCTTGCACCATGCCGAGATAGCCGCAGGCCAGCGACGCGGCGATGCCGAGATAGGGGTTGCAATCCATCCCCGCCAGCCGGTTTTCCACCCGCCGCGCCTCGGGCCCCGACAAAGGAATGCGGATGCCGGTGGTGCGGTTGTCGCGTGCCCATTCCAGGTTGATCGGCGCGGCATGGTCCTTCACATAGCGGCGGTAGCTGTTCACGTAGGGCGCCAGCATCGCGATGGCCGAGGGCAGATGCGCCTGCAGACCACCGATGAAGTGGTAAAACGCGTCCGTCTCACCCCCTTGCGGCCCGGAAAACAGGTTCTTGCCAGTCTCGGTATCCAGCACCGAGTGGTGGATATGCATGGCCGAGCCGGGCTCATCAGCGATCGGTTTGGCCATGAAGGTGGCAAAGCAATCGTGGCGCAACGCGGCTTCGCGGATCAGGCGTTTGAAATAGAACACCTCATCGGCGAGCTTTACCGGATCGCCGTGCAGCAGGTTGATCTCCAACTGCCCGGCGCCGCCTTCCTGGGTGATGCCGTCGATCTCGAACCCCTGCGCCTCGGCAAAATCATAGATATCGTCGATCACCGGGCCAAACTCATCCACCGCGGTCATCGAATAGGCCTGGCGCGCCGCGGCGGGGCGGCCCGAGCGGCCGACCATCGGTTCGATATCCACCGCCGGGTCGAGGTTGCGGGCGATGAGGAAGAACTCCATTTCGGGCGCGACCACCGGCTCCCACCCCTTGTCGCGATAAAGCTGCACCACCCGTTTCAGCACGTTGCGCGGGGCGCAGGGCACCGGGCGATCCTTGCGGTCGTAGGCGTCGTGGATCACCTGCAGCGTCCAGTCGCCAGTCCAGGGGGCTGCGGTGGCGGTCGCCATGTCGGGCTTCATGATCATGTCGCGCTCGATAAAGCCTTCGTCCTCATCCGCGGCTTCACCCCAATCGCCGGTGATGGTCTGGAAGAAGATCGAATCCGGCAGGTGAAAGTGCTTTTGCCGGGCGAATTTCGACGCCGGCACCGCCTTGCCGCGGGCGATGCCGGGCAGGTCAGAGACGATGCATTCGACCTCATCCAGACGCCGGCCCTCCAGGTACGCGCGCGCCGGGTCTGGCAGTTTCTCGATCCAGTCGCTCATGCCAGCGCCCCCGTCTTGAAAAACCGCGCAAATTCGGCGCCGACATCGTGGCGGTCAAGGTCACACCCCAGTTTGCCCCGCGCGATGGCGAGCTTTTCGTCCGGCACAACGCCCGGGCCGCGGGTCTCGATCAGGCCCTCGACAAAACCATGGTCGAACTCGGGATGCGGCTGCACAGTGTAGGTTTGCCCGGGCCAGAGCAGGGCGGCGTAGCGGGTGAAATCGTTGCTGGCCAGGACCTGCGCGCCCGGCGGCGGCGTGATCACCTGATCCTGATGCCAGGCGTTGATCCGGCGGGTGCCGCCCGGAAAGGCGTAGTCCCGCGCGCCGACCGCCCAGCCGCCCTCATATTTGCGCACTTCGCCGCCCAGGGCCTGGGCGATGATCTGGTGGCCGAAGCAGACGCCGATCAGTGGCTTGTCCGAGGCGTGGATATCGCGGATGAGCTGTTCCAACGGCGGGATCCACGGGTGATCTTCGTAGACGCCATGCCTTGAGCCGGTGATCAGCCAGCCATCGGCGTCCTGCGGGCCGTCGGGAAACACGCCGTCAACCACCGACCAGGTTGCGAAGCTGAACCCGTGTCCGTCCAGCAAGCGCTGGAACATATCGGTATATTCGCCGGTTTTGGCGGCGAGGTCTTCGGGCACATGCCCGGTTTGCAAGATCCCGATTTTCATGAAGCCTCGGTGGTATTTGTGTTGTGGCAAACCTATGCGGGCGGCGCGTTGCGAACAAGGTCAGACGGTATCGAGGTAGATCTCGGTCTGTTCTTCGGGGCTGAGCTTGGCCATGCCGCGCCGTTCCTGCCGCTTGGTCAGGGCAAAGTTCTGGATCAGCTCGGGCGCGAGGAAGCGGGGCAAAACGCTGCTCTGTTCAAAGGCATCGATGGCGGTGCTCCAGTCGGACGGCATGTGCGGCAGGTCGAGCGCATAGGCGTTGCCGGTGATCGGCGGCGGCGGGTCTTGCGCGTCTTCGATACCCATCAGGGCGGCGCCGAGGATGGCGGCAAGGGCGAGATAGGGGTTCACGTCGCCACCGGCCGAGCGATGCTCGATCCGCCGCGCCGCCGGCGCGCCCGAGGGCACGCGGATCGCCGCGGTGCGGTTTTCATAGGCCCAGCAGAGGCCTGAGGGCGCGTGCGCCTCGGGCACCAGCCTTGCATAAGAGTTCTGGTGCGGGGCAAAGATCAGCGTGCTGTCATGCATCGCGTTCAGGCAGCCGGCGATGGCGTGGCGCAGGGTGTCGGTGCCCTCGGGCCCGCCATTGTCAAAGACGTTGCGGCCCGCGTCATCGAGCACAGAGAAATGCGCATGCATGCCCGAGCCGGAATAGTCCTCATAGGGTTTGGCCATGAAGCTGGCGGCAAATCCGTGGCGGCGGGCGAGGCCCTTGATCATCGTCTTGAAGAGCCAGGCATCGTCAGCGGCCTTCAGCGCGTCGTCGCTGTGCATCAGGTTGATCTCGAACTGTCCCATGCCGGATTCCGAGATCGCGGTGTCGGCGGGGATGTCCATGACCTCGCACGCTTCGTAGAGATCGGTGAAGAAGGCATCAAAGGCGTCGAGCGCGCGGATCGACATGGTCTCCGCGGCGCTGCGGCGCTTGCCTGAATTCGGGCAGATCGGCACCTGCAGGGTGTGGGTGCTGTCGTCGATCAGGAAGAACTCAAGCTCCACCGCGACGACCGGGGTGAGCCCGCGGTCGCGGTAACGGGTGATAACGGCATTCAGCGCATGGCGCGGATCGCCGGCAAAGGGCGTGCCATCCTCGTGAAACATCCAGATCGGCAGCATGGCGGTGGGGGCGTCAAGCCAGGGCATCGGGACAAAGCCACGCTCGGTCGGGAGCAGCATGCCATCGCGGTCGCCGGTCTCAAACACCAGAGGGCTGTCCTCGATATCCTTGCCCCAGATGTCGAGGTTCAGGACCGACATGGGAAAGCGCGTGCCGCCTGTGAGCACCTTGTCGGCAAAGCGCGCGGGTACCCGTTTGCCGCGCGGCTGGCCGTTGAGATCGGACGCCGCCACGCGGATGGTGCGCACCTCCGGATGGTCGCGCAGCCAGCTTTGCAATGGAGTGGACATGGGGCCCCCGGGGTCTTGCCGTGCAGAATTTGATCAAATTCATTGGTAGTCGCGCCGACCTGCGTTTGGCAAGCGCAAAGCCGCCTTAGCGCAGCAGGTTGGGGCGCAGCTTGATCTTGCGGCGGACATCCTGCGGCAGGTGCCGGTTGAGCCGCCGGTTCACCAGGCCGAAAAGGCCGATGATCACCAGGGTCAGCAGGATGAAATAGCCCGCGAGGATCGGGTAGGGCACAAAGGGGTTGAAGGTCTTGTCGGCGAAATAGTTGGCGTAATAAAGCGCGTCGCCCTTTTGCTGCCAGGCGGGAAAGCCGCTGAAATAGACCAGCGTGGTGGCGTGGAAGAGAAAGATCGCCTCGTTGGTATAGGCGGGCCAGGCAAGGCGCAGCATGGTGGGCCAGGTGATCTTGCGGAACTTCTTCCAGCCGTCAAAGCCATAGGCGTCGGCAGCTTCCATATCGCCTTTGGGCACCGACAGAAGCGCGCCATAGAAGATCTCACCCGAATAGGCGGCGGTGTTTAGGAAAAGTACGATCAGCGCCCCCAGCCAGGCGGCGGAGAAGGCGTCGAAGAAGGGTGAGACGGATTTGAGGCTGAGAAACAGGAAATAGGCAAAGAAGAACTGGATAAAGAGCGG